>CAXTMV010000034.1:0-7878 GCA_964245425.1 uncultured Flavihumibacter sp. | reverse complement strand
GGCGATGGTTCCACAAGGTATCAGGCAAAAAAATTGCTGGTCCGTAAAAAGTTTTGTATTCCTGTTCATCCGGTCTGACAATAATTTGCACACGGCCGTCCATTACCGCCAGTTCATTTTCATCCGTTGCTTTTAGAAAGATGGCGGGTGGGTTGCCAGGGTAATGAATGGCTTTATCGATCCGGCCGGTAAAATGGATGGATGACAGCTCATATTCTTCAAAGGCAAAGCTACCGCGCATCAATACCTGCCGGCGGCTGTCTTGGGTATTCTTGGCCGGCTCTTCCAACGTTACAGCGGCATCCTCATCTAAGCTAAGTTGCAGGCTGTCTGTGAGAACAAATTGGTAGGTATAAGCGCCGGCCCGATAAGGTTGCAGGGTGCAGAGGACGGTATCTTTGTCTTCGGTTGGATTGCGTAGCCGCAGCAGCAATGCACGGTTAACGGGTACCCCCTGCCGGTCCATGATATAAGCTTTCAGTTGTACGGTGTCGCCGGGTTTGTATTTCGGCTTGCTGAATACCAGAAACCCGGTAAATCGGCGATCGTATGCCGGGCCTTGGGTTGTGGAGGGCAATAATAATCGTTTAATGGGCCCTGTTATGTACCGCAGCGGAAAGGCATTGGATAAACGTGCCAGCCAGGACCGCTGCCTGTAATAACGGGGCTGATCGGCAGACAGGGGAAATAAATACAACGTGTTATGGTACGCTATTTTTACCAATCCGCCCTTTTTTCGTTTGCTGACAAGGTAGGTGCGGGTAGCGGGATCATAGTCGATTTTGCGATGATTAATGAACACGGCGGCGTCTTGCAGTAAATCTCCCTGTTTTGAATAGAGGGCCACGCCCAGGTCGTGGTGATTGTTGACCAGTTTGTATTGCAGATCGCCGATGGTTTTTAATTCGTATTGCAGTCGGTTATCGGTTGCCCGCACAAACAGGTAATTGCCGTCCGGCAGGGAGGGTGGCTGGTCATTGCCAGTTGCAAATGAGTCTACCCGCTCATGCAGGTATTGCTCGCCCACCTTATCCAGACCGGTTTTATACAGTTCAATGGTTTCCGCTGGCCGGAGGCGATAGATATAGGTGTAATAACTGCTTTGGCGGCTGCCCGATAGATTGTACTGGCAATATAAGTGTACGGAAGGGGTTAATAAAAGGAAGAGCAGCAATTGTTTTCGCATACAGCTGGTTTGCCGGCAGGATGCAGGGAACAACCGGATTACACAGGAGAAGCAATTTTATTTTTATGATCTTATGGGTCTTAACAGGATGCCTGGCAGAAGAAAGGATGGGCGGAATAGTAAGGTGATAATGATAAGTCTTTGGCAGGTATTTTTTTAGTGCTGCCTTTTTATCAGAAATTACCAGGCAGGAATTCTCTGCCTTGGTTTCGGCAATAACGGGAAGCTGTGTATATACGGGGGTTGTTTTGCCCGCTCCGTTCCAGCTGGCGATTATATACATGTCAGGCATTCAGCCAGATTTTAATAATTCAGCAATCTTTGTACTGTTTCATGCAAGCGGGCACTGGCCATAAAATTTTTTTCTAGTTCCGTATTAAAAGGAATGGGTGTATCCAGCGAGGCGCAACGAAATACGGGCGCGTCCAGGTATCGAAAGCAATGCTCCGTAATCCAGGCGCTGATTTCGGCGCCAATGCCGCCTGTCAGGCTGTCTTCGTGCAGAATAAGTACTTTGCCTATTTTCTGCGCCGTTGTTTTAATTGCCTCGTAATCCAGGGGCAATAGAGTTCTGAGATCTGTTATTTCTATGCTTGTGTCGCTGTGTTCTGCCGCGTAAGCCGTTGCCCAATACACGCCGGCGCCATAGGTAATGATGGAAATATCATCTCCGGCTTGTACCTGTCTGGCCAGGCCAATGGGTGTTTCGTAGTACGCTTCGGGTACGGGTCCGCTGATACTCCGGTACAAGCCCTTGTGTTCAAAATACAATACCGGGTTGGGGTCGTTAATAGCTGCTATCAACAGGCCTTTGGCGTCTTCGGGTGTGGATGGATAGACTACTTTGAGACCAGGTGTATGCACAAACCAAGCTTCATTGCTTTGGCTGTGAAAGGGTCCTGCGCCCATGCCACCGCCGGTGGGCATCCGTATTACCACATCGGCGTTTTGGCCCCACCGGTAGTGTGTCTTGGCCAGGTTGTTTACGATCTGGTTAAAGCCGGCGGTTACAAAATCAGCAAACTGCATTTCCATCAGCCCTTTATAACCTTCCAGGCTAAGCCCGAGTGCCGTGCCTACAATAGCACTTTCACAAAGCGGCGTATTGCGTACCCGTTCTTTTCCAAACTGTTCTACAAAACCTTCTGTTATCTTAAAAGCGCCGCCATATTCTGCAATGTCCTGGCCCATCAGCACCAGGTGGCTGTGTTGCTGCATAGATTGCTGCAGGGCCTGGGTAATGGCATCAACAAAGCGCAGCTGGTTGTTTACAGTAATCGGAGGTATGGGAAGTGGAACCGGAAATCTGCCCGGCGCTTTAGCCATATTTATTGTGGGTTCAGCCGGGTTATCGAGGCTATCGGTTACTGAATCAGCACTACTTACCCGCGGAGCGTATACGTCGTTTATCTCTTCCTCCGTATTCACCTTCATGGCGCTTGCGGCAAAACCAATTTCCAGCTCGGCCTCAATATATTGTTTCAATTCTTCTTTTATAGCGGCAATATCCTCTGCGGTCAGTACCTGCTGCAGTACCAGGTATAATTCATAATTTTTTATTGGATCATTCAGTTCCCAGTGTGTCAGTAATTGTTTTGGTACATATTTGATACCGCTGGATTCTTCGTGGCCGCGCATGCGGAAGGTCATGCACTCTATTAAATACGGTTTCTGGTTATTGATACAATAATCGCGTACCCCTTTAACGGTTTGGTAAACAGCTAAAATATTATTGCCGTCAATCTGCACGCCTTCCATGCCATAACCTTTGGCTTTATCTACCAGGCTATTGCAGCGGTATTGTTCGTGCACCGGGGTGCTGAGTCCGTATCCGTTGTTTTCAATAATAAAAATAACCGGCAGGTCCCAGACAGCGGCGGTGTTCAGGGCTTCGTGAAAATCGCCTTCGCTGGTACCGCCGTCGCCCGTAAAAGCCAATGAAACTTTTTTTTCTTTTTTTAATTTGTACGCAAGTGCTACACCGTCTGCAATGGCCAGTTGTGGACCCAGGTGCGATATCATACCGCAGATATGATGTGCTTTTGAGCCAAAATGAAAGCTTCTTTCGCGCCCTTTGCTGTATCCGTCTTTACTGCCCTGCCATTGCATGAATAATTTATGCAATGGCATATTGCGTGCGGTAAATACGCCCAGGTTGCGGTGAAGGGGCATTATCCATTCGTTTGGCTGAAGGGCCAGCGTGGCACCTGCTGCAATGGCTTCCTGGCCAATGCCACTGAACCACTTGCTGATTTTGCCCTGCCGCAACAGCACCAGCATTTTTTCCTCGATCAGCCGCGGTAAAAGAATGTTTTTGTATAAATGAACCAGTTCCGCTGGCGGGATGTTTTTCTTGTCGAATTGCATACGTACTTATTGCTTCATCTTATAACCCGTTTCCGGTTAAAAAAAGTATTGGCGATACGCTGACCATCGGCCGGGCAACTTTCAACATCAATTAGATAACAGGAGTTGTTGCTCCTTGCAACAGCGTTCGCTGTATCAAATTACGACTAATTCATAAAAATCGGCGGGTATAAAATATTTATTGGCCAGCTCCTGCAGTTCTGCTGCCGTAACTGATTTAACTGCTTCAACAGAATCGTAAAAGAAGGATGCCGGCAGCTGGTTAAGAATAATATTTTTCCATTTGGCAATAATATGGAATGGGCCGTCCAGGTCTCCCAGCACAGAACCCAGCATATAGTTTTTTACCAGCAGGAGCTCGTCATCATTTACGGGTTCTTTGCGCAGCAGCTCCATTTCTTTGTATACTTCACTGATGGTTGCCTCACATACGTCCCGCCCGGCTTCCGTGCTCACCATCCAGGCGCTTTCCTGCCGGTGGTTTTGCAGGTAGCTGTGGATGCCGTAGGTATATCCTTTGTCTTCTCTTATATTGCTCATCAGCCTCGAGCCAAAAAAGCCACCAAAAAGCGTATTGAGTACGGTTGTTTTTGTAAAATCGGGATGGTGGCGGTTGGGAAAGGATCTTGCCATGCGGATGGATCCCTGCACGCCTTCCTTATCGTTTATTACCCTGTATTTTTTTTCCGGCCAGGGGCGCAGCAAATGGGTTTTTGCGGCGGCCGTTTTATGAATAGGCAATTGCCCGAAATGGATATTCAGCAGCGGCTCTATGTCTTTTGGCAATTTGCCGGCAATAAAAATGGTAAACTGGCTCTGGAGGTAATACTGCTGGTAAAAATCCTGTAACTGCTGCCGGTCCAGTGCGTCATAGGCATGGGCCGTGCTGTATTTGCCATAGGGATGGTCAGTGCCGTACACGTATTCGTCAATAAAACGCCCTGCTACAAACTCGCTTTTTTTCAGGCTCACGGCCAGGCGTTGTTTATTGTTCTGTTTGTAGAGCTGCAATTCATCTTCCGGGAATACCGTATCTGTTATCAATTCTGCCAGCACGGGCAGCAACTGGGCAGCGTGTTTGCTTAAACAATGCAAAGAAAGGCCGGCTGTTTCATTGTGGGCAGAGCGGTTCAGGTAAGCGCCGTAATATTCAAAATGTTCATTTATTTCAAAGGCATTTTTTTTTGAGGTGCCGTTCTTGAGCAGGTAATTGGCAGAAGCGGCTACCATATTCTGGTTTTCATACCAGTTGCCTGCAGAAAATATCCACTCTACCTGCAATACCTCTTCCGCACCGGCGTCAATAGCATATACGGCTATTCCGTTGTCAAGTATAAATGTATGATAGGGTTTTAATTGCAGGTTAAAATCAATGGCGTCTTTTATGGGAGGGGCGATGGCTCTGTTCAGCATATGGCTTATTTAACTTTATTAAAATGTTTACAGTTGTGTAAACAGCCGGTTATTGGTAAAAGGATCCGATCTTGTTCCTGAAAATGCGGCAGCTGTTTATGCAGGATTTTTTTCTGCATAGTAGTAAAGGGTATTGCAGTTGCGCAGGTCAAATATTTTCTGCGCATGTTCGCGTATTTCTTCACGTGTAATGGAGCGGTATTTATCAAGCTCTTCATTTATCAGGTTGGCATTGCCCAATAGTTCATATGAAGCCAGGCTGCTGGCGCGGCTCATTACACTCATGTCTTCAAAAGCCAGTGCCGCCTCCGTTTTATTTTTTACTTTTTCCAGTTCTTTCTCTTCAATCAGCAGGGTCTTTAATTTCTCCAGTTCAGCTTCCACCGCTTTGTCTGCCGCTTCCATTTCCACGCCTTTTACCAGCTTGCCTTCAATGGTTAGTATTCCCTTATCGGTGCTGCCAAAATGATAGCAATCAATATTACTGAACAGCTGCTGTTCCTTTACAAGTGCCTGGTAAAGCCGGGAAGAGCCGCCACCGCTAAGTATATCGGTGATCAGTTCGGCAGCATAGTAGCCATCTTCCAGCCGGGAAGCCATATGCCAGCTCTTGTATAGCGCATCAATGGGAACGCTGGCGGTAACAATCTCTTTGCGGGGCGCGGTTTGCAGCGGTTCTGCCGGCAACTGCCGATTGTATTTTTCTCCTGCCGGAATATCGGCAAACCATTTTTCTGCCAGTTGCTTTACCTGGGCGGTATTGGTATTGCCGGCTACCACCAGTATCGCATTGGCAGGGCAATAATGTTTATGGAAAAATTTTTTTACGTCTGAAATGCTGGCTTTTTCTATATGGCCGAGTTCCTTGCCAATGGTTTGCCAGCGATAAGGGTGAACCGTATAGGCCAGCTCGCGCATTTTGAACCATACATCACCGTAAGGCTTGTTGATATAATGCTCCTTAAATTCTTCCATCACTACTTTCTTTTGCACTTCCAGGCTTTTCCTGCTGAATGCGAGGCTTAACATGCGGTCACTTTCCAGCCAGAAAGCGGTTTCAATATTTTCTGCGGGCAGCTGGCAGTAGTAATTGGTCAGGTCGTTGGTGGTATAGGCATTGTTTTCGCCGCCGGCCAGTTGCAGAGGCTCATCGTAAGAGGGAATGTGCACACTGCCACCAAACATCAGGTGCTCAAACAAATGGGCAAAACCGGTTTTACCGGGGTCTTCATCGCGGGCTCCTACATCATACATGATATTAACTACCACCATGGGGGTAGAGCTGTCTGCATGTACCAGTACCCTTAATCCGTTCGCGAGCGTAAACTTATCAAACTGAATCATACTTTCATTTAAAAAGAGGGCAAAGCTAAACTATTTTTGACGTTTATGGCAGCGATGGATTTGGCGGGATCGCCGGAAGGGCATATCTATTTATAAACAACCGGTTGCGAAGGGAAAGCTGGAAAATCAGATGATACTCTTTACTTTAAGCGTGAGCAGTAATGGCTGACCATTGCGGTAGACCAGGATCTTTATTTTGTCGCCGGTATTTTGTAAGGCTGTTTTATACGCTTGTATATTCTTACTGAAATTATTATTTACCGCCATAATTACATCGTCGGGCAAAAAGCCGGCTTTTTCTGCCGGCGATCCTTTCATAACATCTGTAATCACGATTTCGTTCTCTACCACATAAAAATTAAGGCCTGTATAAGAATAATCAAAAAAATCGCGGTAATGAGTATTGGGTGTTATATAAACATCCCTCCTTTCATAATTGATAATAACATTAAACCGGCGCAGCAAATCGTTGCCGATCAGGCCGCCCAGGTAAGGATAGGAAGTAACATTGAATTCATCTTCAAAAATATAGGCCGGCACCCGCTTGAAACGGTAAGGCCCCAGCCGAAAGGTTTTTACCGTAGTTAATTCCATTTGTTTTTTACCGCCCAGCCCTTCCACCTGGGTAAGTACTTTTTTTCTTTTGGGACTGAACAGGGTACTGTCTTCCACAAAATCGGTTGATAACAACAGGCAGAGGCCGGCACCGGTATCAAAATAAAACCGGGCTGTTCTGTCTTCATCATCGGCAATACGGGCCGTTTGTATCAGCAAATTAACCAATAAGGGCTTTAACAAATAGCCGCCTTTCGGGTATTTAAAGGTCCCTTTTGAAAAGACATGTATCAGTGAACTGTCGTAATCAATTTCTACGATGTACCGGTTAAAAAAGCTATAGCCGATAATACCATCTATATGCTCTCCGTATACGCTGGTTAATATATCGTAATCATTGATGTGAAAATTCAGGCTGTCTACCTGCAGGCCCGGCAGGTGAAGCGTATTATTATAGGCAAAACTGACTTTTTTTATGCCTGCAATACCGCGGATGGTTTTGTCTGATAATTCAGTATGTACTTTTAGCTGTGATACGGTTTCTGAATCCAGTGAAATGCCTGCGCTCCCGGTGTCCAGGATAAAATTCAATGAATCTTTGTAATTATTCAGCAGGGCCTTTATAACAATAACCCCGCCGCTGAATTGCCTGAAAGTAAAAGTTGTGATCTCCTTGGAGGCCGGTTGTACAAAGTCTTCCTGCGCCCGGGCAAGACAAGGAATGGAGAGGTGAATAAAAAATACAATGAATAGAAGGCAATCGTTGCGTCGCACGGCTACAGCAGTTTTAGTAATTAAGCAGGATTCCTCATTGCAGCAATTGCCTGCCGTTTGGAACCACTACCAAGTTACAACAAGTAAAACAATAAACAGTCACCGTTTATGTATTTAAAGTGAAATATATTTGTTGTTCTAACGATAGAAAAACATTTTTTTCCAGCTTTTTTTTCAGCTTACACCGGTGCCGGTTGTTGGATGGTTGGTAACCGGAACCGGTATGCCGGAAGCGGTTA
>CAXTMV010000033.1:19072-30492 GCA_964245425.1 uncultured Flavihumibacter sp. | reverse complement strand
AATTCAAGGGCTCTTTTAGCAGAAAGCGCCTTATTGTATTGCTCACTGCCTGCAGTATCCGTAAATCCGCGCACGACAATTTTTTTTATATTACTGTTTTTGATTATTTGTGCATAGCCATCCAGTACATCGGTTGCCGCCAGCTGGTAACTGTTGAAGGCAAATTGAATATCCCTGACAATAATGGTATCAGCAACAAGGATGGGTTCCTGCGCCGGCTTCGGTGCCTGCCAGCCGCTTGTTGGCGGTGGTACCCGGCGGGTATGCCGGTCCGTTAGCGCGTAAAGCGAGTCGAGTTTTTTCCTGCTGTCCGGGCAGTTGGTACCATTTACCGGCTGGATGCCCAGGTTGTCAGCAAAAATATAAACCGGTTTATTTTCCCTTTCTGCCGCAATCAGTTGATTTGTGCGGGCTGAAAAATTACCGATAACCAGTACATCATTGTTTTTTGTGGCCGTAAATATTTTTTCCAGCCTGAACCAACCCTTTTTCAATTTTTTTACGCTGGCATCTGTAAATCCAATGTAATCGGTCGGCTGTAGCAGGGTATCGGCATCGGCGTAAAAAAATGCGCTGGTAAAATACAAGCCTATGTCGTGGAGGTTGGGGCCCGGCGCGGGTGCTGCCACATCGATTGTTACGGTATATTGTTTTCCTGCGTTCAGCGGGCACAGTAATAGGGTTTGCCAGTATTGCCGCCAGCTAAAGTCCTTGCCGGCCACCAACAGCCGTAAATATTTATCGCTGGTATTGCCTTCATCGCGGGTCAGGTAAAACCCATAGGCATCTGGTTGCTTGATATTAAGCCAGGCCGAAAACCCACAGGGCAAATGATATTCACGGCAGGTATTGATGTCTGAAAAAGATCCGTTGGGAACGATGTTTTGCGACCTCGACTGCATGGTTATCACTACCAGCAGCAGCATACAGGCAAAACGCCGGCAGGCGGGCAACGGATGTATAACAATAGTGGCATGCATGGTCGGCAAAGTTACAGGGCGCCGCTGATCGCAATGGCTAAATCTTTACAGGTTTTGTAACAGGGCAATTTCTTCAAATTCATCCTTTAATTTATGACTGAGCTGCTCAAATACGGTAAAATACCGCATGTACAGCTGGTGATCTTTTTTGTTAGGATGATAACTCGGTTCCAGCGAAATAGTTTTAGCCGCGTCTTCCAGGTTGCGGTAAATGCCCATCTCTGTCTGGCTCAGCAATAACGCGCCGGTGCCGATGCTGTCGTAATTATTATTAACACTGACAGGCTTCCCGAACATATCCGCGATGATCTGCGCCCATAAGGGATAAGAAGCAAAACTGCCATTAATAGACAGGCTGCTGAAAGCGCGCTGCTCCTCCAGTATTTTGCCAATGCTGTAAATTTCGTACAGGATACCTTCCAGTGTGGCGCGAATAAAATGCTTTTGCTCGTGTTTGATATTGATGCCAAAATAGGCACCCCTGGCATTGGCATTCCACAAAGGGGCTCTTTCGCCGAGCAGGTAAGGAAGAAACAGCAAACCGTCTGCGCCGGCCGGTGCCTGCATGGCGTCTTTGATCAGGGTATGGATACTTTCATCAATGCCATAGGCTTCATTAAAAACCCCGAATTGTTTCGCAAACCATTCAAAAATAACACCGCCGTTATTGGTGGGGCCGCCGGAAACATAATACCCGTCTGTGAGGAGGTAATTAAAAAAGCGTTGCTTGCTGTCGCGGATCATTTTTTTGCCTGCCACTCTTACAGCACCGCTTTGTTCAATGGTAATGGTTGCCTTGCCTTCTTCCCAGACACCGGCACCCAGGGTTGCCATACAACCGTCGCTGGCGCCAATGATGATCTTTGTTTTTGCCGGTAGGCCCAGCAGCACCTGGTATTCCCTGCGCAATTGTAAGGAGGAATAAAAAACCGGCACGGGTGTGGGCAATTTATTTGCGCTGATGCCCGCATAGGCCAGCGCGTTATGATCCCAATGTAATTTATGGTTATTGAAAAGACCGGTGGCAGAGGCCAGGCTGTAATCAATCACACATTCCCCGGTCAGTTGCTGAATGATATAATTTTTAATGGCGATAAATTTGTCTGTCTTACTGAAGCGTTCTTTATCATGCCTTTTTATCCAGGCAATCTTGATTAATGGAGACATGGGGTGGATGGGGGTGCCTGTGGCGTCATAGATCGTCTTTGCAATGGGCATTTTTTTCAGATCATCAGCCTCTTTTTTGCCCCGGTTATCCGCCCAGGTAATGGCGTTGCCCAGGGGTACGCCGTTTTTGTCGATGGGTAAAACGCTGTGCATGGCGGCGCTGAAGCAGATGGCTGCCACCCGGTATTTTTTTGCACTTATTTTTTCTGTCAGGAAATTTTTTAGTACGTACAATACCGTTATAAAAACCTGCTCAGGGTCCTGTTCGCTGTAAATAGGTTCTGTATGAAAAGTCGGATAAGAGCCTTTCATGAAACCGATGGCCCTGCCATTCATTTCAAAAGCGAAAATCCGGACGGCGCTGGTGCCTATATCGATGGTAATGATGCAATCCATATGGTTGAGTTTATAAGTTATCAGCTTTTTTTTGTCTGGTTGTCCCTGAACTGCCGGGGCGTGTAACCGGTTAATTTTTTAAAGGTGGTAGAAAAATGCTGCGATGAATAAAATCCGGTTTCCAGCGCAATATCCGTTACTGCGCGGCGGGTATTTTTCAACAGTTTGATGGCTGCCGCCATCCGGATATTGATCAGGTAATGAAGCGGTGAAAAACCGGTATAGTTTTTTACTTTTTCGGTAAAGGCGGTAGTGCCCAGCCCCACCATGAGGGCCATTTCTTCTACCAGCCACTGGTGGTCGAGGTTGTTGCGAAGCGCCTGCTCCAGTTTCAGGAATGTTTGCGGAAAATCTCGTTGCTGGTTGTTCTGCCTGGTGATATACCTGACCATGGTGATCAGCAGTTCATCTATGAGCTGGTTTACCCGAACGGTATAACCCATTTCACGTTCTGTTATTTCCTTCTGGAGCCCTTGAAAGATAAGACCGGCGGCAGGCAGTTTAGACAATACCGATGTGGTATGCAGAAAAAGCAATTTGCCAATGGCCTTGCTTTCATTTTCCGTAATGCCGCTCCAGGCACCCAGTACCATATTTCCCGAACCACTGTATTGCTGGGGTGCAATGCTGATCCAGGACACCATGCCGGGATCCAGGAATCCACGTTCACTGCCAAATTCCTGCCCGGGCAGCACCAGGGCTACATCACCGGCATAGAGTTCGAAAGACCGGCCATTGATTACCCATTCAAATTTTCCTTCCGTTATATAGTAGATGTGCAGGCAGCTGGCAATTGTTTTTACAAAGCTGTTAAACCTGATATGCTGTATTTTCTGGGAAGCAAATGCCAGTATATGCGGAAACGGTGCCAGTTCCGCCGACTTTAACTGTTGCAGGAAAAGCTGGCTCATGAAATGTTCTTCTTCGTTAGATGCGTACTAACTGCAAAGTAAAAATTAAAAATTCAAAACGGGTGCTGGTATTTTGTCGGCAAGCGCATTGTTGCCTTTGCATTTTTATTTTGCCTTTTGATTTTATAAAGTGCAAAAACGACCGCCGTGCTTAAATGGAAGTTATTACTATTTTATTATTGCTATTTTGTACAGTCATAGTCAATTCCGCCAGGAAGCTATAACAATAACGATTGTACGAATTTTACTAAATCAAAATGACTTGCCATTATGAGTAATGCACAAAGGCTTTACCTGAAGCCAATCTGCGGCATCCGGCTACTGCTGGTTTTTATTCTGCTTATTTCTTCTTTTACCATTTTTGCCCAGTCTATAACGGGAACGGTTACCGGCAAAGAAGCGGGCGACCGTCTTTCCGATGTTACGGTTACCATCAAAGGCAGTACCCGGGCCACCACTACCGACGCCGAAGGCAAATACAATATTGCTGCTTCCGGCAACGCCGTGCTGGTATTCAGTTCTGTGGGTTATACTTCAACAGAGGCGCCCGTTGGCGGCAGAACGGTGCTGGACATGGCACTGTCGCGCGATTTACGCAACCTCAGCGAAGTGGTCGTAACCGCCCTGGGTATACGGAAAGAATCCAAAAGACTGGGTTATTCCGCTACCGCTGTGAGCACCGATCAACTAACCACCGTACGTACCACCAACCTCGGCAACAGCCTGGAAGGTAAAGTGGCCGGCTTAAATATATCTCCACCCGCAGGTGGCCCCGGCGGTTCTTCCAAGATCCGCATCCGTGGCCAGTCTTCTTTTGGCGGTGATAATTCGCCGCTGATCATTGTAAACGGTATCCCTTTTAATAATTCTTCTGTTTCTGCAGGCGGGTCAGCCGGCAATGGAGCAGGTAATGCAACCGGCGGCTCTTCCGACCAGGGCGATGGGCTGCAAAGCATTAACCAGGATGATATTGAATCCATGACGGTGCTGAAAGGCGGCGCAGCGGCCGCTCTTTATGGTTCCCGTGCAAAAGACGGTGTCATCATCATTACTACTAAAAGCGGTAAGGGCACGGTTGGCATCGGGGTTGAAGTCAATTCAAGCTTCCAGGCAGAACGCGCGCTCGACTATACCAATTTTCAGTATGTATACGGACAGGGCGAATTTGAAAAACGCCAGACCACCGTTGCCGAAGCACAGAGTTCGGGTGTTTACTCATTCGGCGAAAAATTTGACGGCGCACCTACGCCGCAATTCGATGGCAGCACACAGCCTTACTCGCCCAATAAAAACAGGATCAGGGATTTTTACCGCACGGGTACCAGCTGGACCAATTCCGTTGCCCTCACCGGCGGCAACGATAAAGGAAATTTCCGGCTTTCTTTTGCCAATACCGATGCGGCTGCCATTGTACCCAATTCCGACTATCATAAAAAAATACTGAACCTGGGGCTGAACTATAAATTTACGCAGCAGTTCTCTATGCAGTTAAATGCCAATTATTCAAACGAATACAATAAAAATCCACCACAGATTGGCATACAGGATATGGATGCCAACAGCACCATTTATACCATGGCGAACAGCATTGATGTGCACTGGCTTAAAAAGACCTATAAGGATGCCAACGGAAATGAACAACCGCTTTCACGCCTCACCAACCGTAACAACCCTTACTGGGTGGCTTACCAGCGGTTTGAAAATGTTCGGCGCGACCGGCTCTTTGGCAATGTTTCTTTACGGTACCAGTTATTGCCCTGGCTGTACGTGCAGGGCCGCTTCGGCCAGGATTATTTTTCACGGCCTTATAATTATGACCGGCCCACCGGTACCCGCTCCATTGCCGCCGCCGCCACCGGCTTCAACGGTGTTTATTACCAGGATCTGAGCACGTTCCGCGAACGGAATATGGATTTCCTGATCGGTGGCAACAAGACATTCGGAAAATTTGGTGTGGACCTGACCCTGGGTGGCAACCAAATGCAGCAGGTAGCAGATGATATTGGTACTTCGGTAACCAATTTCTATGTCCGCGACCTGTACACCATTGGCAACGGCCAGACAAAGAGTCCTTTTTATAATTATGGTAAAAGCCGCACCAATTCCGTGTACGGGGCAGCAGAGTTCTCTTATAATAACACCCTGTTTGTGAATGTTACCGCCCGCAACGACTGGTTCTCCAAACTGAATCCAAAAACAAACAGTTACCTCTACCCTTCCGCCAGCCTGAGTTATGTTTTTACACAGTCTTTCAGCAGCCTTCCGGTTTGGCTGAACTATGGCAAGCTGCGCCTGGCCTATTCTGAAGTGGGGGGTGATGGCGCCATTGCTCCTTATTCCAATAACCTGTATTATTCAGTAAATGCCAACCAGTTCAATGGCAATGCGCTCGGTTCTGTGTCAAGTGCAGTAAGCCCCAATCCCAATCTCAAACCTTTGTCCATTAAAGAAAAAGAGCTGGGCCTGGAGTTGAGAACTTTCAATAACCGTGTAAACTTCGATGTGGCAGTATATGAGAAGAACACCATCAACGATATCCTGAAAGTGGATATCTCTAACGGTTCCGGCTATAGCCAGACCCTCGTAAACCTGGGTCGCTTGCGTAACAAAGGCATCGAACTTTTATTAACGCTTATTCCTGTAAAAACAAAAAGCCTGACCTGGGAATCTAGTTTTAACAGCAGCTTTAATGAAAGCAAAGTGCTGGCACTGGCCAACGGGCAACAGCGTTTTGATGCCGGAACAGGTGAATTCTTCGGCTTTTTGTCGTACGAAGTGGGGATGCCCCTCGCCTCCCTGCGCGGGTTCGACTATAAACGGGATGGAAAGGGAAACATCATCACTTCGGGTGGATTGTTCCAGCAGGGAAATATTGTTACCTACGGCAGTGCCATTCCCAAATGGATTGGCGGATGGAGCAATACCGTCAACTACAAAAAATTCCGCCTTACTACCCAGGTCGACTTTAAAGCCGGTTATAAGATCATGTCAAACTCTAACCTGAATTTCCTGCGGGAGGGGTTGTCGCAATCTTCACTGGTTGGCCGAGACGGAGGGGTTTTATTTAACGCGGTAAATGCAGATGGATCCGCCAATACCACGAAAGTAGAAGCGGAACAATTTTACACCCAGTACCGCAGCACCAATATTGCTACCCCGTTTATTTATGACGGAAGTTTTGTACGCTGGCGTTCGCTTTCCATCGGATACGATCTGACCAGGTTCCTGGGCAAATCATTTATTAAAAGCCTCACCATTTCTGCCGTCTGCAACAATGTGCTGATGATAAAGAAATACATAGACAACCTGGACCCGGAAGCGCAGGTATCTGCTTCGGATAATATACAGGGTATTGAAACACATACCCTGCCCACTACCCGCAGTTTTGGTGCTAACCTGAATGTAAAATTCTAACCCACTTAATTAATTGTATGAAACGAATATACAGCTGTCTTTTTGTAGCCGCCTTTTTACTGGGAGCAGCCGGTTGCGATAAAAATTTTGAGCAGGTAAATACCAACCCGGTACAAGCTACCACGCTTGATCCTATTTACTTGTTTTCCAACGCACAATTCAGTTCAGCCCTCAGTACTATTTTTTACCAGAGCGAGATAGTGCAACAGATCATTACACCCTATACCGGCGTACTGGAAGGCGGTAATCACAACATCGTATATGATCCCAATACCAATGCAAATTTCAATTCATTGTATGCGGCGCCCAGCGGCCCGGTGGTATTGCTGACCGATGTAATTAACCAGACAAAAGCAAATGCCGCCCGCAGCAACCTGTATAATATGGCGCGTATCATGAAGGCATATGTGTTCAGCGTATTGGTAGATACTTATGGCGATGTACCTTATTCGGAAGCCGGCCTCGGCTTTCAGCAGGGCATCAGCCTCCCGAAATACGACGACCAGAAAGTTATTTATGCCGACCTGCTGAATGAACTGGACCTGGCCACCAAAGCACTGGATGCCGGCAAAGCCATTGAAACCGGCGATCTGTTCTATAAAGGCAATATTACCCAATGGAAAAAATTGGGCGCTTCTCTCCTGCTGCGGCTGGCCATGCGTTACTCAAAATCAGACGCGGCCACCGCACAGAAGTACGTAACCATTGCCGTTGGAGACGGCCTGATGCAGGCCAATACCGACAATGCGCTGATAGCTTTTAACAGCACGTTTAACCACCCGACCGCCAATTCATACCAGGGCACAGAAAAAGCCAATTATTATTTGGGAAAACCTTTTGTAGACTACCTGCAAAGCACAAACGATCCCCGCCTGGGCGTTATCGCCGTTAAGTACCAGTTCCCGGCCAACGCGTTAACCGCTGTAGGCACCGAAGATGTTACGCCGGCCGATCAGCAGGGCATGCCCTTCGGATACAATGAATCTACGATCGTTAACGATCCCAATTACCCTGGCAAATCAGGGTCTGCCTGGAAATATTCACAATTGAACCGCCGTACGGTTGCCAAACTTGATATTCCTGAATTCTTCATTACCTATGCCCAGACCACCCTTTTGCTGGCAGAAGCGGTACAACGGGGATGGGCAACCGGCGATGTAGCCACGCTGTACAATACAGGTGTTCGGGCGCATATGAACCAGATGGCCCAGTACGATGTTACAGCTACCATTGCCACCGCCGCCCAGGACAGCTACCTGGCCGCCAATCCTTTTATTGCAGCTACGGCCTTTCAACAAATCAATACCCAGTATTGGATTGCCTCTTTCCAGAACGGCGCAGAAGCCTGGGCTAATTTCAGGCGCAGCGGCTACCCGGCACTAACACCTAACCCCTACCCGAGCGCAGACCCGGCTGTTAAAGGCGATTTTATACACCGGCTGGTATACCCGGTTCGGGAACTGTCTGTAAACACCGCCAACTACAATGCCGCCGTGGCAAGAATGGGTGCCGATAACCTGGCCACACGCATATTCTGGGACAAATAAGGTGTAAGGTTGATGTTCTAAGCTGTATGGTTCTTCGGCGCAGCGTAGGCACAAACGCCTTTAACCTCCGGCCACCAACTTAAACCTGAAACCTTCTGCCTTTTCCTGTTATCTTTAAAACAAAAAACATGAGGAAGAAATTAATATGGTTATTGACTGCCGCACTGCCGGCTTTCGGGCAGGCACATGCGCAGCAGGTAACACTTACACCAGATCAGGTAACAGCCATTACACCCGAATGGAAAGGTGAACGATCGGCAGATGGACGGCCGCATGTTAGCGATCAGATACTTGAGAGGCTGAAAGGTGTATCTATCGAAGAAGCCTGGGGCTACCTTCGCAACAAAGGATACCAGAACCAGTTTGAAGGTAACTGGACGGTGCTGTATCCCGATAGCCCGATGACCGGCCGCGTGGTGACGGCGCAATACCTGCCGATGCGGCCCGACTACGACAAGATAATTAAAGACAAAGGAAAAACGGAGAACCGGGTGGGTAATACCAACTCATGGCCCATTGACGTGCTGAAAAATGGTGATATCTATGTGGCAGACAGCTATGAAAAAATTGTGGATGGCACGCTGATCGGTGATAACCTGGGCAATTCCATTTATGCCAAATCAAAGCGGGGCGTTGTCTTCTTCGGCTCCGTACGGGATGTGGAAGGGCTGCTGGAAATACCGGGCTTTAATGCCTGGATCAAAGGCCAGGACCCCTCTTATATTCAACAAATGATGCTGGGCGGTATTAATGTACCCATTCGCATTGGCAGAGCCACTGTTTTGCCGGGCGATGTGGTATTGGCAAAAAGGGCCGGTACCATATTTATTCCGGCGGCACTGGTAGAAGACCTGATCCTTAATTCAGAATTTGTGCAATTAAGAGACGATTTTGGACACCAGCGGCTCCGCGAAGGAAAATATACGCCGGGCCAGATCGATACACAGTGGACCGACGAAATCAAAAAGGACTTTCTCAAATGGCTGGACAGTAAGAAAAACCTGCCCATGTCAAGAAAAGAACTGGACGATTATATGAAAGCACGAACCTGGTAAAAAAAATGTCGGATGTGATGATGTCTGATGGATAAGGTCAGGCAATATGAATCAGGCATCATCACATCCGGCATGAACAAATTTGAATCAGCCATTTAAAAATAACAATATGACTCCTTCACAGAAATTTCTCGCTAAGATAGGCCTCAAAGATCCGGCTCCGCAGGAAGACATTCACGCAAACATCCACAGCGGATCGGGCAATAGCAGACGCGATTTTTTTAAGAAATCGACCCTGGGTGGTATTGCCCTGGGCAGCTCTTTCCTGTTTTCACCAATAGAAGAACTGGTAGCGCAAAGCACGCAGAAAGTAAATCGGTTTTCAAGTCCGTCTGATTTGAAAATAACCGATATGCGCTATTGCATTATCCAGAATGTAGGACGTACACCCCTGATACGAATCGATACCAACCAGGGTATTTATGGCCTGGGTGAAGTAAGAGACGGCGCCGACGAGCGGTATGCCCTGATGCTGAAAAGCCGCATCATGGGCCAGAACCCTTGCAATGTAGAAATGCTGTTTAAGACCATCAAGCAATTCGGCGGCAGCTCAAGACAAGCGGGCGGCGTTTGCGCAGTAGAAATGGCACTCTGGGATCTCTGCGGCAAAGCATACAATGTGCCGGCATGGCAATTGCTGGGTGGCCGTTACCGGGATAAAGTACGAATGTATGCCGACACACCCGAAGCGCCTACCATGGAAGAATTTAAGGCAAAAATCAAAAACCGGCTGGAAGTACAGGGCATGACCTGGCTGAAAATGGATATTTCCATCGGTGAAATAAAAGACAAACCGGGTGCACTTATCAACAGCAAATTCTGGGGTAATAACCTGGGCCAGTGGAATGGCGGGTACATGGACTATGCCAATACCAAGCATCCTTTTACCGCTATACAGATAACAGAGAAAGGACTCGACGAGATGGCCAATATCATCAGTGAAGTTCGATCCGCCATCGGGTATGAGATACCGTTATCCTCTGATCATTACGGTCACTTCGATCTCAACAATGCCATCCGGTTCGGAAAAAAAGTGGAACAATACCGCCTTGCCTGGCTGGAAGATATGGTGCCCTGGGAATATACGGAACAATACAAGACCATGTCGGATGCCTTGGACACACCGGTGCTGACGGGTGAAGATATTTACCTCCTGCAGGGATTTAAACCGCTGATCGATATTCATGCCGTAGATATTATCCACCCGGATTTGGCCACCTCGGGCGGTTTGCTGGAAACAAAACGCATTGGCGATTATGCAGAAGAACATGGCGTGGCCATGGCCATGCATTTTGCCGGCAGTCCTATTTCTTTTATGGCCAATGTGCATTGCGCCGCCGCTACCCAGAATTTCCTGGCGCTGGAACACCATTCGCTTGACAGCCCCTGGTGGGACAGCCTGGTAAAAACAACCGATGGCCGCAAATTATTTGAGAAGGGTTTTGCCAATGTGCCGCTGAATGCCCCGGGCCTCGGCATCGAACTGGTAGATGAAGAAGTAAAAAAACATTTGTTACCTACCGATAAATCTTATTTTGCGCCTACGCCCGACTGGAACGATAAGAGATCGCACGACCGGGTTTGGAGTTAAAACCTTTTTGATCTGGCCATCGTTCTTAGTTCGATCGTTCGTGGTTCTGTTGCGCAGCGTGCCGCAAAAACCTGGAGCTACGAACGATCAACTTTTTAAACTATAAACCCATTGAATGTCGACGATGACAAAAAACCGTAGTCATGTACCGTTTTTAGTATTGGCAGCTGTATGTGCGGCGGCGTATTTTTATACTGTTTTTACCGGCCAGGCTGCGGTAAGCGGTTGGTTGCTGATGTCATTTTTTATTTTGCTGGCCCTTGTTTTCAGGCGCTTTCAGGCCCTAAAAGGTTTTTCTTTTACGGTGATTATTTTTGCGGCCGTTAGCCTGGCCATGTATTACCCGCAATATTTTGTGC
>CAXTMV010000033.1:5068-19062 GCA_964245425.1 uncultured Flavihumibacter sp. | reverse complement strand
TCAGGTACATGGTTTCAAGTTGTCGAAGCTCATTATCCCCTTGTTGCAGGTAATTATGTTTGGTATGGGCAGTGAGCTGAGCCTGCCTGAACTGGCAACCGTATTAAAGAAGCCAAAGGGAATCATTGCCGGTGTGATCTGTCACTATACCATCATGCCACTGGTGGGTTTTACGCTGGCCACGGTCTTTGATTTTCCGAAAGAGATTGCTGCCGGTATTATCCTGGTGGGTTGTTGCCCCAGCGGACTGGCGTCTAATGTGATGGCCTACCTGGCAAGGGCCAACCTGGCCCTGTCGGTTTCGGTCACCACCGTGTCAACCCTGCTGGCGCCCTTGTTCACGCCGCTCCTGATGCGTTTGCTGGCCGGCCGGCTGGTATCCGTTCATTTCATAGATATGGCCTGGGACACTACCAAAGTGGTCATTTTACCCCTGGTGGCCGGCTTATTGTTTCATTACCTGGCGAAAGGAAGGGTGAAATGGCTGGATAAGATAATGCCCCTTATTTCTATGACAGGCATTGCCCTGATAATAGTGGTCATTACATCGGCGGGACATGAAAGCCTTATGAAAGTAGGGCTGTTGCTGGTACTGGCTGTGTTGATACATAACGTGGTTGGCTATGCGCTGGGCTATTGGGCCGGCCGGCTGCTGAAGTTTACAGAGAAGGATTGCCGCACTATTTCGCTGGAAGTGGGCATGCAGAACGGGGGCCTGGCCTCCGGGCTGGCCTTGCTGATGGGCGGACTGGCTACTATTGGCC
Source organism: uncultured Flavihumibacter sp. (assembly GCA_964245425.1). GTDB lineage: Bacteria > Bacteroidota > Bacteroidia > Chitinophagales > Chitinophagaceae > JACMLD01. The sequence goes on along the minus strand of CAXTMV010000033.1, from coordinate 18,298 downwards.
TGGCGCCTGCTATATTTGGCCCGTTGATGAATGTAACCGGTTCTTCGCTGGCGAACTGGTGGCATAACCGCAACCCGGAAGAAAGTTCATAGTTCGTTGGTGCACGTTTTTTGGCCTTTGGAGCAAACGAACTTCCGAACTTTGAACCTACGAACCACCTACCGAATAAAGACTAATTATGCGTTACTATATTGGTATCGACATCGGCACAACTTCTACAAAAGCAGTGGCGTTTTCTGAACAGGGAGATATCATTGCCAAGGAAACGATCGGCTATACCATCACACACCCGCAGCCAAATTACAGCGAACAGGACCCGGATGAAATACTGGAGGCCGTTGTCAACGGGATCGAAAAAATAACCGCCACGCTGCAGCAGCACAACCCGGTGCTCATCAGTTTCAGCGCGGCCATGCACAGCCTGCTGGCGGTAGACAAGAACGGAACCCCGCTTACCCATTGCATTATCTGGGCAGACAACCGGGCCGGCGAAATGGCCGAAGCCCTTCGTGCCACCGAAACCGGTATGCGGTTTTACCAGCTTACAGGCGTGCCCATACATGCCATGTCGCCATTTTGCAAGCTGCTATGGCTGAAAGAAAATGATTCGCCTGTATTTACCGGCACGCACAAATTTATCGGCATAAAAGAATATATTTTTTTCCGGTTATTCGGCAAATACCTCGTAGATACAGCCATTGCATCCGCTACAGGCCTGCTCAACATACAAAGCCTGCAATGGGATAACGAGGTTTTTGCTTATGCCGGCATCCGTACGGAACAGGTATCGGAAGTGGTAACGGCAACGCATACTGAATATTTAACAAATGAAAATAAGTATGCTGCAGACAAACGTCTGCAGCAAGTAACCGCCACTGCTTTTATCATCGGTGGCAGCGACGGTGCCCTGGCCAACCTCGGCAGTGGCGCCACCGATGAACATTCAATGGCCATCACCATCGGCACCAGCAGCGCCGTTAGAATGGTGACTGCAGAAGTTTATACCGACCCGCAGATGCGTACCTTCTGCTACCACCTGGATGGCAAACAATACATCATTGGCGGTGCCAGCAATAATGGCGCGGTGGTATTGCAATGGCTGAAAGACACTTTGCTGCAAACATCCGAAACACATGAGCAGCTTTTTGCTGCAGCCGCAAAAATTGAGGCCGGCTGTAACGGACTCCTGTTCATTCCATATATCCTGGGTGAACGTGCCCCGGTCTGGAACTCCAATGCAAGGGGTGTTTTTTTTGGACTTGATGTCAGTCACACAAAAGCACACTTGGTCAGGGCGGTGCTGGAAGGCGTTGTATACAGTGTGTACAGCATTGGCAGAATAATAATGGAAAAAAGAACCGTCACTGCCATCCACGCCACCGGCGGTTTTACCCAGGGCGACCTATGGGTGCAAATCCTCTGCGATATGTTCAATTGTACCGTGCTGGTATCCGGTGCAGTAGAAAGTTCAGCCGCCGGCGCAGTAAAACTGGGCATGGAAGCCCTGAACATCGCAGACAACTGGACACCCAAAAAAACAAAAACCTATACCCCGGTACCGGCAGCGCAGCAGCTATACGCAAAACACTTCGAAAAATTTACGCGCATCTACGATCTCCTGAAAAACGAAATGACCGGGAAAGACTAAAATAGTTCGCAGTTCGGGGCAGTCTATAGAAACCGTTAAGGGTTCGGACATTTGCAGTTCTTTCGCCAGGCAAACGAACGGCGAACTCCCGACCTGGAATACTGCTGTCATCTTGTCACCATACCCCGTTTTTTGCCTATCTTCGCTGCCCAATAATACAATCACAGCGCATGGTGGATTTGGAAAGCGTTTCGGTACACGATGAAAGCAGGCAGGGAGAGGCTTTTGCAGCCCTGGCAGGAGACAATGCTGCCTGGCGAAAGTTGTTCTATATTGAAAGTTATGGCTGCGCCATGAATTTTGCCGATAGCGAAGTAGTGGCATCGATCCTGAACGAAAACGGATTCGGGGTTACCCGGAACGTTGAAGAGGCAGATCTTATCTTCATAAATACCTGCTCTATCCGCGAAAAAGCAGAACAGACCGTCCGGAAAAGGCTGACCGAATTCAGGCAACTAAAAAAACAAAAACCGGGTATGCTGGTGGGTGTGCTGGGCTGTATGGCAGAGCGGCTGAAATCAAAATTTTTAGAAGAGGAAAAACTGGTTGACCTGGTAGTAGGGCCCGATGCTTACCGCACCCTGCCCGGACTGGTGGCAGAGGCGGAAACCGGCCAGAAAGCAGTGAATGTAATGCTGAGCCGCGATGAAACATATGCAGAAATAGCCCCGGTTCGTTTGAACAGCAATGGCATTACCGCATTTGTAAGCATTATGCGGGGCTGTAACAATATGTGTGCCTTTTGCGTGGTGCCCTTTACCCGGGGCAGGGAAAGAAGCCGCGACCTCCATTCCATTGTTGATGAATGCAAAGACCTGTTCAGCAAAGGCTATAAGGAAGTTACCCTGCTGGGCCAGAATGTAGACAGTTATTACTGGATGAACGAGACCAGCCAACAACCGGTAACTTTTGCCGCGCTGCTCGAAGCCGTGGCAAATGTATCCCCCCTGTTGCGGGTTCGTTTCAGCACTTCGCATCCCAAAGATATTACCGATGAAGTGTTGTTTACAATGGCCAAATACGATAACATCTGCAATTATATTCATTTACCGGTGCAAAGCGGCAGCACCCGCATACTGCAGCTGATGAACCGCACCTATACACGCGAGTGGTACATCGCCAAAGTTAACCGCATCCGGCAATTGTTGCCCGATTGCGGCCTGTCCACCGATATCATTTCAGGCTTTTGCACGGAAACCGATGAAGACCACCAGGATTCACTGTCGCTGATGGAATATTGTAAATACGATTTGGCTTACATGTATTATTACAGTGAACGCCCGGGCACCCTGGCGGCAAGACGTTATACCGATGATATTCCCGAAGCCACCAAGAAAACAAGGCTGCAGGAGATCATCCGCCTGCACCGCCGTCATTCGCTGGAAAGTATGCAAAGAGATGTGGGCAAAATATTTCGCGTGCTCATTGAAGCATCCTCTAAAAAAAGTGATCTGCACTGGTCCGGCCGGAACGACCAGAACAAAGTACTGGTATTTCCAAAAGCCGGTCATGCGCTGCAGGAAGGCGATTATGCCCTGGTAAAAGTGCAGGATTGCACGGCGGGTACCTTGCTCGGCGAGGTAGTGATGTAGGGATTTTGAGATTTTTTGATGGTAGGATTGGCGGTGCTGCTGCTAACCAATCACAAAATCGCCGAATCAAAAAATCAGTAATAAAAAAAATGGATTTGCTAAAAGAATAGAATTTATGGATTTGCAATCATTAAAAAACAGGTTTGGCATCATTGGCAATGCACCGGCGCTGAATTATGCGCTGAATGTGGCCTCGCAGGTTGCCAATACCGATCTGAGTGTACTGATAAATGGTGAAAGCGGTGTAGGAAAAGAATCTTTCTCGCTCATCATTCATGCCCTGTCCGCAAGAAAGCACAACCCGTTCATTGCGGTCAATTGCGGCGCGATACCGGAAGGCACCATCGATTCAGAATTGTTCGGCCATGAAAAAGGTTCTTTTACCGGTGCGGTAGACAGCCGCAAAGGCTATTTTGAAACCGTCAATGGCGGAACCATTTTCCTCGACGAGATCGGTGAGATGCCCCTGGGTACGCAGGCACGCCTGCTGCGCGTGCTGGAAAGCGGTGAATTCATCAGGGTTGGCAGCAGTAAAGTACAAAAAACAGATGTACGCGTAATTGCCGCCACCAATAAAGACCTGCTGGAATTTACACAGAAAGGAAAATTCAGGGAAGATCTGTATTATCGCCTGAATACCGTTCCCATACGTGTGCCTGCCCTGCGCGATCGCAAAGAAGATATTATTTTCCTGTTCCGGAAATTTGTGGTTGATTTTGCAGAACGTTATAAAACAACGCCGGTACAGCTGGAAGAGGAGGCAAAAAATCTGTTAAATAACTATCCCTGGCCCGGCAATGTAAGAGAATTAAAGAATATTGCAGAGCAGCTATCGGTGTTGTCTGAAGAGAAATTGATCAACGCCGTGGCGCTGCAACGATTCTTGCCGGAACAGGGCGGTAACCGCTTGCCGGTGCTGGCACCCGGCAAAGCGTCTGGCAGCAACCCGGAATTTGCGAACGAACGGGAAATGCTGTACAAACTTTTTTTTGATATGAAAAAAGATGTAACAGAATTGAAAAGGATGTTTGTTGATATATTGCAAAACCCTGCCAATGCTGCAACAGCAGCTAAATTTGCCAATGAGTCGCTGCTGACCGATCACGGTAATGGCATGAGTGATTTACCCACGCAAATCATGCAGCCTTCCTATATCCAGTCTGTTCCCCAGCAAAAAGGGCAGCCCGTGCTGATGAACCACGACGAAATACATCAGCATGAAGAAGTAGAAGAATCACTGAACATCATGGACAAAGAAAAAGAACTGATCATAAAAGCGCTGAAAAAACACCGGGGCAAAAGAAAAGATGCATCGCTCGACCTGGGCATCAGCGAAAGAACCCTGTACCGCAAGCTGAAAGAATATGATATTGATGAATGATGCGCAATGGTTGTAGTTGGGAGGTAGTATCCATTAAAAAAAAGTCAATGCCTAAAAAATTTATTATTTTACCCGTACTTTTTTTCACCGTACTGCTGGCCGGCGGATGCCTTCATTACAGCATGAAGGACTCTACCATCGACGCGGGCGTGAAAACCATCCGGATCAATTATATTGAAAACAAAGCCCGCTACCAAAACCCCCAGCTGAGCCCCCAATTAACAGACCGCCTGCGGCAAAAAATAAACAGCCAGACCAATAAGACACTTACACAGGGTGAGGCGGACCTGGATGTAACGGGCGTCATTACCGATTACTCTTTTACCACTGCCGCCATTGCAGAAAATCGCTCCGCTACCAACCGTTTAAGTATTACCGTGCATGTTAAGAAAGTAAACCGCCTCGATGAAAAGGCAAATAAAGAAGTAGATGTTACCCGCAGTTTCGATTTTGACGCTAATATCAGCGTAGAGACGGCGCAGCAGCAACTGAGTGAGACCATCCTCAAAAACCTGAGCGATGAAATTTTTAACAGCCTTTTTTCTAACTGGTAATTTGCCACTATAATACTGATCATATGGAGCAGTCTCCCTTCAGCAATATTGTTCAGCAGCTATTCCGGCAACCATCCCTGCATGCTGTAACGGTAGATGAACTGGAACAGGTGGCCCGGCAACATCCCTATTTTGCCGCCGCCCATTTTCTGCTGCTGAAAAAAATGCAGGATACTGCACACCCCGGTTTTACCGGTCAGCTTCACAAAACAACCCTGTATTTTAATAATCCGCTCTGGCTGCAATTCTTACTGCAACCCGCTGCGGAGTCACTTGCTACCGTATCCGCGCCATCATCCTTTATGTCAGATGAACCTGTAGCAACGGCAGGCGCCATCAACCATTCAGCAGCAAATGCGGCGGAAGAAAAAATGGATACAACGGCCACCACAGCGGAAGAAAAAAATACGGACGAAGAAAAACCGGTGGCCGCCACCGGGGGCATCATGGATGTTATCACCGATGTGTTTAGCGATAAGCCTTCTTCTTACCACATGGCAACGGACACCGATGAGCAGGCCGTGTCGGCACAACTGCCAACCCCCGCAATAACCGGCAACAATGAACACCTGTCCGGAGACAGCGCAATACCTGCTGTTACCGATATTGCCGATACAACCGTAACAACAGACGAATGGGCCTTGCCGGTAGAAGGCAGCGACATTTCTGCCGATGCATTTACGGGCAATGGCCTGTCATTGGCAAAAGAAGAAAACAACGTAACGGGTACAATGATCCCTGCCGAACCGGTTACAGAAGAATCCATTACACAGCAACCAACTGTCGACTACCAGCCAACTGTTCCGGACAAAACCACCCCGGCCAGCAACCTGGAAAATAACTTTACCGAACCGGTTGCCGATGCCAGCCCCGCTGTTGCCGATCAAACGGATGTGGTAGCGGCACCCGAAACTGAATTTGCCGGCGCTGCGGCCATCAAGACAATTATTGAAACCCCCGCTGCCAAAACTGATCTTTTATTTGAGCCCTACCATACCGTTGATTATTTTGCCAGCCAGGGAATCAAGCTCAGTAAGGCGGAAATTTTTGGCAAAGATAAACTGGGCCTGCAGTTGCGGAGTTTTACCGAATGGCTGAAAGTGATGAAAAAACTTCCCCAGGCATCCATTGATAAAATGCTGGCCGAAAATGAAGAATCCAAAGTAGTGGCAGATGCCAGCCATTCTATTGAAAGTAAGGAAGTGATTACCGAGGCCATGGCGGAAGTATTTGAAAAACAAGGCATGTATGAAAAAGCCAGCGGGGTGTATGAGAAATTAAGTTTGCAAAATCCCGCTAAATCAGCTTATTTTGCAGCCAAAATAGAAGCTTTAAAACATTAATGCTATGATCTTATTTGTGATTTTGATAGTGCTGGCCTGCGTAATACTGGGCTTTATTGTATTGGTACAAAATCCAAAAGGCGGTGGCCTTTCCGGCAGCATTGCCGGGTTCAGTAACCAGTTCATGGGCGTAAAACAGACCACAGACGTATTAGAGAAAGGAACCTGGATATTCGCTATTATCGTTGCGTTGCTTTGCTTGTTTTCTGCTGCTTTTATACCTAAGAGCGGAGCGGGTGGCTCTAACCTCGTAAATGAATTGGATACAAAACCGAAAACAACCCAAAGCGCACCTGTTCAACAAAAGCCTGCTTCCCCTCAACCAGGTAAATAATGGTGCCCCTGTAATTTTTTGCCCTGTCTTAACAGACGGGGTTTTTTATTAAGCGCCGGGCAACCGTTATGCAGCCTGTTTACGGAGCAATAATCCGCAACCGGTAATACAATGAAAGGCTAACTTATGAACCGGTTCGCATAAATCTGTTTCCCGGACGTTGTACATCCATCCTTTGACAATGAAAAAAATCATACGCCTCCTTTTTGTTGTAATACTGGTAATTGCGGCCCGGCTGGCATGGAAAATAGCAGGCCCTGCTACCAGTTTTGATGGCAAAAACTATTTCCTGCTCATCAGAACAGGAAGCAACTACCAGGATCTGCTATCCACCCTCCGGAATGATCAGGTTATCGCCAGTCCGGGTATATTTGACCTGCTGGCGGCCAGGCTCGACTACCCGCAGAAAGTAAAAGCGGGCCGGTACAATATAAAAAAAGGGATGAGCCTTATCAATATCATCCGGATGCTGAAAAACGGACAGCAGGAACCCGTGCACCTGGTGATCACCAAACTAAGAACCCGTGAAGACCTGGCATCACTCGTAGGCAGAAAACTGGAATGTGATTCAGCCGCCTTCATGGCCTATATCAATAGTGCCGATTCATTGCGGGCATACGGGCTTGACAGCAATACGGTGATGACCAGCCTGCTGCCGGATACCTATATTTATTTCTGGAATACTTCACCTGCAAAAGTCTTTGCAAAATTCCGCAGCGGTTACGCCGTTTTCTGGACGCCCGCCCGGCTGGCACTGGCAAAAGAACATGGACTGACTTCCCAAACGGCGTATACACTCGCTTCCATTGTAGAAGAAGAAACCCTCAAAAAAGACGATAAGGGAAAAATTGCCAGCGTATACTTGAACCGTATGCAAAAAGGGATGCGCTTGTCGGCGGATCCCACTGTAAAGTTTGCCCTGCGCGATTTTGGATTGAAACGGATATACGACAAGCACCTTGCCGTGGAGTCGCCCTACAATACCTACAAAATAACGGGTTTGCCACCAGGTCCCATTTGCACCCCATCGCCCCAAACCATTGACGCGGTAATCAATGCGCCAAAAACCGATTACCTTTATTTTGTTGCAAAGCCAACCCTGGACGGGTATTCCAATTTTGCAGAAACATTCGAAGAGCACCTCAAATATGCCCGGCAATACCAGCAGGCGCTGGACAAATTAATGCAGCAAAAGCAGCCCGCATCCGGTAATTTAGCGCAGTAAGGCATGACCAAATTACAGCGTATCATATACAATAGCATTGTTTTCCGTTTCCTGGAAAGCAAAAGCAAAAAAATAATTTTGCCTGGCTTCAGTGGTGCAACCCTCTATGATGTAGCCAGGTTTTTTGTACGCCAGGTACGCAAAACAAGTTTTACGGAAAGGGCCGCGGCCGTTTCTTATAACTTCATAATGGCTGTACCGCCCATCTGTCTGTTCCTGTTTACCTTATTGCCGCACCTGCCTTTTGTAAAAAGAAAATTGCTGGAGAAGCAGCTGCATACATTGATCGATTCCATTATGCCGGCCAGCGAATACAACAAGAACGTAATAAAATTTGTAGACGGTTTCCTGGAACATTCGAGAATCGGGTTGCTGAGTTTTGGTTTTGTGCTATTGCTTTTTTTTGGGTCCAATGGCATGATGGGGCTGATGCGATCGTTCAACAAGAACTATCCCGGCGCACAAAAAAGAACAGGGTTGAAAAAAAGATGGATCGCCATCCGGCTTACCATCCTGATCATGTCTTTGCTGCTGGCCTGCCTGCTGTTGCTGGTGATGCAGGGTGCGGTATTAAAATGGTTCGGCATTACCAACCTGGTTGTGCTGAAATGCATCCTGGTACTAAGGTGGATCTGTATTGTGGGCCTGGTGTTTTATTCCATTGCCTTTATTTATAAATATGCACCGGATATAAAAAAGAAATGGCGGCTGGTTTCTCCAGGTTCTATTCTGGCCACTTTTTTAAGCATACTGGGCACCATTGGATTTTCGTTGTTTGTGAATAATTTTGGCCGCTACAATGCCCTTTATGGTTCTATCGGAACCATTATTGTGCTGATGAGTCTTATTTATATTAATTCACTAATATTGCTGGTGGGCTACGAACTCAATGTGAGCATTCACTCTTTACAGCTGATGGCAGAAGAGCGGCACAGGGCCGCCAGGGCAGCGCTGGAAAGCCGTGGCTGAGGCGGTCATTTTCCGGTACCTGTAGGAACGACTTCTGTTCGGCCGTAAACATCTTTTAGGCGATTTTAGCTGTCTTATTCAAAACGGGCTGTATGAAAATAATACTCTTTTTTTTCCTGTTGCTTCCGGCAGTAGCTGCGCTGCCGGTTTACCAGGGCCTGCCCATTGGCGCATCCCTGCCCAAGGCAGATACCAAAATGAAGGATGTAAGCGGTGTGCTGGTTTCATTGCGCGAAGCCGCCAGCCCCAATGGCTTACTGGTGATGTTCAGCTGCAATACCTGCCCGTATGTTATAAAGAACCAGGCCCGTACCAAGGCCATCTGCGCATATGCGAAGGCGAAAGACATTGGCACCATCATTTTAAACGCCAACGAAGGAGGCCGCAGCAATGGTGAATCGCTGGCAGATATGCAAGCTTATGCAAAACAGCAATCGTATAACTGGTATTATGCACTTGACAGCGATAATGAGCTGGCAGATGCCTTTGGTGCTACCCGCACCCCGGAATGTTTTTTGTTTGATAAAAATGATAAGCTGGTTTACCACGGCGCCATCGACGACAGCCCGGCTGACATTACGGAAGTGAAACGAAACCATTTAAAACAAGCCATTACAGAAATGACACAGGGAACGCCTGTGAGTGTGAAAGAATCGCGCTCGGTGGGCTGCTCCATCCGGCGCAAAGGAAGCTGACGGCGATATTCGGTTATGCGCTTACAACCTGTTTTCTTACATTGCACAGCCATTCGCGGAAGTAGCTCACCTGGTAGAGCGACAGCTTCCCAAGCTGTAGGTAGCGGGTTCGAGTCCCGTCTTCCGCTCCAGACCAGCAGCGTTTTGCCAGGCTGGTTTTTTTCACTGTAAAATTAAAAGAACGCAATGCCCCGGGGGGGCAATTCGGTTTACCGGTACCCGGCGGCTACTTCATAGAGCGATAAAAAAGATACCGGAAAGTCTCTGAACTGTTGAATTTTAGCCGTATCTATGCGGGTAATATTTCCCGGGTATCGTTAAAATATACCTGATAACCATTCATTTACGAATATCTTGCCGTTGAAGCCATCCATTAAAGAAAGTTAATGACCATGAAAGTTTTACTGTCTGCATTTGCATGCGATCCGTCTAAAGGTTCGGAACCCGGCCATGGCTGGAACTGGGCTGCCGGCCTCGCGGCAAAAGGATTTGACGTGCATTGCTTTACCAGGGAAGAAGGCAGACCTGCCATCGAAAAACAATCCCTTCCCCCCAACCTTCATTTCTATTACGTTACTTTACCAGGCCGCCTCGAGAAATTATATTCGTCTTCCACTGCAGGTATGTATCTCTACTACCTTTTATGGCAATGGCAGGTGTACCGCCAGGCCAAAAAATTGCAACGTACCATCCAGTTTTCTGTGGCGCACCATGTTACCTGGGGCAGCACCCAGATGGGCTCTTTTCTTTACAAGACCGGTATCCCTTTTATTTTTGGACCGGGTGGCGGCGGACAAAAAGCCCCCGAAGCATTCAAAGCATATTTCCTGCAATACTGGGACAGGGAAGTTAAAAGAGAAAGAATTGCCAACCTGTTGATCAAGTACAGTCCTGCCTGTAAACAAATGATAAAAAAGGCGAAAACGGTTTTGGTGGTAAACGAAGAAACAAGTGCCCTGGTGCGCTCATTGGGTGCCAAAAACATTTCCTTTACATTCGATTCGGGGCTGACAGCCGATTTTTATCCCGCGCATTTTATCCCAAAAAAACCAGTTCCGGGTCAGCTTCAATTGCTCTGGGTGGGTCGGTTTATGCCAAGAAAAGGCGTGGTGTTAATGCTGGATGTAATGAAAGAATTAAAAGATTATCCCGGCATCAAATTAACCGTAGTAGGCGATGGAGAAATGCGGGAAGTTTTTTCAGCGGCGTTACAAAAATATGGACTTGCTGACACCGTTAGCTGGAAAGGCGCCGTGCCTTTTAGCGAGGTGCGGGGTTACTATACCTCCAATGACGTGTTCCTGTATACATCATTAAGGGATTCAGGCGGCCAGCAATTATTTGAAGCCAACGCATTTGGCATGCCGGTCATTACTAATAATTTACATGGCCCTGGTGTAATCGTAAACGATGAAACCGGCATCCGTTGCGCTTGTGATACACCGGAAATGGCCATTGCCGAACTAAAAAAAGCCATCCTGCTTGCTTATAATAACCCAGACAAAGTACATGCCATGAGCCTCGCGGCGTATGAATTTGCCCAGCAATACAAATGGGAGGCGGTAATAAACAGGATTGTGACGGAGCATTATCCCAAACAACCGGCCTGAACGGTTGCTCCCCGGCAGGCTGTTATTTTACTGCCACAAACCGGATCGATTTGAAGTTGAAGCCGCCTTTTTCAAAGTTGAGACGCAGCACCTGTTTGCCCGTCAATGATACCCGGCCTGCATTGATAACCTGCCATTTTTTCAATCCTCCGGTGGCAGGCACCGGAACATGTGACAGCAACACGGTTTTCCCCGCCTGTACGGTTATTCTTCCGCTGTCGGCATCAGCAGCCACCGTGCAATCGAGCTGGTAAGTACCTTTTTCTATCCCCTCCATACTAAACTGTAACCATTCGCCCGCAGCTATATCACTTACATAATAACACTCATACATAGACGAATCTTTACGGATGTCAACACCATCATTCCGGTATACCCTGCCGCGGTTACCCTGGCCCGTGTGTTGTGTACTGATGTGGTAATCGGCCGTATCGCTGTCAAAATAAGCCACTCCATTAGGCCCCAAATCATAATCAACCGCATTTATAACGGTGCCGTCTTTTATACGGGTTGTTTTAAAAGGCCGGGCAGTGGGCTGCAATGGCTGCCGCATCATGGCATCAATTACGTCGCGGTGAATGATATTGGTTTCAAATTTAGTATAGGTGGCCAGTTCCAGTAATCCACTGTACACATCACTTTCTTTGGGGGGATTCTCGCGCTTTCCGTTCCAGTATGCCAGCAGCGCTTCGTAATTGTGGTTGGATCTTATCTGTAACGGGTTATTGGCACCCAGCTTCTTCAAAGGCCACCAGGACCAGCCGATATTATTTTTTTCGAACAGCCGGATGGCTTCCGTAAACCAGGTATTGCTGTTCTCGCCGGTTTCGCCCAGCCATACCGGTATATTATATTGTTTCCGCAACGCGATAATATGCGCAATGGACGCACGGTCGTTGTAGTTCCAGTATTTATGAAAACTCAGCACCATATTATTGTCCCAGGCCGGCAGGATTCCATTGTAATTATTACCCCATCCATTGCCTTCTATGATGATGATATGGTGCTTGTCTACTTCGCGGATGGCAGTCGTAATATCCACCATCAGCTGGCGAAGCGGTGCATTGGTTTTTTCCTGTAGGCCATGTTTGTCATTGGCGGTATCCTGGAAGCCCCAGTTGGGCTCGTTGATGATATCATATCCGCCGATATAGGGCTCGTTTGCGTAGCGCGTCGCCAGTTTTTTCCACAACGCAACGGTCTTTTGCCGGTTGGCTTCACTGTCCCATAAGGAAGGGGTCGCGGGGTCGCGGTCGGCAATGTTCAGGTCATTGCCCTGTCCGCCGGGTGTTGCATGCAGATCAAGCACCAGGTACATGCGGTTGGCCCTGCACCAGGCCAGTAAACTGTCGGTAAGGGCAAATCCTTTGTCCAGCCAGGTCTGCTGCCCTGCCACAGGCTCTTTTTCAACGGGCAACGTATACAGGTTGTAGTGCATAGGCAACCGAACCGAATTGAAACCCCAGGCTTTGAGGGAGTCGATATCTGTTTTAGTAGTATGGTTTTGCAGCCATACATCATAAAACTCCTGTGTTTGTTCTTTGCTCAGCAGTTTTTCAATGCGCTGCCGGATAACATGCTGCTGGCCGCCGCCGTTAAGGCCCAGCATGTAGCCTTCCTGTAGCATCCAGCCACCCAGGCCAATACCGCGCAGCAACACATTTTCACCTTTGCTGTTTACCACCCGGCCACCCCGGGCGGTTAAAAAGCCTTGTGCATGTCCGTTATGTATAAAGAAGAGACCGATGAACAAAAAAAGATAGCGGTTTACTGCCTGCATGGTGCCTGTTTTTAATCCCACAAATAAGTGGCCACCGAACCGCCGTTCAGCGAAAGGGTGGCATATTTATTCTTGTAGCGGATGTCGAAATTTTGTTTG
>CAXTMV010000033.1:0-5058 GCA_964245425.1 uncultured Flavihumibacter sp. | reverse complement strand
TGTTTGCTGTTGCTGTTGTTGGCAACGATGAGCACAATTTTGCCCACTGGCGTTTTAAACGCAACGGTAGACAGGCTATCGGTTTCGCCGGAGCTGATGCGGACGCTGCCGGGCCTTACCAGCAACGAGGCGTGCGCAATGGAGTAATAAGCCAGGTTACGGCTTACACTGTCACCGTTAATGGTTACAGCACCCTGGCAGCTGCTGCAACCGCCCCGGTCGGTAAATGGTTTAAACTGCGGATCGGCTGCCAGGTTCCATTCAATTACGTTGCGGCTCCAGTTGCGTGTTGCGCCAATGATGAGACGGCGTACGGGGCCTGCAATATTTATGCGCGTCGTATCTGCTCGTCCCCTCCTGCCCTCTACCACCATTTGCTCTGTAAAATAAATATTCCGGTCGGGGTGCGCATTGTGCACATCCGTCAAGGCGGTAATTTCTCCGCCGTATAAATGAAAACCCGAGCCGTCAATGTATTTTTTTGCCTGGGGATCATCCAGGATGAAAATGGGATAATCCGGGCGATCTGCATTGTGATCATACAAAATGATCTTGGTATGGATGCCAGTCTTTTCAAAGGCAGGGCCCAGGTAATATTTAATAAAACTGGCTTCATCGGGTGCGGTCAGCAAGAGACTGGGGTTGTTGCCGGGATGCAGGGGCTCATTCTGTATCGTAATGGCATCAATGGCAATACCGGCGGCCTTCATGGCATTGATGTATTTAACAAAATACTGCGCATACGTGGGATAATATACCTGCTGCAGCCGGCCACCCCTGGTATCGTTGTTTGTTTTCATCCAGGCGGGTGGCGACCAGGGCGATCCCAATATTTTAACAGCCGGGTTGATGGCCAGGATTTCTTTCAGTACGGGGATCACATTTTCTTTGTCGGGGCCAAGATCAAAATGCTGCAAGGCTGTGTCTGTTTGCCCAGCAGGCAAATCGTCGTAGGAGAAAACATGGTCATTCAGATCGGAAGCGCCGATGCTGATGCGCAGGTAACTGATGCCCACCTGGTTTTGGCCGATGTTTGTACCAAACAATTCTTTCAATAAAGCGGCTCTTGCCGGCACGCTCATATGGATAATATGTTGTGCGCTGCCACCGGTTAGGGCAAACCCAAAACCATCAATGGATTGGTAGGCGGGTATTTCGCTCACCTCTATTACCGGTTGGCCGCTGGCGTTAGCAGCAAATGGAATCTGTGCCGGTTGCAAACGGAATAGTTGCGAACGATCTGCATTGGTTAACCATTGGCTGATGCCGGAGACAGGTTGAGCTGTTGCCGGCAATCCGGTAAAAAGAAAAACGATTGAACAGGAATATATTGCAGCGGCAAGCTTCATAATAATGGCGATTACTGGTTCGAAGCCGGAAGTTAGATTGAAAACCGTAAATGGCCCATTAAAGATGGGATAAATACCGGAAAGCGAGGCAGACGGTATCAATACGGACTATCTTTGCCGGGTACACTGGTCGCTTCGCTCCGTAAAACGGAACACCGATGACAGGGGCTAACACGGATTAAAAGGATTGAACGGATTACTGGCGTTCACTGGATGATGCGTTTGAAAGATCAGTGCAAATCAGTTTAATCAGCGTCATCCGTGTTCAAAATTAAAGAGCGAAAGGACCTGTACCGACCAGGCATCAAATTCCAGACATGATCTTTCTTAAAAAAGTATACCGGCATAACAAATGGATGTTCGCGGCCATGCTCCTGTTCGCATGCCTGCAACTGGTGTTCTTTGCCAGGGGCGTGGCGGTCTCACCCTGGTATAATTCGGGCATGTATGCCGAGATCATGAAGCCGCAACCCTTTTATACCAGTTACCGTTTGCACAGCAGGGTGCCGGCTAACCTGCAGCTTTTATCGCCGCAAAGAGACGACAAGGTTTTTTTTACGCTCGACCAGTATTACCAGCTCGGCCAGAACGACAGTATGTACCGGAAAGTTAAAAAGGTTTTCCGCCTGGCGGCACTGCCTGCACCAGACAGTACTCGTTTTCTTTGTCGTATGGATACAGCCCTGTTCCGCCAATGGTTCGGCAGCTATGCAGCTTCCTGGATAGATACCGCCGGGCAACTTTTCGAACCAAGCAGGCTGGCCTGGAACGGAAAAATTCTTTCTCTTACAAACCAAAACCGTTAACCGGTGGCGCCATTCAGTATTCATACCCGGCAACGAGTTATACATTTTTTTTTAGCTGTTTTCTATGGGCTGGCGCTGTATAAATGGATAAATGGATTGTTCCTGTACCAGCTGCAACCGCAGTTTTTTAACCTGCGGTTTGATCCGTCTGCCTGGCTGCTGATGCAAACCGGTATTCACCAATGGTTACTGAATAACCCGGCAGGTTGTCGCTTATTTGATTTCGCTTTTTATGGAATGCCCCTGTTATGGTGGCTGGTTTGGAAAAGAAATGACCGGCAACCGAACAAAAAATCGCCTGCCGTAAAAATCGCCGCCAGTTCGGTGATGGCCATCGTATGGTTACTGGTAAACTCGCTCTATGTTCAGTGTTATACGCTGTACCCGTCTAATTCCATTGAGGGGCATATTGGATGGCTGTTAATGCCGTTATTGTTTGCCAGCACCCGGCTGTCTTCTTTTTATTTTGTGTTGCACGGACTGCGTTACTATTTCCTTTTCTTTTTCGCCAGCGCTGCTATATGGAAATTCAGGCTGGGGGGCATTTATAACCCGGAGCAGATGAGCGGCATCTTGCTCTACCAGCATACTGCTTTTCTTTTTAATGCGCCGGACAGCTGGTACAGTCACCTGGTGTATTGGGTCATACAGCATTCTTTTGCCGGCTGGCTGTTGTATGCAGCCGCAACAGCGCTGGAGTTAAGTTTTATAACAGGTTTTTTTACCCGCAAATATGATCGCTGGCTGTTTGCCGGTTTTCTCCTGTTCCTGGTAATGGACCTGCTGGTAATGCGCATCCCCTATTTTGAATTATTACCCCTTTCCCTGCCGCTGTTGTTTTCAGGGTACCAGGCACCGGCTGCTGCCGATGATAAATAATGCAGGTAACAGCATCCAGGCCTGCCTATTACTCCCTGAACCCCGCCATTGCTTATTTGGAAAAGTCGAGTGAATCTGTAATATTTCCGCATTCTGTCATAGTAGCCTTGTATTTGGGATGTTTGCGGCCCAGGTAAGGATTGTCTATTTTATTGCTGTTGCTTATCCACCAGGCTTCTTCTTCATCGTTAAACGCCATCGGGCAGTGCTGGTGGTATAATTTCTGGCGATCATAGCGTACCGTGCGTACCAGGTTATACAGTGCTTCAGAAATCATGCTGAATTCACGCTTTTTCTTGGTCAGATCGGTTTCGCCCACGAGGCCTTTGGCCGAGCCGCTGATGGTACCTGCAAAATCAGACGCGGTTTTTTTAATGGTACCGGTGCTGTCTCCCCTGATCTCATCTGTTTTCAGGCTGTCTGCAAAGGCAACCATGTTCTTAGCGGCAGCATTGGCCCGCATCGTATCATAATCGGCAACTGCTTCTTTTAAAGCAAAGTAACCGTTCAACAGTTTTTCAAAAGATTCGTTAAATGCTGCGGAGTTTTTGCTGATGGTCAGGGCTTCCTGTTTGGGCGCTTCAGCCACTGCCGCTTTGTTAGCAGGAATCACCAGTTTTGCAACGGCAAAGCCCACCAGTGCAATAACAATAATCCCAATCACTATTTTCTTCATTTTTGACAATAATTTATGCAAAATTAAGAGATAAAAATTATACCCTTGTTTATCATATTTTTGCCGCTGACGGCGCGGCCGTAAAAATCATTCCATTCATTTTTTTTGATGCAATTTTAGTTATGCTGGCAGGATTAACAAATGTAACTTTTGAATTTGGGGCAAGGGTAATTGTACAGGATGCCACCTGGCATATTCAGCCAGGCGAACGCATTGGCCTGATTGGGTACAACGGAACAGGGAAGTCTACTTTACTTAAATTATTAACCGGCGGTTTTTCGGCCAGTGCAGGCACGGTTGAAAAAGGCCGCGATACCACCATCGGGTACCTGCACCAGGACCTGCTGAGCTTTGACACCAGCGATTCTATTTTAAAAGTTGCCATGGGTGCTTTTGAGCGGGTGCTGGCGCTGGAGAAGGAAATTGAATTATTGGGAAAACAGCTGGAAGCCAACTCCGAAGATGAAAAGATATTGCACGATTACAGCGACCGCCTGCACGAAATGGATGTACTGGATGGCTATAACATCCACCATAAAACAGAAGAGGTATTGCAGGGGCTTGGTTTTGCCAACAGCGATTTGGAGCGGCCTTACCGCGATTACAGCGGTGGATGGCGGATGCGTGTGCTGCTGGCCAAAATGATCCTGCAACAGCCCGATCTGCTGCTGCTGGATGAACCGACCAACCACCTTGATCTGCCTTCTATTGAATGGCTGGAGAAATACCTGCTGCATTACCAGGGCTCCGTAGTGATTGTAAGTCACGACAAATATTTCCTGAACCGGATGGTCACAAAGATCATCGAACTCTACCAAAAAGAACTGCATGTATACAATGGCAATTACGATTTTTATGAGACGGAAAAAGTAATGCGCGTAGAATTGCAGCAGCGCGCTTTTGAGAACCAGCAGGATTATATCCGCCAGCAGGAGCGGTTTATTGAACGTTTCAAAGCCAAGGCCAGTAAGGCGGCACAGGCGCAAAGTATTGTGAAACGCCTCGACAAGCTGGAGCGTATTGAAGACGTTGAGATTGAGCGTCCCAATATAAAGATCAATTTCAGGGTAGATAAAACACCCGGGCGCGTGTTGGTAGAACTTAAAGAGGTCAGCAAACAATTCCCGACCGTTACCATCGTCGAAAATGCTTCCGCTGAAATAAACCGGGGCGATAAAATTGCCCTTATTGGGGCCAACGGAAAAGGAAAATCAACCCTGCTGCGCATTATCGCCGGTACGGAACCCTTTGAAGGTGAAAGAAAATGGGGTCATAACGTAGATGAAAGTTTCTATGCCCAACACCAGCTGGAAGCATTGAATGTAAACAATACCATCCTGGATGAAAT
>CAXTMV010000032.1:30250-30922 GCA_964245425.1 uncultured Flavihumibacter sp. | reverse complement strand
TTAATATAGGTTAATGTGGGGTTGATTTGTCCCTGATGAATAATAGGCAGTATACCGGTTTTTTAATCTGCTGATTTTATACCGGTTGCAGTAAAGACTATTTTATGTTGTTTATACAAATTACCCGTTACCATTTTGAAAGTCTTCTTGCTCATTCCAAAAAAATCATAAATCTCTTCGGGCGATGATTTATCATAATAGGGCAGGTACCCATTGTTTTCTTTTATCAACCTTAATATTTTTTCTGATTCATCTTCTACGCGCTGGTAACCCGGCTTGCCCGCTGCCACATCAATCTTATTGTCTGGGCGGATATGTTTGATGAATCCCTCAAACCGATCGCCTACCTTCATATTCCGGTAGATCTCGTTGTGGTGTAAGACGCCCGTATGAATATTATTTATGATGACCACATAACCGATATCTGTTCGCCGGTAAACGGTCAGTTGCACCAGTTCTTTTTCAGTGATAGTTAAGGGATCATTGCTCAGCTCAAAATCTATTTTCTCTGTTGCTGCCGCGCGCCCGGTTTGTTCATCAATATAAATTTTAACCAGGTATTCACCTCCTTCGCGCATACCGCTCAGCTGCTTGCTGCGCGGCACAAAAAGGTCTTTCATGAGCCCCCAGTCGAGAAAAGCGCCCTGCTGGGTAACGCTGACAGCACGCAGC
>CAXTMV010000032.1:6564-30240 GCA_964245425.1 uncultured Flavihumibacter sp. | reverse complement strand
AGGCAATTTCGCCCACAATGGCCAGCGGTTTTTGCGTAGTGGCAATAAGCCTGTCTTCAGAATCGTGGTAAACAAATACTTCCAGTATATCTCCTGGTTTTGTTCCGGGAGGCACAAAACGCTTCGGCAATAGCAGCCCCTCCTTTCCATCTTCCAGGAAAAGCCCGAATGGCGTACTTCTTTGCACGGCCAGTTTGTTATAAACACCAACATTAACCATAACGGCCCGAAGGTAGTTGATTGGTTGATTAGTTGAAAGGCTGATTAAGGCAGGCCACCTGAACAGTGGCTTGCAACAAATAAGCGCTTTATCTGTAATTTGTATCATTAAAACCCACACTATACAAACTATTTATGGCAAAGCTTTTTACCCCGCTAACGCTTAAATCCGTCACATTCAAGAACCGGATTGTGATGTCTCCCATGTGCGAATACTCTTCGGTAGATGGTTTTGCCAATGAATGGCACCTGGTGCACCTGGGCAGCAGGGCAGTGGGTGGCGCCGGACTCATCATTACAGAGGCTACCGCTGTTTCACCGGAAGGCCGGATTTCTGCCAGTGATCTGGGTATCTGGAAGAATGCCCACCTCGATAAATTGAAAACCATTGTATCTTTTATTCATCAGCAGGGATGCGTGGCGGGCATACAACTGGCACATGCTGGCAGAAAAGCCAGCTTTCCGGCACCCTGGAAAGGCACCGCCCAGGTAAAACAGGAAGAGGGCGGCTGGCAGACTGTTTCTGCCGGCAATATTCCATTCAACGCAGGGGATAATCCACCGGAAGCATTGACCCTGGAAGGCATACAAAAAGTAATAAATGATTTTTCGGCCGCAGCGCAGCGGGCTTTAACAGCGGGATTTAAGGTGATAGAGATACATGCCGCACACGGTTATTTAATCCACCAGTTTTTATCGCCTTTAAGCAACCCACGCACAGATGAATATGGGGGCTCTTTTGAGAACAGGGTAAGATTGCTAACCGATATTATAAAAGGGGTTCAATCCGTGTGGCCTGCCAATCTTCCGTTGTTGGTACGTATATCCGCTACTGACTGGGCCCCCGGCGGATGGAATGAAAACGATTCCGTGCGCCTGGCAGTGCTGCTGAAAGATTTG
Source organism: uncultured Flavihumibacter sp. (assembly GCA_964245425.1). Lineage (GTDB taxonomy): Bacteria > Bacteroidota > Bacteroidia > Chitinophagales > Chitinophagaceae > JACMLD01. The sequence continues at coordinate 29,121 of CAXTMV010000032.1, read as the reverse complement.
GGTATCGACCTGGTGGATTGTTCAACCGGTGGTATTGCACCGGGTATCAAAATACCACTCGCCCCCGGCTACCAGGTGCCTTTTGCGGCACAGGTAAAAAAGGAAAGCGGCATGCCCACCGGGGCCGTGGGCCTGATCACCACGGCAGCAGAAGCGGAAGATATTCTTGTAAAAGAGCAGGCAGACCTGGTGATTATGGCCCGGGAACTGCTGCGCGACCCCTATTTTCCGCTACACGCTGCCCGGGAACTGGAAACAGAAACGGAATGGCCGGTACAATACCTCCGCGCAAAAAAATAAGTGATAAGTGCTTTGGCCTGGATGGAATGCTTTTACAACCATCATCATCAAAATCGACCCAAACGAACCATGAACCGCTGCCTAGTAGCCGTATTAAGGCAATAAGGCTTACAACTTATTACACAAAACTTACAACTTTTTCTTATATTGTAATTGCTTGTATGAAGAAAATGGCTGTCATATGGCTGTTGTTATTTGCCCGCATGTCTTTTGCCCAGCAAAGGCAGGTCAGTTTTAGTGAGATAGACGACCGGGTAAAATCAATCGACCCCGCCCCGCCGGCAGTGTTGGCCTACGCACTTACAAGAGATTATACATCGGACAAAGACAAACTGCGATCCATTTTCAGCTGGATTACCGACCATATTGCCTACCGTGTTAAAAAAAACCATACCAATGTTGCAGACCCGAATGCCCATGGCCGGGTCGTTTTCCCGGAAAGCAACCAATGGAAATCGGGTAACGATGTGGTAGCGGAAACCGTGCTGCAAAACAGGTCGGCGGTTTGCGATGGCTATGCCAGGCTTTTTAAAAGTCTTTGCGATTATGCCGGATTGAGGAGTGCCGTTATTACCGGCTTTGCAAAAGGAGACTATAGCCGCCAGTTCACTTTTCGCTGTAACCATACCTGGAATGCCGTATACATTGACAATGCCTGGCGCTTACTGGATGTTACCTGGGCAAGCGGGTATACCAATTACAGTGGGGATACCTTTACCAAGCGCTACGACGAAACCTATTTCATGGCCAGGCCTGAAGACTTCATCCGCGATCATTTTCCGGATGATATCAGGTGGACCCTTATGAACAACCCGCCGGTACCGAATGAATTTGCCGGTACCCCTTACCGGAACAAACCATACAGTAAATACAAAATCAGTTCCTATACACCAACAGCCGGATTGATAGAAGCCGCCATCGGCGATACCATACACATTGTGCTGGAAACCGCCGATTTGAAAGCCGACGGAAAAATGACACCCGATACGCTCACTGAATTCGATCAGGATCAGCAAAAACTATTTGCTTCCGTAGGCATTGCAGAACCATCAACCGATAAAGGAAATAAAAATAAAATAGACTATACTTTCCGTGTAACCGATAACAGAACCGAATGGCTGCACATTGTTTATAACAATGATACCATACTCAGGTACCGGCTAAAGATCAAAAAAGAGAAAACAACAGACGCCGCCGTTGCCCTTGGCAAATAATAGTCAGTTTGTTGTCCTGTATAATTCCCGGCAAACGACCGAAAAGCTACAACTCTTTTATTGGCACAGTTTTTTTACGGGATTACCTAAAGGAATTGTATGAAAATGTTTTCTTTTATGGCGTTGGCCCTTTTTTTTCATTTACTGTACGCGCCGGCTGTGCATTATGGTAAGGTGAGCACCACCACCCGCAACAGCAACTGCCTGGCAGACACGGCTACCCTGGGAGGGCAATGGTTCCTGCAGCCCATACTTGCTTCCGACACCGCAGCCGGCAAAATACCTGTTCTTGTAATTAACCTGGCCGCCGGCACTTTCAGCGGTAACACCGGCTGCAATACCATGCGCGGCAGCATTCAAAAAACAGACAGCAGCCTGTTGTTTAATAAGGATATGGTTACAACAAAAATGATTTGTGCGGGCTACAACGAAGCGGCATTCATCAGTAACCTACAGCGCACCAACCGGTACCGGTTCGATAATGGCGTGCTGGTATTACTGTTTGATGTAACAGAATTGTCGCGGTGGACCAGGAAGCCCGACCGGAAAATGAAAATGAACAAGGCATGATACAGGCCGGATGCAACTGTTGACAAGCGGCCTGTTTATTTGACTAAAAAATTGTAATTTTCCGCTTCCGGCGAAGGCCGCTTTCAGCAACCAATACAAACCCATTTTTATATGTCATTGATACCCAACAAAAAAAATAAAAAGGACAATCGCCCCGGCGGAGGTCAGCAACTCACAAAAGCGGGTGCTCAGAATGCTAAAGGAAAAGCCAATACCAAAGCCGCCACCAGGAACACCAAATTAACCGGTGGTTCACAGCGGGGATCCTAAACCTGCGGGCTTGCCGGTGGTGCATTTAATAGATTGTTAATGATGCCTTTTCAGGTCATGTAAACGGTATTTGTTTTTTATATTACTTTACCGAAGCATGTCTCAGGTTAACACTCATTTTTTTAAACAATAAACCATATTATTATGTCAGACCCTACCAATTCACTCAGCGATAAGGCAACGGATTTAAAAAACCAGGCCTCCGCAAAACTGGACGATTTAAAAGATGAAGCCAGCAAATTAGGCGGCCAATTAAAAGATCAGGCATCAGAAGCCTGGGAAAAAGTAAAAGCCGTGGATGTAAAAGGCGAGTTCAACCATATTAAAGAAGAAGCCGGCGAAGCGATAGATGAATTTACAGAAAAAGCAAAAGGCCTGTGGAATAAAATTACCGGTCACCACGATGAACCGGAAACGCCCGCCAAATAAACAACCATCTATTTTTCTTATTACAAAGACAGGCCTGGCCTGTCTTTTTTTTGGCAGCGGCTTTACGAATCGCCCCCAAGGTCTGACGATAAATAAATTGTAAATTGCAGGATGATTGATTATTTATCGGGGCTAAATGAACCGCAAAGAGAAGCGGTGTTGCATAAAAACGGTCCAATTATGATTATCGCGGGTGCGGGAAGCGGCAAAACAAAAGTGCTCACTACCCGGATTGCTCACCTGATGGCAGAACATAAAGTAGATTCGTTTAATATACTGGCGCTTACCTTTACTAACAAAGCGGCCAAGGAAATGAAAGAAAGGGTAGAGCATACCCTTGGCAGTACCGAAGCCCGCAATTTATATATCGGCACTTTTCACAGTGTATTTGCGCGCATTTTAAGATCAGAAGCCCATCGTCTCGGCTATCCGAACAGCTTTACCATTTATGATACAGATGATGCCAAAAGCGTAGTAAAATCGGTTGTCAATGAACTGAACCTCGATGACAAACATTATAAGCCGGGCACCGTGTACAATCGCATATCAAGCGCCAAGAACGCATTGGTAGGTCCGGCAGAATATGCCAACGACTATTATATTCAGCAGGAAGATCTGCGCAGCAACCGCCCGGCCATTGCACAAATCTATGATGCCTATGCCAAGCGCTGCTTTAAAAATGGTGCCATGGATTTTGATGACCTGCTGATCAAAATGTACGAGCTGCTGAAAAATTTTCCTGAAGCCCTGAGTAAATACCAGCGAAAATTCAGGTATATTTTAATTGACGAGTACCAGGATACCAACCCGGCACAATATGAAATTATAAAGCTGCTCGGCGCCCAGCACGAAAACGTTTGTGTGGTAGGAGATGATGCGCAGAGTATTTACAGCTTCCGGGGTGCCACCATCCAGAACATTCTGCAATTTCAAAAGGATTATGATGATGTAAAAGTGGTGAAGCTGGAACAGAACTACCGCAGCACACAGAATATATTGCATGTTGCCAATGAAATCATCAGCAATAACAAAGGCCAGATAGAAAAAAGACTATTTACAGACAATGCAGAAGGCGAAAAGATAAAACTGGTACGCACCATGTCTGATAATGAAGAAGGTAAATTTGTGGCCGATACCATACAGGAGCAGAAGCTACGCAATCATTTCAACAATCGCGATTTTGCTATTCTTTACCGGACCAATGCGCAAAGCCGGGCTTTTGAAGAAAGCCTGCGCCGCATGGGCATTGCCTATACTATTTATGGCGGCATCAGCTTTTACCAGCGCAAGGAAATAAAAGACTATGTAGCCTACCTGCGACTGCTGGTAAATACCCGGGATGAAGAGGCACTTAAACGCATCATTAACCTGCCTGCCCGCGGCATTGGCAAAACATCGGTAGACCGCGCCATACTGGCCGCCAACGAAAACAATATTTCTTTCTGGGAAGTGCTTACAAGAGCAAAAGAATTTGGCTATAAAGCAGGAACGCTGGAAGCCATTGACAATTTTGTACTGATGATCAAAAGTTTTGCCAGCATGCTGCAATCTAAAAATGCCTATGAAGTGGCGGTGCATGTGGGTAAGCAAACGGCATTTGTAAAAGAACTGTTCAATGATAAAAGTACCGAAGGTGGGCCGCGCTACGAAAACATACAGGAATTACTCAATTCTATAAAAGAATGGACTGAAAGCCCAGACAATGAAGAAGGAGAACTGGTTGATAAGGGGCTGGGCAGCTACCTACAGCAGATAACTTTGCTAACGGATGCAGACGAAAAAGATCCCAATGCCGATACCGTAAAATTAATGACCATCCATGCTGCCAAAGGCCTGGAGTTCGGTTGTGTATTTGCTGCCGGATTGGAGGAAATGCTTTTTCCCAGTGCTATGAGTATTAACACCCGGGAAGAACTGGAAGAAGAAAGGCGGCTTTTTTACGTGGTGATTACCCGTGCAAAAAAGAAATTGTGGATTACTTATGCCAATACCCGCTATAAGTTTGGCAGCCTGGTACAGAATGAGCCGAGCCGTTTTTTGGAAGAGATACCGGAGCAATATACCGACCGCAGTTATGCCGGCGGGGGTGCTAAAAACCAGTCTGCCTTTGGTTTTGGTAATTCTGCTTTTAACCGGATGAATGGTGGCGGTTTTGATAACGGGTCGTCTAATACGGCCTATGATGCAGAAAGAAGGTATGGCGCTGCGCCCAACCGTAAAAAAGAAACCATACCTTCTTATGTGGTGCCCAAAGCACCGGCAAAAAATATAGAACACAAGCCTTCGGCCGATTTTATGCCCAGTGATACCTCTGCCCTGCAGGAAGGGCAAAAGGTAGAGCACCAGAAATTTGGCTTTGGTGAAGTAATTAAAATGGAGGGTTCGGCACATAATCCCATTGCCACGGTAAAGTTTGAGCTGAACGGCGAGAAGAAAATTATGCTGAATTACGCCAAACTGCGTATCATAAGCTAAGAACAAGGAGATAAAAGAGCGCGCAACCCGCAAAAAAATATCGCATAGCGCCAGCAGGGTTAACAGAGATAATTTTATTCCATTGTTGTCCGGGTAAACTTTTAAGAGTTTGGCCTCAGGCCGGCCGGGCGCTCGCAGCCTTTTCGATGCTGCATGTTGCTTTGAGGAGGTAACGCAGCATTGTCAAGTGTTTCAGCCGACACATCATTCCGCTATAGAATAAAGCTGACGCAAACCGAAGGTTCAGCAATGCTCATAAAAAAATAATATTTGTTGCTAAATCGAAGATTCAGCAACGCCTGTAAAATAAAATAATATTTGTTGCTAAAATCGAGGCATCTCAAAGGCCGCTGGTGTCATTTTGTCGAAACAGGGTACCTGTATTGATAATCGCTGAAAACCTTTGTTGCACCTGTCTATTATTGAAAAAAAATATTTTATCCGGATAACAATGATTTTGTTCCTCCGTTTTCTCTACGGGCGCTGTGCGATCCAAGGCCAGGAATCCGCTCCTTTACCTGCTTGTTTTCTTAGCCTATAGAAGAATCTCCAGCCGGCAACCCTTGCCCGCGCTGCTTTTTACCGAAAAAGAGCCATTAAAAGCTTCTGTCTGGCGTTGTATCCGGGAAAAACCGTACCCAAACTTCAGCTTGGCGGGGTCAAAACCAATACCATTATCTCTGATGCTGAGCTTTATTTTATTATCGTTTATGCATTGCAGTTGTACATGTACCACGGAGGCTTTGGCATGCAGGCGGATGTTTTTTACCTGTAACTGAACAATCCGGTATAACAGCAGTTTCTTTTCCTTGTCTGTTTTTTTTTCCACTACCTTATCTGCTTTGAAGTGGAATTTTATCTTTGTTCTTTTGTGGGTGGTTTCCAACAGCTCCTCTACGGAAGAAAGAAGCCCAAAAAATGGAAGGCTGGCGGGGGTCAGCTGTTTTGAAACCGATTTTATGTTTTCTATGGATAAACGCAGTAATTGCTGTGCATTGGTCAGCCATTCCAGGCGGCCGTAATTGTCTACTTCTCTTTTAACCTGTTCTATGTGCAGGTTAATGGTAGCCAGTACCTGGTTGATGTTCTCATTCAGCTCATCACTGATCTCGCGGCGTTCTTCTTCTTCCGCTTTCATGATGGCCTTGGTCATTTCGCGCTGCTGCTTTATTTTCTCTGCCTCCCCCCTTTTCTCAATAGCCTTTATTTTTGTGAGGTCTTGCATGGTGCCGACAATCCGATAAGGTTTACCTTTATCATCTCTTACCACGTACAGCTTTTCCAGCACCAGCTTATAAGCGCCGTTTTTACAGCGGAACTGGTATTCGCCCCACCAGGCGCTCTCTTTGCCTTTCAGTAATTTTTCCAGCCGGGCAATGGTACGTTTTTTATCGGCCGGGTGCAGGTTGTTACGCCACCAGGAGAAGTTATCGTACATGTCTTCCTTGCTGTAGCCAAAAAGCTCCGAAATACCTTTGTTGTAATAGGTAAGCCCCGTCTGCAGGTTGTAGTCCCAGATACCTTCATTGGTGGTCAGTGACAGCAATTTGAAGCGCTGCAGGGATTCTGCATACACACGGGGTGGCGTGGCTACCGCTTCAAACGTTTCATCAGAAAAGGTTCTCATATCGTTGGTGGCAGGGGTGTAAGCGATAAAGCTACGCCTAGCAAGAGTAATTGAAAATTTTTTTTATACACGGGGCTGTAATTAAAACACGCGGATAAAAATACGAACACAACCCTTCTATGGTTTCCGGTGATTTAATATTTAACATTCTTCCATACAAATCGCCTGCCCGCCTCTCGGCTGGGTTTTCATTCGGAAAATAAAACCATGGCGCCATACAAATAATCCAGGTCTTAAAAGGCTGTATGGTGCCCATCAGCAGCCATTATTCTACAATCAATTTTGAACAAACAGCTTTTCAGACACCTATTCCTTCACGGCCTGCCTATAAGCAGGTACAGCATCAACTTTAACAACAGCGCTTTCGGGAATAACTGGCCCGGAAGAGTGTTTTGCCAGTGGCGTTTGGGTATTTTCTAATGGTCACACGGAATTTACCTGCTTAAAATGGTTGCTACGTAAAATAATAGTAATTTGAAGTTGATTAAGTCAATCATCCTCTTAAAAACAGGTGCTTACGCACATTCCCCCCGCACGTAGACTGTATCATACATTGCAAATTCCATTAACTGTAAACAGTAATTATGAGAAAAGGTATACTCATTGCATGTTGCGTTGTTTCAGGGGTATTGTCGGTGGCAAAAACACAGGCACAAATTAAAGGCGACCCGATTTTTAATGCCAAACCACAACCGCTCTTATTCCGAAAATCATCTTCGAGCGTCAGTCCGGCCTTACAGAAATTGTATGAAAAAACCAGCGGCAGAATAGCAGGCGGGGCCGAAAAGGCAGCAAGGCCCGACGACGGATTGAGTAAATACATGCAGGTGGCAGGCGATAAAATAGTAGTAGACATCACTGTAAAAGGCGATATGTCTGCTACAAAAACGATCCTGCAACAGCTGGGCCTGCAGCTTACCGGCCAGTATGGCCGCATGCTTTCTGGTTATCTGCCTATTGCTTCAGTGCCACAGCTGGCAAATATTAAAGCAATACAATTTGCAAGACCGGCGTATAAACCCATGCGCCGCAGCGCCACGGTAGGTCTTTCAACAATAACAGATCAACTTAAACGGCCGGAGGGCGGTACCACATTACCGGTGCCGGTTATCAGCCAGGGCGATACGGCGCAACGTTCTTACCTGGCCAGGAAAAAATACAATGTGAGCGGCAAAGGAGTAAAAGTGGGTATCCTGTCTGATAGCTATAACTACCTGGGTACCGCCAATGCCGGCATACTACAGGGTGAATTACCCGGCCCCGGTAATCCCTTTAATTATAAGAAACCGGTGGATATACTGGAGGATTATAGTGGTACAGACGCAACGGATGAAGGCAGGGGCATGGCTGAAATTGTACATGATGTGGCACCCGGTGCGGAACTGGCTTTTCATACCGCTTTTGCAGGAGAAGCAGATTTTGCACAGGGTATACAAGACCTGGCCAACAAAGGTTGCAAGGTTATCGTAGATGATGTGGGTTATTTTGATGAACCCTTTTTCCAGGATGGCATTATTGCACAGTCCGTGGATGCCGCAAAGAAAAAGGGTGTAGCCTATTTTTCAGCCGCCGGTAACAACGGTAATACCTCTTATGAAAGCGATTACCACGCGTCAACCGATGAAGTGCTGGGCGCCGGCATCGGTACAGCACATAATTTTAGTGCAGCCGACGCCTCGCCCCGGTATTACCAACCTATCTATATTCCTTCCGGCGGATCTTTTGCAGCGTCTTTTCAATGGGACCAGCCTTCGTTCTCGGCCGGTGGTACTGGCTGCGAATCGGACCTAGATATTTACCTGTTTGATATTTATGGCAACCTGGTGGCGGCCGGCGGCAATGATAATATTGTAACCGGTGACCCCATAGAATTTTTTGGGTTTGATAACAATACCCCCAATTATACCTTCTTCCTGGTAATAATAAAAGCCCAGGGTCCCGACCCAACGCATATCAAGTATAACATGTATGCAGATGCGCAGTTTTTTACCCCCGACAATCCGGCGATACCGGGTCTTTTTGCTCCCACGCTGGTGGGCCATCCAAACGCAGCCGGTGCCATTGCTACCGGTGCCGCATTTTATTTAACCACCCCCGCTTACGGCGTTGATACAGCCCAGGTAGAATTTTTTTCTTCGCTGGGTGGTGTGGCCAACTATTTTGATGCCAGCGGAAACCGGGTAACGCCGGTGGTAAGACGAAAACCGGACATTACCGCGCCCGATGGCGGCAATACCTCGTTTTTTAATCCTTTTGGCAATGGCGATATTTCGCAGGATACAGATACCTTTCCTAATTTTTTTGGTACCTCCGCCGCTGCCCCGCATGCCGCCGGTGTTGCAGCCTTGATGATAGAAGCAGAAAGACTAAACAACCTTACCCCAGACCAGATAAAAGGGGTGCTGTCTGCCAACGCATCGGATATGGATAATATCTATACCCCCGGGTTCGATAAAGGCTTCGACTTAAATACCGGGTACGGACTAATAAAAGCAGACAAAGCAGTTGATGCAGTTAAATTTCCGAACCTGTACATCAGGGATCTTGATTTGAAAGCTGTTTGTTCGGTTAACCCCTCCAGCACACGCAGCTGGAAAATCACCAATCCCAATCCTTTTGAAGTAGATGCCTGCTGGCTGCTGCTGGGCACCAACCAGAAAGGAACACTAACCCTGCCCCCCGGCGAAAGTATTTTCTCTACGAATGCGCTTTATTTTGGCAATTATCCCGTTCCCAATATTGCCATCATAGACTGGGAAGACAATTTTGGGTTTACCCGTTTAGACATCGCCAACAGCAGCACCGCTGCCTGCGGCAGTTCTTCTGCCAGAACCCTTACCGGGGCAGACGCAGATGCGGCAATAATAAAACCCATGATAGCCGAGGTGTATCCAAACCCCGCGACCAATACTTTCAGGGTTTACCTTGCGCTGGCCGATGGACAACCGGTAGATCTGCAATTATTTAGTATTGATGGTAAAAAATTGATGGACAAACGTGTTGGCCAGGCAAAAGGTATTGTGCCAATAGATGCCGCGGCCTACAGGCCCGGTGTTTATTTATTGCAGGTTAAACAGGGCGCATTCAATAAAACAATCAAACTGATTAAGCAATAGCGCGCAGGGTCGCGCAGGGCTAACAGCAATGATAACCAGGGCGGGGTAAACCCGGCTCCTGCCGTTTCCGGCGATAAAAGAGCTCCTTTTCTCTTTGTTCTCTTAGCCCTTTTACCTCCTTTTTCATAACTTTAATGTTCGTACAAAAGATATGAAATACAGGATTTCTGCCATTGTCCTGCTGATGCTGGTGACCATTGCTGCCGCTGTATCCTGTTTTAACAATAGGAATGGTAGTGACGGGCATGCCTTGCCAGATATTGTCAGCTATAACTTTCAGATTCGCCCTGTACTGTCAGACAAATGCTTTAAATGCCATGGCCCCGACGCCAACAAAAGAGAGGCCGGCCTGCGGCTTGATATTGCAGACAGCGCATATGCACCACTGAAAGAAACCAGGGGGGCTTTTGCCATTGTGCCCGGCAAGCCCGACCAATCCGAATTGTATAAAAGAATCTCTTCTGAAGATACCGCCTGTATGATGCCGCCGATGGATGCCCACCTGGGCGAGCTTACCAAATATGAAGTGAGCCTGTTTCAAAAATGGATCAAACAGGGCGCCCGGTATCAAACGCATTGGGCTTATACAGCGCCTAAGAAGACTGTATTGCCCGTTGTAAATAACAAGGCGTGGCCAAAAAATGAGATTGATTATTTTGTTGCAGACCGGATGGAACAACTTGGCCTGGCACCCAATGAAGAAGCCGATAAGGAAAGACTACTGAAGAGAATTTGTTTTGACATTACCGGGTTACCGCCCTCTATCGAAATGATGGACAGCTTCTGGCAGATAACAGCACCGGGGCATATGAAAAAATAGTAGATCAGTTATTACAATCGCCCGCATATGGAGAAAAAATGGCCGTGCACTGGATGGACGTAGCCAGGTATGCCGATAGTTATGGCTACCAGGACGATAATATACGCACCCAATGGCCCTGGCGCGACTGGGTGATACACGCGTTCAACACAAACCTGCCATATAATAAATTCCTGACCTGGCAGATTGCCGGCGATATGCTGCCAGCTGCCGGCCAGGAACAAATACTGGCAACCGGTTTTTTCCGCAACCATAAGTATACGGAAGAGGGCGGAGTTATTCCGGAAGAATACCGGGTAGAATACCTGATAGATAAAACAAAAACTTTTGGAAAGGGAATACTGGGGATTACCATAGAATGCGCCCAGTGCCATGATCACAAATATGATCCCTTCTCACAAAAGGATTACTACCGCCTGATGGCTTTTTTCAATAATACCAGGGAAGCGGGTTTTGAAGGCGATGTAAGCGTTTCCAAACCTTCCAAAACACCAATGCTGAAGCTGAGCGATAACGATGTGCGTACCATACTTCCGTTTATTAATAAAACAGATACGGACAGCCTCACTGTTTCAGTAATGGGCGAGCGGGACACCCTGCGAAAAACGTATGTGCTTAACCGTGGTGTGTATACCGCACCCGGCGAAGAAGTGCAGCCCGCAGCTATCAATGCCGTTATGAAATTCGATACCACCCGGTTCAGCCGGAACCGCCTGGGCCTTGCGGCCTGGACGGTAGACCGCAATAACCCACTTACCGCCCGGGTATTTGTTAACCAGCTCTGGCAGGAAATTTTTGGCAGGGGTATCATCAAAACCACCGGAGATTTCGGTATGCAGGGAGAATTGCCCTCGCACCCGGCGCTGCTCGACTGGCTGGCAGTTGATTTTATGGAAAACGGCTGGAACATAAAACGATTGCTGAAACAAATACTGCTGTCGGCCACCTATCGCCAATCGGCCGTAAACACCGCAGATAAATTAAAAAAGGATCCGGAAAACGTATACCTGTCAAGAGGCCCGCGATTGCGACTGCCCGCGGAATCTGTTCGTGATATGGTATTGGCCAGCAGCAGCCTGCTGGTAAAAACAATCGGAGGCCCCAGCGTTAAACCCTATCAGCCCAAAGGCCTTTGGGAAGCCGCCACCTCGGGCCGCGGCGTACTGGCCACTTACAAGCAGGATCATGGCGATGCGTTGTACAGGAGAGGATTGTACACATTTATTAAACTGACCGTGCCACCGCCTTCAATGGGTTTATTCGACGCCAGTAACAGAGACCAGTGTGAAGTGCGCAGGTTAAAAACGAATACACCCTTGCAGGCATTAATGATGCTGAACGACCCCACCGTACTGGAAGCTGCCAGGGTAATGTCGCAGCACCTGCTGGAACAAAATACCGGCAATGATCAAAAAATAGCCATGGCCTTCCGGTTAATTGTCTGCCGCAAGCCGCAGCCAAAAGAAATGGCCATCTTACAGGATTATTACAGCGGGCAACTGGAGCAGTTCAGCCAGCACAAACTGGATGCAGCCCTTACCATCAAAACCGGGGAAACCACCATGCCGGCCAATCCAGATGCCAACAGGATGGCGGCGCTGATGAAAGTGATAGAAGCTATTTATAACCTGGAAGAGAGCATTACTAAAACCTGATCATGGAAAAAGAAATACTTGAAAAGGGATTGAACATCAACAGGCGGCGGTTTTTATCGCGGTTAAGCCTTGGTATCGGCAGTGTGGCCCTTGGCTCACTGATGATACCAGATCTATTTAACCAGGGGGATGAAAAGATGCTGATGACCGGCCTGCCGCATTTTGCACCCAAAGCAAAAAGGATTATCTATCTTTTTCAGAATGGTGCGCCTTCGCAGCTGGATCTTTTTGATTATAAGCCTAAGCTGCAGGAAATGTTCGGGGAAGACCTGCCAGCTTCTATCCGCCAGGGCCAGCGGTTGACGGGCATGACCGCTGATCAGAAAAAATTCCCGCTGGCAGGAACCAAATTCCAGTTCAATCAATACGGGCAGGCCCGGGCCTGGATAAGCGAATTATTGCCATATACAGCTAAAGCCGCAGATGATATTTGTTTTGTAAAAAGTATGTATACCGAGGCCATTAACCATGATCCGGCACTTACTTTTTTTCAAACAGGCGCACAGGTGGGTAACCGCCCCAGCATGGGATCCTGGATGAGCTATGGTTTGGGCAGTGAGAATAAAAACTTGCCGGCATTCTGCGTATTATTATCAAAAGGAAAAGGGAATGGACAGGGTGTTTACTCCAAATTGTGGAGCAATGGCTTTCTCGATTCCATCCACCAGGGTGTGCAGTTCAGCAGCGGTGAAAACCCGGTATTGTATTTAAATGATCCGGAAAGCGTAACGCGGGCAGACCGTCGCCTGATGCTTGACAAAATTGTGGCCCTGAACCAGCAGTCCTATGAATCTTTTGGCGATCCTGAAATCAATGCCAAAGTGCAGCAATATGAATTGGCATACCGAATGCAAACGGCGGTGCCGGAAGTGACCGATTTGTCGAAAGAACCGGAATCCATCATTAAATTATATGGTCCCGAATGCATGGTGCCCGGCAGTTTTGCTGCCAACTGCTTGCTGGCAAGAAAATTATCAGAAAACGGGGTACGCTTTGTGCAACTGTACCACCAGGGCTGGGATAGCCATGGCAATTTACCCAATGAGATAAAAGGGCAATGTAAAGATGCAGACCAGGCATCCGCCGCACTCATAACCGACCTGAAACAAAGGGGACTGCTGGATGAAACACTCGTGATCTGGGGAGGCGAATTTGGCCGTACCAATTATTGCCAGGGCGCATTAACAAAAGAGAATTACGGGCGGGATCATCATCCGCGCTGTTTTACGCTCTGGATGGCCGGCGGTGGCGTAAAGCCGGGCGTTTACGGAGAAACCGATGAGTTTGGATACAATATCATCAAGGATCCGGTGCATGTACATGATTTCCATGCTACCGTTCTGCATTTAATGGGCGTTAACCACGAACAACTGACCTTTAAGCACCAGGGCCGTCGCTACCGCTTAACTGATGTAGAAGGAAATGTGATCAAAGGACTGATTGGATAAGAAAGAATATGGGAATTTGATAAATGTGGGACGCTGAAAATGAACAACCGATGCATCACCCTACCGCTGCATAGCATTTTTTTGTTTTTTATTCGATTGCTACAAATACACACCAGGCTTTATCATACCAGAAATCAGCCATACAATGAACCGGAAGAAATTTATCCAACAGTCATCAGTAGCCGCCGCCGGCATGTTATGGACTCCCTCTTTCTCTTTTGGAAAAAAAGATGAGGTTGTACTGGGCCATAATAATAAACGCTACCGCCTGGATACCAAATGGGGAGAACTGGACCCGGCAAAATATCCGGTAAAAGACTGCCATGAAATGATACAGGACAGCAAGGGCCGGATACTCTTACTGACAAATGAAACCAAAAACAACGTTATTATCTACGATAGAAAAGGTAAGCTGATAGATACCTGGGGTACTACTTACCCAGGGGCACATGGCCTCACCCTCTTTAACGAAAATGGCGCGGAGACCTTGTTTATCTGCGATAACAATCGTCACCAGGTAATTAAAACCACCATTGATGGAAAAGAGCTGATGGTGCTGGATTACCCCAAAGAAACCGGTATGTACAGCAAACCGGAAGAATACATTCCCACAGAAACCGCCATTGCAGCCAATGGCGATATTTATGTGGCAGATGGCTACGGGAAAGATTTTATCATCCAGTATAACCATAAAGGGGAATACATTCGGTATTTTGGCGGCCGGGGCGACAAAGAAGAGAACCTGTTAAATGCCCACGGCGTTTGCATCGACTACCGGCAAAATAAAAAGCATCCCACCCTGATCATTACATCGCGCCAGCAAAACGCTTTCAAACGGTACAGCATGGAAGGAAAATACATAGAAACCATTTCTTTGCCCGGGGCCTGGGTTTGCCGGCCGGTTATTAAGGGCGATTACCTGTATGCAGCCGTTTTACAAAGTAAAAACGCTGAATGGAAGCAGTCGGGCTTTGTAACCATATTGGATAAAGACAATAAGGTAATATCCAACCTGGCGGGCACCGTGCCTGTATACAGCAAGGGTGTGCCGGAAGAAATGTACCAGACAGAAAAAGTTTTTCAATACCCGCACGATGTATGTATAGACGATGAAGACAACCTCTACATTGCGCAATGGAATTCAGGGCATGTGTATCCCTATAAATTACAACCGGTAAGTTGACTAGTGTAAAGTATTAAATGGTAAGTAATAAGTTTTTTTGTGCGGCAATCACTGCTGTCGCCAGAACAGCTTGATAGCCTAGACAAAAAATCTGCCTGAAGGATAAAAGGACGCAACCGCATGCAACGCTGGAAAAATAGCCTGTTTAATATTGTGCTCTGCTTTAACTGCCTGCTCTTGTTATTTGTGCTGGCCGGAGACAAGTTGCATGTACCAGCCTGGTTACAGGTAGTGGGCCGTATGCATCCTTTGCTGCTTCACTTTCCTATTGTATTACTGATTATGTACATTGTTTGGAGCATTTTTTTGCAGGCAAAAAGCGGCGCTGCTTTTAATGGTCCGGAAGATGAGATAGGAAAATGGCTACTGCTGGCAGCCTCTTTTACCGCCGCGCTTACGGCGCTGATGGGGTTTTTATTATCGAAAGAAGAAGGATACCATTCACAGGCATTGTGGTGGCATAAATGGGGAGGTGTATCGGTTTCTGTATTTTCCTTTTTGTGGTATGCCTATAAAAATACCATTCACCGGCGCCGTTACATGCCCCAGGCAGCAGCGCTGATTATTTTTATATTGATTGTTTTTACAGGTCACCAGGGCGCCAATATTACGCATGGAGAAAATTACCTGCTGGCGCCCATCACACCTGACAAAACCCGGCCGTCTATAGCAATTGAACAAGCTGTTGTTTACCGGGATATGATAAGGCCGATTCTGGAAGCAAAATGCATGAGTTGCCATAACAGCCAAAAAGCCAAAGGCGAACTGGTAATGGAAACAGAACCTCTTTTGCTGAAAGGCGGCAAGCACGGAACCATCTGGGTAACCGGGCAGCCGGCGCAAAGCCTGCTGATTGAACGCATCCATTTACCGGAGACGGAAAAAAAACACATGCCGCCGGCGGGAAAACCGCAACTGGATGATGAAGAATCGGCTATTTTGTTTCAATGGATAAAAAGCGGCGCACCTTTCAAAGAAAAAATAACAGATCTGGCTGCTACTGACAGTTTACGGCTGCTGGCCAATAATTTCTTCAATAAACCGACAGAAGAAATATATGATTTTTCTGCCGCCAGCGACAAAGACATTGAGAAATTAAATAATACCAACCGGCTCATTCATCCTATTGCACAGGGATCACCCGCACTGGCAGTTAATTTTTATAACCTGCAGAATTATACCACGGCCTCGCTGAAGGATCTGTTATCGCTGAAAACGCAGATCGTATCGCTGGATATGGCGTACATGCCGGTTAAAGAAGAGGACCTCGGCATTATAGCCCAATTTACCAGCCTGCGCAAGCTGAACCTTAATTTCAGCACCGTTCCGGGTAAAAGCCTGGCAGGTCTTAAACAGCTTCATTACCTGGCGCATTTATCACTATCAGGAACAACCGTAAAACAGCAGGATATAGCACCGCTGGTAAATTTTCCCGGGTTACAGACCGTTTTTCTTTGGAATGCACCCATCAGCGCCACCGAGATGGCAGGCATCCGTAAAAAGAACACGGATATACATTTTGAAACCGGTTTTTCCAATGATACGGTGCAGCTGAAATTAAATGCACCGGTACTGGAAACAGAAGCAAGGATCATTAACGGAGCACCCATACCGGTGCAACTAAGACATTATATAAAAGGCGTAACCATTCGTTACACAACAGACGGAAGTACGCCCGACAGCCTGAACGCCCCCATTTACAAAAAAGATCTGGTGTTGGATAAAGCCGTGGTACTAAAAGCACGGGCTTTTAAACCCGGCTGGCTGGGAAGTGATTCAGTAATGGCTACTTTTTATAAAAACGGCTTTCGCGCAGACTCTATCCGGTCACTTACAGCGCTTGATTCTTTTTTTAAAGGAGGCAGTACAGGGGCTAAAACACTTATCGACGCTGTAAAAGGCGATCTCAGCAGGAATAATAAATGGCTTGGCTTTCGCCGGAATAAAATGGAAATGCTGCTGCAATATGCAGCACCGGTAACCATCTCATCGGTAGTTTTTAGCACACAGGTAGATATTGGTGGGTATGTTATGCCGCCTGCTTTACTGGAAGTATGGGGTGGTACAAGTGAAAAAAATATGCAGCGGCTGGCCCGCCTGGTTCCGCAACAGCCGGATAGCACGGGACCCGCGTACCTGCACGGGTACGACTGTAATTTTAAGCCCGCCAGTATCCGTTTTTTGAAGGTAATAGCCGTGCCAGTGGCCAAACTTCCGCCCTGGCACCCGGCGAAAGGGCAACCGGGTTGGGTTTTTGTTGATGAATTGTTTGTTAATTGAAAAGGGGTCCGGTTACCGGGTGGCATATAAATACTTGTGCTGCATACATTTAATTAATAATTACCTACCCATTAATATTCCATCAAAAGCGAAACATGTTTTTCCCGATCGGGGTACTGAAATTCCCGATTGCGGCACCATGTATTGTCATTAGGGTCTTCTTTTGCAAAAGAATAAAACCCAAAGCTGAAAGCAAGGCGTTCGGTTCTCCCAATTATTAGTTTCGTTTTTTCTGCTCCAGGCAGCAATTTAAAAAAATGTAACCAGTGCTGTTTGTGGGAGGCGCCGTTAAATAACAGCCTTAACTATTAGCCCGATAAAATTTTTCTGATGAATAAAAAAATTATACTGACAGGTACAGGGCTCGCTTCAGCCCTTATTATTGTATTGGTTTCCTGCAGTAAAAGCGGCGACAGCGGAACGGTGATACCGCCCGCCAGCAATGTAGATTCGGCACTGGTAAATATCAGTAAGAATATAATTATTCCTGCCTATCAGAACCTGTCTGCAGCATCGATTGCCCTTGATGCGTCTGTAACTGCTTTTACAACGGCGCCGGATGCTACCAGCCTGGCCAATGCACAGGCGGCTTTCAAAACAGCCTACCTTGCCTGGGAAAGCTGTAGTGAATACCAATTCGGTCCGGCAAATGATCAGTCTTTACTGACAGGTGTTATAAATATTTTCCCAACCGACAGTAACCTTATTAAAAGCAATATCAGCACCGGCACTTATACCATCGATGGTCTTTCAAACCTGAAAGCGCAGGGCTTCCCCGCCATCGATTTTTTACTGTTTGGCGCAAACAGCGCCACCACGCTTGGCCGTTATACCACGGATGCGGGCGCCGCCAATGCAAAAAAATACCTGTCGGCTATTACCGCTTCCATAAAAACAAAAGCGGGTGCGGTAGCGAGTGCCTGGAGCAGTACCTATATGACCACGTTTAATGCGGCCACGGGTGTGAATGCCGGAAGTTCGCTCAGCCTGCTGATGAATTCTTTTGTTCAGGATTATGATGTAGAACTGAAAAACTATAAGATTGGTATTCCTATTGGCAAGTACGGCACTACTGCATTGCCCCTGGCACCCGACAAGGTAGAAGGATATTACAGCGGCATTTCACTTCAGCTGCTGACACAGCAGATAAAAGCCCTGCAACTGTTGTATACAGGCGGCACAGGCAACAGTTTCGACGATAAAGTAATCGCCTCTAAATACCAGAAGAACGGTGTTCCGCTGAACAATGTTATCAATGCGGAGTTCACTGCCATCTTTTCCAAATTGGCTGTTTTGTCTGACCCGCTTTCCGGGGCCATTAACAATAACCTGACTGCCGTAAACGATGCTTATACTGAGATAACCAAAATGGTGGTATTGCTTAAGGTAGACCTTAGCTCTGCCCTGGGGATCAAGATTTCTTTCCAGGATGATGATGGAGACTAAACTAAAAAAAATTATCAGCAACCCGGTACATATTGCCCCGCTGGCTTTCTTCAGGATAGCCTTTGGGGCAGTGTTATTTTTTAGCAGCCTCCGGTTTATTGCCCATGGCTGGGTAAAAGATTTTTACATTACGCCGCGGTTCCATTTCCCTTTTTATGGTTTTGAATGGATAACCGTCTTAACGCCGGTTGGCATGTATGCCTTGTATGCCTGTATGGTACTGGGTGCTTTTATGATAACGGTGGGTTTTTATTATCGTGCCGGCACACTATTGTTCCTGGTGTGTTTTATATATGCCGAACTGATAGACAAGACCTATTACCTGAATCATTATTACCTGGTAAGCATTTTGGTACTGTTACTGGTACTGGTACCGGCCAACCGGTATTTTTCATTAGATGTTTTGCGTAAGCCATCCCTGAAAAGAACGCAGGTGCCTGCCTGGGTCATCAATATTTTTAAATGTCAGCTGGCCATTATTTACCTGTATGCAGGGCTTTCAAAACTGAACAAAGACTGGCTGATCAATGCCATGCCGTTAAAAATATGGTTGCCGGCCAGCCAGTTCATGCCGGTTATCGGTAAGTGGCTGGCATTGCCTGCCACTGCAGTGCTGTTCAGCTGGTGCGGAATGCTATTCGATTTATCTGTTGTGTTTCTTTTACTGAACCGGCAGACTCGGGTCTTAGGGTACCTGCTGGTAATTGCTTTTCATGCGCTAACGGCCGTATTGTTTCAGATTGGCATGTTTCCTTACATTATGCTGGCCGCCACTACCATTTTCTTTTCTGAGCATTTTCACCGGCGAATGCTTGATGCATTAACGATCTGCTGGCCTTCTTTGCGAAAAGCAGATGCGCCGCGGCGGTATATTTTGACTGCTCAGTATAAAAAAGCAGGGGTTGTTTTTTTTAGTTTTTATTTTCTGGTACAATTGCTGTTACCCATCCGGTTTTTGCTATATCCCGGTAACTTATTGTGGACGGAAGAAGGCTATCGTTTTTCCTGGCGGGTGATGCTGATGGAAAAAGGCGGCACTACGTTCTTTCGCATTACAGACCCGGGCACGGGCCGTCGTTTTGAAGTGAACAACCGCGAATTCTTAACCGGTTACCAGGAGCGGATGATGGAAACCCAGCCGGATATGATGCTGCAGTATGCAAAAATATTGCAACGGGAATATGATAAAAAAGGTATTCACCAGGCGGCTGTGCAAGTGGAAAGTTATGTAACGCTTAATGGTTCTGGCAGCCGTTTGTATATTGATAGTTCTGTTAACCTGGCCATACAAAAAGAATCTTTGTTTGGCCATAAAAAATGGATTTTGCCTTATCAGCCATAAGTGCCGATTCCGTCTTATTTAATTATGTGCAGGTCATGGGTATTGCTGTGTTTTTTTATATGTTGTAAGGTATTGCTGCATGCGCAGGTTAGCGTGTCCGGAACGGTAAATAACAATCGTGGACCTATAGCGGGCGCCACCGTGGCGCTGAATAACCGGCAGGCGGTTCAAAGAACAGATGGCAGCGGGCATTTTGTATTCAAAAACCTGCATGCAGGCCACTATACGCTGCTGGTATCATTTATCGGATACCGGCCCGATACCATACAAATCGATTTGAATGACGCCAGCTATCCAAAAGACGTTGATCACCAGCTTACCATTATGCTGTATGAAACCAAAAAGCAGCTGGATACCGTAATGGTAAATGCGGTACAGGCAAAAACAGCGTTTACGCGATTGAAAGATGTGGAAGGCACCGCCATCTATGCAGGAAAAAAAACAGAAGTAATTGTATTGAAAGACCTGATAGGAAACAAAGCTACCAACAATACCCGGCAGGTATATGCAAAAGTAGCCGGGCTGAATATCTGGGAGAATGATGTATCGGGCCTGCAGCTGGCCATTGGAGGCCGGGGCCTGAGCCCCAACCGCGTGGCCAATTTCAATACCCGCCAGAATGGCTACGATATCAGTGCAGATGCATTGGGTTATCCTGAAAGTTACTATACCCCCCCGGTAGAAGCGGTAGAAAGAATAGAAATAGTAAGAGGTGCCGCCTCTTTGCAATACGGAACACAGTTTGGGGGGATGATCAATTTCAGGATGCTGCACGGATCGGATTCTGAAAAATTTTCATTGACCACCCGCCTCAGCGGGGGATCCTTTCATTTTTTTAATAGTACCACTTCTATTGGTGGTACAACCGGAAACCTGAACTATGTTGCTTTTTATCAGCATAAATCAGGTAGTGGCTGGCGGCCCAACAGTGATTTCAATGCCAATACCGGTTATGCGGCAGTTACTTATAATCTTCGGTCTGCTATGACCGTTACGCTTCAGTATACACATTTGGACTACCTCCAGCACCAGCCGGGCGGTTTAACCGACGCAGATTTTGCCGCCGACCCGCACCAGTCTATCCGGGCGCGCAACTGGTTTAAAGTAAACTGGAACCTGGGCGCAGCCATCTTTGATTACCAAGTCAGCCGCCGCCTTCGGCTGAACAGCCGCGTGTTCGGCCTTTCGGCAGAAAGGGACGCACTGGGTATACTAACTTTTATTGATCGGGCAGACGATGGCACGGCCGATCGCAACCTGTATGTTGACCATTATAAGAACTGGGGGAATGAAACCAGGTTGTTATACCAGTACAATACAGGCCAGCTGGTATCAACAGCGCTGGCAGGGGTACGTTATTACCAGGGCCACACGCATCGCGAACAGGGATATGGCAACAATGGCAGCAGCGGTAACGCAGCCGATTTTACCTTTCATCCATCCATGAAAGTGGATACCCTTAAATATTCCGATTATACTTTTCCGGAACATAACCTGGCCCTTTTTGCAGAAAACATTTTTCGGGTTACGGATCATATAAATATTATACCCGGCGTCCGGTATGAACAGATTACGACCCGTGCCAGGGGTAATTATACCAATGCCTTGTTTGATGCAGCAGGGAATGTGCTGTTACAACAAAAAATAAATGACGATAAAATAAGCGCGCGGAGTTTTTTAATAGCTGGTATAGGAGCCACCTATAACCTGCGGTCCAATATTCAACTGTATATGAATTTCTCACAGAATTATAAAGCCATTAATTTCAACGATCTCAGAACCCAAAACCCCAACCTGCGGGTAGACAGCAGCCTGCAGGATGAAAAAGGCTTCTCTGCCGACTTGGGTATCCGTAAAAGCAACGGCATTTTTAATTACGATGTAAACGTCTTTCTCATTAATTACGACAACAAGATCGGCAGCATTCTGTCTGTTGATACCACTACCAGTATTATTTATAACCTGCGTACCAACGTGGCAAAGTCGGTCCACTACGGGCTGGAATCATATATTGAGGCCGACATCTGGAAATGGCTGAAAGGAAGCAGCAGCAAAACCACCCTGGCCCTATTTTCTAATTTTTCGCTGATCAGCGCCAAATATACCCGCAGCAAAGACCCCAGTATTAACGGAAACAGCGTCGAATTTGTACCCGACCTGATTTTTAAAACAGGCGTTTCTTTCAGGAGAAAAAAATTATCTGCCAGCTACCAGTTCAGTTATACGGCCAGCCAGTTTACGGATGCTACCAACGCTACTTTTACCACCAATGCCATAGACGGCCTGGTGCCCTCTTATGTTATTATGGACCTGTCTGCAGAATATGTTTTTAATAAAAAATGGGCTTTATCATCCAGCATTAATAACCTGGCCAATAACCGG
>CAXTMV010000032.1:0-6554 GCA_964245425.1 uncultured Flavihumibacter sp. | reverse complement strand
GTATTTTACAAGGCGGGCAGACAGTTACCCGGGGCCTGGTATTGTTCCGGCCGCTGCCAGAAGTTTGTATGTAACGCTGCAGTTTAAATTATAAATAAAATTTTCTTACTGTTCAATAGCGGGTTTTGTTTTTTCGCCTAAGCGGAATCCTTGTTCCGGCTTATGGGTTACCCTCCGTTTTTTGCGAAAATTCTTCGGAACGCCATCCCGTTACAAAAAAGTAATAAAAGCTAAACGATTCAGCCATATCTGTTTACAAATAGAGAATACTGTTTTTTGCACAGGAAATTTCCAAATATTTTAAAATGAACTTTTGTTCATTTATCTTTGCAGCGTGAAGCAGCGTGATGAAAACAAGGTTCAGCAGATTTTTGCAGCCACCCTGCAGCTGGTGGTTAAGAGCGGCATAGCAGGCATTACCATGCGGCAGGTAGCACGGGCAGCCGGGATGGCAACCGGTACGGTATACATCTACTTCAAAGACAAGGACAAACTGGTTAATGAGTTGTATTTCAATTGCCGGGCTTCATCGGTCAGTGCCTATTTTAGCGGGTACGACGATGAAATTTCCTTTAAAAAAGGGTTCAAAATAGTGTGGAACAATATTCTGCGGCACCGGCTGGAGAATTTTGATGAATCGGTTTTTATGGAGCAATGTTATCACTCACCCTTTATTTCCGAATCAACCAAGGAGATGAGCCGCCAGCTGATACAACCCCTTTATAAGCTGATAGAAAGAGGCAAAGAGGAAAAAATACTAAAAGATTTTGATACCATTCTATTACTCATTTTTATGATGGGCAGTATCACGGAAGTGATTAAATATATCAATTACCATAAGAAGAAAGTTAACGAAGAAATGAAGAAAAATGCTTTTTTGATCTGCTGGGATGGATTGAAAAGATAATTTTTTTTAACTGGCGGATGAACAAATGTTCAGATAAGTTGAAAGCAGGCACAGGGCTTGATGAAATAAATAGATAAAACGGATCAGATGGGAAAAATAATTGTAGTAACCAACTTTTCCGCCGCTGCGCAAAATGCGCTGCGGTATGCCTGCGCCTTTGCCACGGCCGGTGCTGACATTGAATTGTTGCTGCTGAATATTAATTCGGTACCAGTGTCTTATTCGGGTGATGGGGTAGCCATGGCGGCCATCAGCGATACACTGGCCAACAGGATCGACAAACTGAAAGAATCAATAGAAGAGGTATCGGGCAGCTTTTCCATTACCATCCGGTACAAGGCGCTGATAGGAGATTTTATTAAAACCATGCGTGAAGAGATAGAGGAAGAACAGGCCGTTCTGCTGGTAATGGGAACGCCGGCAGCTTACGATGAAATATGGGCCTGGGATACAGATATCCTGAGCGCACTGACAGAACTACCCATTCCGGTACTAACTGTTCCACCCGGCGTTAACTACAAGGTCATCAGTAATATTTCTTTTGCTTCCATACCGGGCAACCTGCACAACGCTTCGCCTATTGCCTCCATAAAAAAACTGGTGGCTTATACCGGGGCCAGGCTGCATGTGGTAGAAGTGATTTCTCCGCAGCACGATACAGAAAAAGAAAAAATAGCGGCCTTGCAGCTGGAACAACAACTGGCCGGAACAGAAACAACGTTTCACAAGATTTATGAATCGCATATTGTGCAAGCCATTGGTCAGTTTGTAGAAGAGCAACATATCGATCTGCTGGTAGTAAGACCCAGGAAACACGGTATCTGGTACAATTTATTTCACAAGAGTTATGCAAAGGAGTTGGCCAGGTTGAACCTGATACCGGTAATGGCGCTGCATGATGAATGGAACGTACAATAATGACAAAATTGTTTTACCTAAGCTAACGAAAACGGCCTTAAGACGATACGAAGATTTTATAACACAATAATAATGTATGAAGCATCAACTGTTAATGAGAAAAATAGTCATGTTACTTTTAGTGGTACTGGCGGCCGGCCAATCTTTGTGGTCGCAGGACTCTACCAATAAAAATCTCACCCTGAAAGATGCCATCAATTTAAGCATTCAGAACAATAAGCAGTTGAAGAATAACCATGCAAGAATTGATGAAGCTTCGGCAGCAGTGCGCGAGGCAAAAGATCAGCGACTACCAGATTTCAAGATCAGTGGTTCTTATCTTCGTCTGAACAACCCCGATGTAACCCTTAAAACGAAATCAGGCAGCGGTGGTGGCGGCACAGATTCCAACAGTATAAAAGTGTCTTCGGCATTGTATGGTATAGCGAATATCAGCTATCCCATTTATTCCGGTATGCGGATACAATATGGCATAGAATCCGCCAAATACCTGGAGCAGGCAGCTAAACTGGACGCTGAGAACAATCAGGAAGCAGTTATTTTAAATACCATTGATGCCTATATTAATTTATACAAGGCGAAAGCGGCAGTGGCGCTGGTACAGGAAAACCTGGAGCAATCGCGCCAGCGGGACAAGGATTTCGACAACCTGGAAAAAAACGGGTTACTGGCCCGTAACGACCTGCTGAAAGTACAGTTACAGACTTCCAATATTGAATTGTCTTTATTTGATGCGGAAAGCAACTGGAAACTGGCCAATGTAAATATGGACATTATGCTGGGACTGCCGGAGAAAACGATGATCGTGGAAGATACCACCAGCATACAAATACAGGGCAGCTCGCAGTCAATTGAAGAATACGAAACACAGGCCCTGGAAAACCGCAAAGACAGCAAGGCGCTTGCCTTTCGGCAGAAAGCCGCTGGTACAGGAATAAAAATTGCCAAAAGTGGCTATTACCCGGGTATTGCATTATCGGGCGGTTATGTAGCCGCAGATATTCCGGGTTTGCTAACCATTACCAATGCCGTAAATATCGGAGTGGGCGTTCAATACAGCCTGTCTTCTCTCTGGAAAACAAAAGCCAAGCTGCAACAGGCCAAGGCGCGAGAGCTGCAAATGCAAGCCGATCAGGAAGCGCTGGGCGATAATATACGTTATCAAATCAACCAGTCTTATCAGGCTTACCAGGTGAGCCTAAAGAAGATAGATGTCTATGAAAAAGCGATTGACCAGGCCACGGAAAATTATAAGATCAATAAAAATAAATATAACAACAGCCTGGTTACCACCACCGAACTGCTGGATGCAGACGTGGCGCAACTACAGGCGAGGCTGAATTACGCTTTTGCCAGGGCAGATGCCGTGGTAGCGTACAACAAATTGCTGCAATCTGCAGGCCTCTTACAAGCAAACAAATAATAACCAAACAACAGCTAAACGCATAAATTTTTTATATGGAACCGAATACCAACGAAACAAAAACACAACAACCAGCGCCCAAAAAAAGTAAAGTATTTCCCATCATATTGATATTACTGGTTGTAGGTGGTGCATGGTTTGGCATCAGCAAATATATCCATGGGCAACACCACGAAGAAACAGACGATGCGCAGGTGGAGGCCAATATCAGCCCGGTCATACCGCGCATATCCGGGTACGTTGTAGCTGTTAAGGTAAAGGATAACCAGCATGTTAAAAAAGGGGATACCCTGCTGGTGCTTGACGATCGCGACCAGAAAATAAAGTTAGAGCAGGCGGAAGCGGCGCTGGCTACGGCGGAGAGCAATCTTGCCGCCGCAAAAACTTCTACTGCGGCCGCCACGGCAAATATTGCCACTTCACAGGCAGGTGTTTCTACTATCGATGCACAAATAGAGACAGCTAAAATAAATGTGCGGCGCACCACACAGGATTACGACCGGTATGCCAACCTGATAAAAGACCATTCCATTACCCAGCAACAATTTGAGCAACAACAGGCTGCCAAAGAAACAGCAGAAAAGCAATTGCTGGTACTGGTGCAGCAGAAGAACCAGGCCGCTACACAAACCAGCGCGGTGTCTTCGCAGAGCAAAGCCACGTCTTCACAGATTGCCATTGCCGGGTCAACCATCAAACAGCGCCAGGTAGATGTAGACGATGCCAAACTGACTTTATCCTATACGGTTATTACCGCCCCGGAAGATGGACTGGTATCCAAGGTAAATGTGCAGGAAGGACAATTTGTTTCAACCGGCCAGGCATTGTTCAGCGTGGTACTTAACCAGGAACTCTGGGTAGTCGCTAATTTTAAAGAAACCCAGTTTGATAAAATGAAAGTGGGGCAGAAAGTGGTTGTATATGCGGATGCTTTTCCAGGTCATGAATTTGAAGCAACCGTATCTTCTTTTGGTGCGGCTACAGGTGCCCGTTTTGCATTGCTGCCACCCGACAACTCCAGCGGAAACTTTGTAAAAGTGGTGCAGCGCCTGCCCGTAAAAATACAATTTACGCAGGCCGCAGATTCGCTGGCCAAACAACTAATAGCGGGTATGAATGTAACTGTAGATGTGCACCTGGATTAAATATACAGGTGCCCGAAAGAAATAAAAAGCTGATAGTATGCAACAACAACAAGACTCACTGGTTGTGTATGGCGCCGCCAGGATTATCATTACGCTAACAGCCATCATGTGCGCGCTGCTGGAGATAGTAGATACAACCATTGTGAATGTGGCACTGACCAATATGAAAGGTAACCTGGGTGCCAGCACCTCCGAAGTAGGATGGGTGGTAACCGCTTATGCCATCGGTAATGTTATCATCATACCCATGACCAGTTGGTTATCGCAGCAGTTTGGGCGCCGTAATTATTTTGCAGCTTCCATTATGCTTTTTACGCTTTGTTCCTTTTTATGCGGTAATGCGAACGGTATCTGGGAGCTGGTCATATTTCGTTTTATACAGGGTGCGGGCGGCGGTGCGCTGCTGGTAACTTCTCAAACCATTATTACAGAAAGCTATCCGCCCGAAAAAAGAGGAATGGCGCAGGCCATTTACGGATTGGGTGTTATTATCGGTCCCACCTTAGGGCCACCGCTGGGCGGATTTATTGTAGACCATTCTAAATGGCCGAATATTTTTTACATCAATATACCCATCGGCATCATTGCTACTTTACTAACCTTACAGTTTGTACGCAGCCCCAAATACGGTGAAAAAAGCTCAGCAGCAGATATTGACTGGCTGGGGATTGCCCTGCTGGCGCTTTGCGTGGGTTCTTTGCAATATGTGCTTGAAAAAGGACAGGATGATGACTGGTTCAGCGACCCGGTTATTACAACTTTTTCTGTAACGGCTTTTTTGGGCTTCTTTTGTTTTATCTGGCGCGAACTGACCTTCCGCAACCCCATTGTAGAACTGCGTGTGCTGAAGAACGGCAATCTGCGTGTAGGCACTATTCTTTCGTTTATTATGGGGTTTGGATTATATGGCTCAACTTTTATTATTCCTTTATACACGCAATCAAGCCTGGGCTGGACGGCACAACAGGCAGGCATGCTTATGATACCCGCGGCCATTACCACAGCTATTATGATGCCGATGATCGGCCAGATGCTGCAGAAAGGGGTACCCAAACAATACCTGATTGCGCTGGGCATGTTCCTGTTTTTTGTGTATTCGTTCTGGGGATACAAAATATTAACGCCGGATACGGCCTCCTCTAATTTTTTCTGGATGCTGATTGTAAGGGGGGTAGGCATGGGCATGCTGTTCATACCCGTAACCACCCTTTCGCTTTCTACGCTTTCTGGAAAGCAGATTGGCCAGGGAGCCGCATTTACGGGCATGATGCGACAATTGGGCGGATCTTTTGGTATAGCGCTGGTAACCACGTTTATGGCCCGGCAGAATATGGTACATCGCAGTGACCTGGTGTCGAAGTTAGATATGAATAACCCGAATGTAGTAAACCGGGTGCAGGCCATACAGCATAGTTTTATGGCCAAAGGCAAGGCTTTTAACGACGCTTTGCAAAGCAGTTACCAGACGCTGGATTATGCTGTTAATAAGCAGGCTGGAATACTTTCCTATATGGATGTATTTCTTTACCTGGGCATTATGTTCCTGGTTTGTATGCCTGTTGTATTGCTTGTAAAAGGTACAAAGGCCAAAAAGGTTGATTTAGGCGAGGCGATGCATTGACGCGAAAGCTATTATACAGCTATCATGGTTATAAGGGTGCCCGTGCCTGCACGGGATTCAATGTGAAAATTATACTTGGCTTCTTTAGCCCGTCTTTTCATGTTTTTTAACCCGTTTCCTTCATTGGTTTGCAGCGTGTTGAAGCCCACGCCATTATCCCGTATGCTGATAAAAAGCCTGTTTTTTTTCAGTAATATGATAATGGCAATTTCTCCGGCATCGCCATATTTTACAGCATTGTTAACGGCTTCTTTAATGATCATGTACAGGTTTCTTTTTTCCTGTTGCCGCAACAAATAATACCTTGCCTCTTCACTTATATCCGGTAAATATTTAATATTGTTTACTTCGCATAAAGGGGAAGCAAACAAACGAATCCTGGCCAGCAGGTCTTCAACAGTGCCCTTACTATCGTCCAGAATCCATATCATATCACGCAAACCTGTAATGGCTTCTTGTGTACTTTCTTTTAATTTGTAAAGATAACTGTCACGCTCACGTCCCATCAGTGCAAGATTGGTATATATTTTAATGCTGTTA
>CAXTMV010000031.1:0-31366 GCA_964245425.1 uncultured Flavihumibacter sp. | reverse complement strand
CCAGTATAATTCCAGTTTGTAATACAAGGTTACTGGATCAAACAGAAATAAACACTTATGACCAACAGGAAAAAGATATTGATTGCCGCCTCCGTATTACTACCGGTACTGGTAACAGTTGCATTCAGTTTCCTGGAAATTGAGAAACAGCTGCAAGAGAGTTTTCGATTCGTAATATTGTTTTACTCGCTGATTATCTTTGTTACACTTGGCTTTACCGGTTTTATCTTGTCAGAGATCAATCGCAGAAAAAGAAATGAGACTGATTTAAGGGCATATACCGACCTGGTTGAATACACCCAAACCCTGGTCCGGCAGATGGATGGTACCATTATCAACTGGAACAAAGGCATGGAGCGCCTTTATGGCTGGACCAAAGAACAGGCCATCGGGAAGAGCAGCCACCAGTTGTTTGCAACCGTATTTCCGCAATCGCTGGCAGATATCGAACAATCGCTGCTGCAAAAAGACAGCTGGCAGGGTGAGTTACAACATACCAGGCAGAATGGAGATATTATTTTCGTAACCAGCCATTGGTCGCTGATACGTAATGAAGACGGCAGCCCGGCAGCCGTTGTAGAAAGTTATAATGATATTACCGAACAAAAGAAAATAGAAGAAGAAGTAAAACTGTTGTCGAGGCAGGTCAGCCAGTCAAATAATGCCATTTATTCCATTGACAGCAATTACAAAATAACAACCTGGAACATTGGCGCAGAAAAATTGTATGAATTCTCCGCTGAAGAAGCGCTCGGGCATAACCCAAACAGACTACTGCAAACAGCACTTCACGCAGATGAATTGAAACAGATATACCTCGAGTTAAAGCAACAGGGTCACTGGCAGGGTGAAACAAAAAGGAAGACAAAAACGGGTAAAGCCATTTACGTGTATGTTTCCCTCTCTACCATTTGCAACCACGATGGATCTTTTGCCGGTTATATTTCCGTGAGCCACGATATTACCGAACGGATTATGTTGAGCGAGCAGGTAGATTACCTGGCCAGCCTGGTTGAGCAGTGTACGGATGCCATTGTTTCCGTAGCCCCCAACGGCACCATCCTTAGCTGGAACAATGCAGCCACCCTCCTATATGGTTACGAGGCCCACGAGGCCATTGCGCGCAATATCTCCATGATTGTACCACTTGATCTGGCCAATGATGAACAGGTGATAATCGGGCAGATAAAAAAAGGGTTGCCCGTACACCAGTACGAAACACAAAGGCTCAGAAAAGACGGCACCCGCTTCGATGTTTCGCTGAGCTTATCGGTTGTAAAAGATGCGCAGGGTGTCATTATCAGCGTATCGGGCATTGCGCGCAATATATCTGAACGAAAAGAAGCGGAACGTAAAATCATCCAGTCGGAAGAAAACCTGCAGGCCGTTTTTGAAAACGCCTCAGAAAGCTTTATCCTGACCGATAATGCCGGTATTGTGAAAGCGATCAACCGGAGGGCACAGCGAAGAATTTTAAACAATATGCAGGGAATAATAGAACCCGGCACCAACTTGTATGAGTTTATAGACCCTTCCCGGACAGACTCCTTTAAAAAGATATTTGAAGAGGTGTTGAAAGGAAATACCATTCGATACGACCGCGCCCATACCGGTAAAGACGGAAAGACCACCTGGATGAATTTTACCTATAACCCGGTTAAAAACGAACAGTCCGAAATTGTGGGCACTTGCATTGCCGGTCTTGATATTACCGAAACGAAAATTGCAGAACAGCAAAGGGAATTTGATCGCAATAACCTCAATGCCCTGATCAATAATACCCGGGACCTGATGTGGAGCGTGGATCGGAATTTTCTACTCATTACTTCTAATCAGGCCTTCGATGATATGACCCGGATAATGGCAGGAAAAATCATTGAAAAAGGGAGTAATATACTCGACTGGCAGTTTGATGAAAAGATGCAGCAGCGGTATAAGCAATTTTATGAAAGGGCATTTGCCGGCGAAGCATTTACAGAAATCGAATACACCCTTACTTCTTTTGAATACTGGGGTGAAAATTCATTTTATCCCATCTATGAAGGAGACCAGGTAGTAGGCACGGCATGCTTTTCGCGCAATATTACCCGGCAGAAAAAAGCGGAAGAACAATTACAAAATAGCTTTGATGAAAAATGGGCATTGGCAGAACGCATGTCTGCCATCCTGAATACCCTGCCCGCAAATATTGCCCTGCTGAACAATAAAGGTATTATCATCGACGTAAATAACGCATGGCGGGATTTTGCAAATGAGAATGGCTTCCAGGGCAGTCAGTACGGCATCGGACAGAACTATATCAGCATTGCCGAAAAATCAGCCTGCAACGGTGAAACAGACGGGGCTGTTGTGGCGGCCGGTGTGCGGCAGGTCATCGAAAATAAAATAGATGAATTCATCCTGGAATATCCCTGCCATTCAGAGAAGCTGAAAAAATGGTTCAGGATGGTGGTAACACCATTGAGAGACAAAGAGTATGAAGGCGCGGTAGTGATGCACATCGATATATCCAAATTAAAGGAACTGGAATGGGAAAGACTGCAGGGTAAAATGAATGAACAGAAAAAAATTACCCGGGCCATTCTGCAGGCCCAGGAAAAAGAAAGAAACGAACTGGGCAGGGAATTGCATGATAATATCTGCCAGATACTGGCGGCCGTTAAAATGAAACTGACTTTCTGCAGCAGCAACCATGCAGTTAGCCTGCCTTTTATAAATGAAGCCATTTCCCATCTTAACGAAGCAGTAAATGAAACCCGTAACCTTTCACACCGCATGCTGATGCCGCGTTTTGCAGAAAGAAGCCTTGCAGATGCGCTGGTAAACCTGGCCAATACGTATACCCACGATAAGCGCACCGTTACCCTTAACACCACCGACGATGAAGAAAAGAATATACCGCCTCCTGTAAAAGAAACGCTCTACCGGATTGCACAGGAGCAACTGCATAATATAGAAAAATATGCGCGGGCCTCCGCGGTCATGCTGCATATTAATTCTGATGCTGAACTGATCACCATGAGCATAGAAGACAATGGCATCGGCTTCGATACAAAGAAAAAAAGATCAGGTGTTGGCCTCACCAATATCAGGAACAGAACAGAATCTTTCAATGGATCTGTGAGGATCATCTCCGCGAAGGGAGAAGGCTGCTTGCTGATGGTAGAAATTCCATTGGCAGAAAAATAATGCATCCGGCGGCCACCTTACTCCAATTGGCCGAATTCTTTTAACGTTTGAGTTGCCGGTGTTTACGGCGATCCAATCGGAAGCTCAGCTGAACAGCCATATAATGCTGGTAATTGAAAAGAAGCGCGGCACCTGGATTGACCAGGCTTGGCTGATATAAAAAACCTCCGCGCAGCCCGGGGCCAAAGTAATAATGCGCTGAAAAGCCGGGCCCGATACCCCATGTTCTTGATGTATTGGCGAGGGTAATGGCACTATCCGATTGTGTAACCGACCGCATAAACAGCCCGGAAACATGCAAGCCATAGCCGATGTCGAAGTTCCGAAAAAAAAGATTGTTGCGCAGGCTCAAATAGGTTACGCTGGCCATCTGCCTGTACCCACCAAAATAATCGAAAGGCAAATTACTGCTTCCTGCGCCTACAGCAAGCGAAAGAAAACTGTTTCGCCGGTAATAGTAATCAGCGCCCAATTCCACGCCCAGGAAACCCACCCCGGCAAACCGTACATTATCATTTTTATAGTTAAAAATGGGTACACTGGTAGTAATGGTTGGATACACAGCACCCGGCCTTACCGGTGGCAGTGAAAAACGCCGGAACCTGCCGTCTGCTTCAGCAATATAATTTTTACGGGGATAGGTCCAGCGCTTGGCTTCACGCAGCCCTGCCGGTAATGGAGGGCCTAAAAGGTATTTCATATTCAATAGCCAGCCATAGTTGCGAATGGGCGCTATCAAAACCGCGGCACTGTCTTTACCGGGTGTTTTCAGTATTACTACTAATGGGTTGTTGCTCCGGATAACCGTGCAGGAAGGCATGCGTTTCTTACGTTTTAGGTAATAAGGTCCTGTATCCTGCTGTTGGATGCCAACCAGGGCAACAGGGCCAACGGCTTCCACACGTATGGTTCGGTGAGGCCATTTCACAATGGGTGAGCAGGCAGAAAATACCAGCATTCCGGTAATAACAAAACAGGGCAATGATGCAGTTCGTCTCATGGGTAATAGCAACAGAGGTTATTGCAATAGACAGGCGGGCCCGCAGAAATGCTTCGGCCTGCCTGTTATAGATTTCTTAAATACCCCTGATGGTCGGAGGAAGAGAGGCGCAGCGTTTTAGCCACTGCATCAGTGGGGCAATCGTTCCCTAACCCATTGCTTCACCAGTTCCAATTGTTCTTTGATGCTGATATTTGAATTGTCGAGCTCAATGGCATCTTCGGCTTTGCGCAGGGGGCTTATTTCACGATGAGAGTCGATATAGTCGCGCATCTCGAGATTATCTTTTACTTCTTCAATGGTAACGTTGGGGTTTTTATCATATAGTTCCTGGAACCGTCGTTCTACGCGGATGGCAATATCGGCCGTCATAAAGATCTTTAATTCCGCCTGCGGAAAAACTACGGTACCAATATCCCTTCCGTCCATTACAATGGCCTTGCCTTTTCCCATCAGCTGCTGTTGTGCAACTGCAAAATGCCGAACTTCTTTAATGGCAGCCACTTCACTTACTTTTTCTGCTACCACCAGATCGCGGATCACATATTCCACATTTTCTTCATTGAGGTACATTTCCGTCTGTCCGTTCTTATGATTCCCCTTAAACTCAAGCGTTATATTCCGAAGCGCTTCTTCCACCAGCTTATGCTTTGTCCAGTCTATATGGTTACGTAAAAAATAGAGGGTGATGGCGCGGTACATGGCACCGCTGTCAATATAAGTATACCCCAACTCTCTCGACAACTGTTTGGCGAGGGTGCTTTTGCCACAGGAAGACCATCCATCGATGGTGATAATTATCTTTTTGTGTAAAGACATGAAACAGTAATTGTTCAGCAAAAATACTATGATTTGGATGGATTAGGACGATTTAGACAAATCTGTGGTACAGGTATTAAATGAATCACCAGCTATTTTTTATTGTACGCGCCCTAGATAGTATCCCTAGAAAAAATCAGTGCAAATCAATTCAATCAGTACAACCTGCGCTCCCGCTGAAGCGAAGCAAAAAAAATGCCGGCACACGGTACCGGCATTCTATTGTATTAAATTCTATTATCAGGCTTCAGACTTTTCTATTTCTTTTTCCTTCAGCGTGAATTTGATCTTAGCGTTTTCTTTATCAAGGTCTGCAATCAGAACATCCCCGTTTTTGATGCTCATATTCAGGATTTCTTCTGCCAGTGGATCTTCCAGGTATTTCTGGATGGCCCGGTGCAAAGGCCTTGCACCAAATTGGGAATCATACCCCTTATCTGCAATAAAAGTCTTCGCATCTTCTGTCAGTTCCAGGCTGAATCCAAGAATCGCCAGGCGTTTCAGCACCCCTTTCATCAGGATATCAATGATATTGAAGATATGTGTCCTGTCGAGCGAATTAAACACTACCACATCATCGATCCTGTTCAGGAACTCGGGCGAGAAAGTACGTTTCAATGCCTTTTCGATGACGGCTTTATTGTTTTCTTCTGCGTTCTGCACACGTGAAGCGGTAGCAAAACCAACGCCTTCTCCGAAATCTTTCAACTGCCGGACCCCGATATTGGAGGTC
The DNA here is from genome assembly GCA_964245425.1 of uncultured Flavihumibacter sp. Taxonomy (GTDB): domain Bacteria; phylum Bacteroidota; class Bacteroidia; order Chitinophagales; family Chitinophagaceae; genus JACMLD01. Next base: position 25,625 of record CAXTMV010000031.1, on the reverse strand, counting down.
ATGATAATAAGTGTATTCTTAAAATCGATCTTTCTGCCCAAACCATCGGTCAGCTGTCCATCATCCAGCACCTGTAACAAAATGTTATAGATATCCGGGTGCGCTTTTTCTATCTCATCCAGCAGGATAACACTATAGGGTTTGCGGCGAACTTTTTCTGTTAGCTGGCCCCCTTCTTCATAGCCTACATAACCAGGAGGCGCGCCAATGAGCCGGCTTACGGTAAATTTCTCCATGTACTCGCTCATATCTATGCGTATCAGCGAATCTTCACTGTCGAACATATACCTGGCCAAGGCCCTTGCAAGCTCGGTTTTACCAACGCCGGTGGGTCCCAGGAATATAAAGGTACCGATGGGTTTCTTGGGATCTTTAAGCCCTACCCGGTTGCGCTGAATGGCTTTAACCACTTTTGAGATGGCTTCATCCTGCCCTACAACCATGCCCTTCATATCCTCGTTCATCTTTTTCAGCTTATCGGTCTCTGCCTGCACCATCCTTTTCACCGGTATGCCTGTCATCATACTCACTACTTCGGCAATGGCATCTTCGTCTATCGGGTAACGTTTGTGCTTGCTTTCTTCTTCCCAGTGGTTTTTGGCTTTTTCCAATTCTTCCGCCAGGCGCTTTTCGGTATCGCGCAGGGAGGCGGCTTCTTCGAATTTCTGGCTTTTAACCACTTTATTCTTTTCGTTCTTAACGTCTTCTATTTTCTTTTCCAGGTCAACCACGTCCTGCGGCACATTGATGTTTTTCAAATGCACACGGGCGCCTACTTCGTCCAGCACGTCGATTGCTTTATCGGGCAGCAGCCGGTCGGTCATGTACCGATCGCTCAGCTTCACACAGGCTTCAATAGCTTCGGGAGAATAAATAACATTGTGAAAGTCTTCGTACTTACTCTGTATATTGGTCAGGATCTGGATGGTTTCGTCTACGCTGGGCGGATCTACCATTACTTTCTGGAAACGCCTGTCCAGTGCGCCGTCTTTCTCAATATACATCCTGTATTCATCCAGTGTAGAAGCACCGATGCACTGCAGTTCTCCACGGGCGAGGGCGGGTTTGAATATATTGCTGGCATCCAGTGAACCGCTGGCGCCGCCTGCACCAACGATCGTATGTATCTCATCAATGAACAGGATCACATCACGATTTTTCTCCAGTTCGTTCATGATGGCTTTCATTCTTTCTTCAAACTGGCCGCGGTATTTTGTACCGGCCACCAGGGCAGCCAAATCGAGGCTTACCACCCGTTTGTCAAACAATACCCTTGATACTTTTCTCTGAACGATCCGCAATGCCAGTCCTTCTACGATGGCCGTCTTACCCACACCGGGTTCGCCGATCAGGATGGGGTTATTCTTTTTACGCCTCGACAGTATCTGCGATACACGTTCAATTTCTTCTTCCCTGCCTACAATAGGATCCAGGGAACCGTTTTCTGCCAGCCGGGTAATATCGCGTCCAAAATTATCCAGCACCGGTGTTTTGCTTTTTACGGCACCGGCTGCTTTTGATTTCTGCTGGGCGTATTTTTTTTCTTCATCAAATTCATCATCGCCTTCTTCTGAGTATTCGCTGCGCACATCATTCCCTTTTGTAATACCCAGCTCGTTCCTGAATAGATCGTAGTCCACGTCAAATTGATTTAAGATTTGTGTAGCAATATTTTCCTTGTTCTTGAGAATAGAAAGCATCAGGTGCTCTGTTTCTACCGTAGTACTTTTAAGCGCTTTGGCTTCCAGCACGGTAACACGGATTACTTTCTCTGCCTGTTTTGTAAGCGGCAGGCTGTTGATGTTCGCAATATTTTTACCGGTCTTGTCTTTAACGGCCAGTTCTATCTCCTTGCGCAATTCATACAAATCCACATTAAAACTTTTGAGAATACGGATAGCAGTATTATCCCCCTCGCGGATTAAACCCAGCAACAGATGCTCTGTGCCTATAAAGTCATTACCCAAACGTAATGCCTCTTCCCTGCTGTACGATATAATTTCCTTTACTTGAGCTGAAAAATTATTGTCCATGTTTTCCAGGATTTGTGGGTGATACAATAATAACGAATATTTTTGATTCCTGTTGCTGCTTGTTACCGGCTTTACTCCTTATTCACATGTACGGGTTTTTTGTGTAAAAGTTCCCGTGAAGTAACGTCTTTAACAAACTTTAAATTGTAAGAACTATTTTGTAAGCATTATGAATGTCAAAACAGATACCAAAGAGAAATTCCATGTCATTACCATCGGGGAACAGGCAATTGCTGCTAATATGACAGCAGAACTGGAGCAATCATTAGTTCAATACCTCAAAAACAATGTCAAAAATGTAATTCTTAATTGCACAGACATCGAAATCATGGACGACGCTGCGGCTGAAAGCATTGTAAAGATACAGCAACTGTTTTATGAACAAAACGTTTCTTTTGTTGTATGCGGCCTGCGGGCCGGTTTGGAAGAAAGCCTGAACCAGCTGGGCCTGCTGGAACTCATGAACACTACGCCAACAGTCAGCGAAGCCGGGGACATCATACAAATGGAGGAAATAGAGCGTGAATTGCTGGACGACGACAATCCGTCATTCAACCTTCATTAAGCAGCAGGGTATTATTTCCCCTGCTGTAAACACTTAGCCTTACAGGCCGATACCAGGCAGCCCCTTATACCCTGCGGGCAGCCCCGGTAACGCAGTGACCGCTTCCTTTGTCTGCAATAATTGCGCACCGCCCGCTTAAAAATACAAGACATGCAAAAATATAACGCAGTTAGTGCCGTTATTTACCGCGCTTCGTTAGTTTTGTTGACTGTTGATTTTTACCCACTGTACATATGCTGGCTGTTACGATACTTGGAAATAACTCTGCCTTACCGGCTTTCGACCGTCACCCTACCGCCCAGGTAGTGATGCTGGAGGATCACCTGTTCCTGATCGATTGCGGGGAGGGCACCCAGATGCAGATGGCCAAATACCGCATTCGCCGCGGGCGCATCAACCATATCTTTATATCTCACCTGCATGGCGACCATTATTTTGGCCTCATTGGGCTGATTACCAGCATGGGCCTGCTGGGCCGTGAACACGATATGAATCTCTACGCCCCCGCTCCCCTGAAGGACCTGATAGATATGCAGCTGAAAGTGGCCGACACGGCCCTGCCTTTCAAACTTCATTTTCACCCCCTGCAGGAAGGCCAGATTGTACAAGAGGAGAAATTCAGGGTCAGTTGTTTTAAAGTAAGCCACCGCATACCCTGCTGGGGCTTTCGGTTTGAACAGTTAAAAGCCCCCCGCCGGGTAAACCCGCAAAAAGCCGTTGAGATGGGCATACCCGCCGTTTTTTTCGACCGGCTGAAACAGGGTGAAGATTATACTACCCAGTCGGGCGTACTGGTAAAGAATGACACCGTTACCCATGCCGCACCTGCCCCGCTCAGTTATGCCTACAGCGCAGATACGATGTACGACGAACGGATTATAGAAAAAGTAAAAGGCGCCAATTTACTGTACCACGAAACGACTTACCTGAAAGACCTGGCAGATCGCGCCCTGAAACGTTATCACTGCACCACAGAACAAGCCGCCACCATTGCATTAAAAGCGGGGGTGGATAAACTGATCATCGGGCATTTCAGCAGTAAATACGAATCGTTGCAGGAGTTTGAAACAGAAGCCCGGGCCGTTTTCCCCAATACCGAGCTGGCGCTGGAAGGCGTCACGTATAAAGTTGTAAGTAGTAAGTAACAGGTTTTAAGTTCTTTTGACAGGCATAAAAAAGCGGGAAGCAGTAAGTTTTACGTTTTCTTGCGCCCAAGGCAAAAAATGGCGAGGCAAAAGGGCTTACAACGCATCACTGAAAACTTATAAAACGGTAGAACGCCGGAAAGGCCGCGCTCCAGTTGGTTTCGTTATGCCTGCCCTGCGGGTTGATAACCGTCTTTACCTGCGGGCCGCCCGCCTCACTGAGTTCGGTGGCAATTGTTTCCATACCCCTGGCCATTCCACTGCCTTCAGCACCGCCGGCATAGAAATAATATTTCTGTTTACCATGCGTGGCTTTTTTTACCAGTTGCTTTACCTGGGCTTTCATTTGCGGAACTACCCAGAAAGAAGGTGAAAAAATGCCCAGCCGGCCAAACACGGTGGGGTAATAAAGACCAGCATAAAAAGAAATCAGCCCGCCCATTGAGCTACCCGCCATCCAGGTATCCTGGCTGCCGGGCAGGGTGCGGTAATGATGATCTATAAAAGGTTTCAGGTGCTCCACGATAAACGCCAGGTACTGTTTGCCTTCTCCTTTTCCAAACTGTTTTGTATCGTTGGGATTGTATTCCGTCATGCGGTGGCTACCGCCGTTGTCTATTCCCACTACAATACAGGCATTCTTAATGGAATCGAGGGCTTCATCTACACCCCATTCGCCGGCATAAGAAGTGGCATTGTCAAAAAGGTTCTGGCCGTCGTGCATATAGAGTACCGGGTATTTTTTACCGGGCAATTGCAGGTAGTGCTGCGGAAGGTATACCCAGATTCGCCTGGTCCGGTTTAAGCCGGGCATATAAAATGCCGTATCTATAATACTTACCTGTGCGGAGGCGGTAGAAGCCTGTTTTTTTTGACCGAAGCCGTCTTTCCAGCCGGCTACTGAAAGGGTTAATACCGTATCCGATTGGATGTTTACAACCCGGTTGGGTACATCATTTCCGGTAATATCCGATTCAGCGCCGGCCCAGCTGCCCCTGGTAAATTTATATTCGAGGGGGCCGGGCGCCAGTTTTTTAATCTCTATAAAGAAATGCCCTTCGGCATCCTTTTGCAGCCGGTACTGTTCATCTGCGGGATTCCATTGGTTGCTGCTGCCGGCCAGGTAAATAATATCTGTTGCCGGCCATGCAGGCAAATCCTTTATAACCAGTTTAAGGCTATAAGGCCCCTGTGCTGACAGGGCCAGCATACCAGCTATAATAACTGCTGCCATATAATTCATCGTCTGCGTTTAATGGTGCGTGGTAAAATTTCCCCAGGGCAACTATCGCGCAAGGTAGTTTTTAATTTTTTCAAGCCAGGGATGGCTGAGCGTTGTTACGGGCAGGCGCACGGTATTTTCAATTAGTCCCATGGCGGCCATAAAGGCTTTTACGCCTGCCGGGTTGTTTTCGGCAAACATGATTTCGTACGCATCGATCAGTTTATCATTTAACGCTTTGGCCGTTTTCAAATCGGCCTTTAACGCGTGGCGAACCATTTCAGAGAATGTCTTAGGAAACGCGTTGGCTGCAACACTGATAACGCCCTCCATGCCGCAGGCAATTTGTGGCAATGCCAATGCATCATCCCCGCTCACAACAAAAAAATCTTCGGGTTTATCGCGCAATATTTTCATGCAATGGGCCATATCGCCCCCCGCTTCTTTCAATCCGGCGATATTGTCTACCTCACGGGCCAGGCGCAGTATTGTATCCGCATCAATGTTGCGACCTGTTCTGCCCGGCACATTGTACAATAGAATGGGCTTCACCGTACTGGCGGCAATGGCTTTGTAATGCTGAAACAATCCTTCCTGTGAGGGTTTGTTATAAGAAGGGCAGGCGCTCAGTATGGCAATAGCGCGTTCCAGCGGAAGTTTTTCGAGTTCGTCTATTACTTCCTTTGTATTGTTGCCCACTACTACCGGCACCCGGCCGTTCACTTTATCAAAGGTATAATTGACAATAGTCTTTTTTTCTTCCTTCTGCAGCGTGGGGGTTTCCCCGGTAGTACCAAGGGTAACAAGATATTCAACACCATCTTTGATAAGAAAATCAATAACCCGGCCCAGTGCATCATAGTCAACTTCCAGCCCGGAAGTAAAAGGAGTAACCAGTGCAACACCGGTTCCGCGAAGACGATTGCTAAGAGACATGAAAATTATTTTAAATGTTGAATTTTATATTTTGAATCAACTTAACGGGCGGGAACGCAAGCGAAGGAATTACTTTGAATTTTACATGCTGAATGGCTCAAAAAAAATAATGACGGTGAATGATATCCAATTAACCCTCACATACCGTAAGGGTTGCCGGCCAATTCAAAATTTAAAATAACTATAGCTCGTCCCAGAAGCCCATTTTGCCAAATTTCCTGATGCGGTTGTTGATCCTTTCCTGCGGATCAGCCTGTTTCAACTCCTTCAGCGCATCTATCAACACATGCTTCAGGTTCTGTGCAGCCTCTGTATAGTCCCAGTGCGCGCCTCCCAGTGGCTCCGGCACTACGGCGTCTACCAGGCCAAATTTATACATATGGTCGGAGGTGAGGCGCAATTCTTCTGCCGCTTTCTCCTTCATTTCCCAGCTTCTCCACAAGATGGAGCTGCAGTTTTCGGGCGAAATAACCGTGTACCAGGCATTTTCCAACATGAAAACCTTGTCGCCTACCCCGATGCCCAGGGCACCGCCGGAAGCACCTTCGCCGATAATGGTCACAATAACAGGCACCTTTAACCGCATCATTTCATAAATATTACGGGCAATGGCTTCGCCCTGCCCCCTTTCTTCCGCTTCCATGCCCGGATAAGCGCCGGGAGTATCTATCAGCGTGATAACCGGTTTATTAAATTTTTCAGCGAGGCGCATCAACCGGAGGGCTTTGCGGTAACCTTCAGGGTTGGCCATCCCAAAATTGCGCAGTTGCCGCATTTTTGTATTGATGCCTTTTTGCTGGCCGATTATCATCACGGTTTCGTCGCCCAACTGTGCAAAACCACCTACCATGGCCTTATCGTCCCTTACATTTCTGTCACCATGGAGTTCCACAAAATTGGTGGTCATCTTTTGGATATACTTAAGCGTATAAGGCCTGTCGGGATGCCGGCTCAACTGCACGCGCTGCCAACTATTGAGGTGCACGGTAATCTCTCTTCTTTTCTCAATCACCAGGTCCTGGTACTTCTTAATATGTTCTGTAGCGTCAATTTTTGTTTTTTCTGCCGATTGCTGCAGTTTTTCAATTTCATCAAAGAGATCCTTGATGGGCTTCTCAAAATCCAGGAACTGTCGGTTTTTGTCTTCGGGCATTTTTATTTGTTAAGGGCGTAAAATTAAGGGAAATTGGGTATTATGAGCGTACTGTTGCGGGACTTCTTCCCGGAGGGTCAATCTTTTAGGCAGCAACCAGTTACAGCCTGCTGACTGGTTCAGAACGGGCAACCGGCCATCTGCACAAAGCATCGCTTGCGCATTAAAAACGAGTAAATGAATGCAGCTGTCAAACATTCATCCTGTTGTTTTGTAAATCATGGGGCCGGATCATTGTTTTTATTAGTATCACAGTCACGCCTGTGCCGAAATAACCAAAGTAAAATAATGGCCTCTTAATTGTATTCCATGTAATGGTGTATAATAAAGTAATATATCAATAACATTCATTTAACCACTCAACCGTTACAGATTGAATAAATTGACTACCATGCATTCCCTCACCTTATATTGCAAAGTTCACTTACCCTACGGATTAAACCATTACGCTGCAGGCAATACTGCTGCCGGTTATTTTAATACCGATGCCAGCAAGAAAGCAATCGACCAGCTGTCAGACGAATGCTACCTGCCGGCCAACAAGGCAATGGCGGCACTTATAGAAAAGAACAAAGGCAAATTCAGGCTCGCTTATTCCATCAGCGGCACTACGCTTGAATTACTGCTGCAGTACCGGCCCGATGTAATTGACTCTTTTAAGGCGCTGGCCGATACCGGTTGTATTGAATTTTTGGCAGAGACTTATTATAATTCATTGAGCTGGCTGCATTCAAAAGCAGAGTTCCGCAGCCAGGTAGAAAAACACAGCCAGCTGATAAATACCCTGTTTGGTTTAACACCGGCTGTTTTCCGCAACACCGAACTGATCTACAGCAATGAACTGGCTGCTTTTATAGCCGGTATGGGTTATAAAGGCATTGTTTGCGAGGGGCTGGAAAGGAACCTGCAGGGAAGGGATCTTAACCAGGTATACCGTGCACCCGGGGTGGAAGGGCTGGGCATTTTATTGCGTCATGTAACCCTGAGCGATGATATTGCCTTTCGTTTCGGTAGCCCCCATTGGGATGATCACCCGCTTACGGCAGAAAAATATGCGGGTTGGATACATGCCCATACGCATGCCTGCAATATCAATGTATTACTGGACTATGAAACATTCGGCATACATAAAAAACCCGATACCGGTATATTCGCGTTCCTCGAACACCTGCCCGCCGCCATCCTGGACGATAAAAAATGGCAGTTCACCACCCCTTCTGAAGTTTTAAAGGAATGCACTCCCAAAGATGTATATGATGTTGCAGAGACGATTTCCTGGAAGGGAAAAGAAGTTGAATGCTGCGTATGGTGTGAGAATGCCTACCAGAACAATATGCTGAAAAAAATTTACAGCCTGGAGCAGATGGTGCAAAAGAACGGCGGCGAAACCGAGTTGGATCAATGGCGTAAATTGCAAAGCGCCGATCATTTTTATTATATGTCGGGCGAAGTGAGGACCGCCGACGATGCATACCAGTACCTTAACCCATTTACCTCGGCAGAAGAAGCCTACAGGAGCTATGTAAATAGTATCACCGCCTTCGAAATAAAGCTGATTGAAAAAGGATTGTCTAAATTCAGGGCGGCAAACAGCCATCCATCAAACACACCTATTTACTAAAACCCATTACATGGAAAAAAAATTACAGGGACAGGTAGCTATCATCACCGGTGCCAGCAGCGGCATTGGCGCAGGCGTTTCAAAATCAATGGCCGCTCATGGCGCCACCGTTATTATTAATTATCCCATGCCGGCCACCAAAGATGCCGCTGACCAGGTTTTAAAAGAAATTACGGATGCGGGTGGCAGTGGCATCACTTATCCCTGCGATGTAAGCAAAGAAGACCAGGTAATAAAGATGTTTGCAGACGTGGTAGCCCAGTTTGGCACCGTTGACATTCTGGTAAACAATGCAGGCCTGCAAAGAGACGCAAAGTTTACCGAGATGACACTTGAACAATGGAATTTTGTATTGGCTGTAAACCTGACCGGCCAGTTTCTCTGCGCCCGCGAGGCCATTAAGGAGTTTATACGGAGGGGCATTGATGAAACACGCAGCAAGGCAATGGGTAAAATAATCTGCATGAGCAGTGTGCATGAAGTGATACCCTGGGCCGGTCATGCAAATTATGCTGCCAGTAAAGGAGGCATTATGATGATGATGAAAACGATTGCACAGGAATTTGCACCAAAAAAAATACGCATCAATTCAATTGCACCCGGCGCCATAGCTACGCCCATTAACCACGATGCCTGGGATACGGCAGCCCACCTGCAGGACCTGCTAAAACTGATACCAGAGAAAAGAATCGGGCAGGTGGATGATATTGGAAAAGCAGCGGTATTCCTTGCGAGCGATGACGCTGATTACATTAACGGCACTACTTTATTTGTAGACGGCGGCATGACCCTCTATCCGGGTTTTGAAGACAATGGCTAAGAGACTAATAGAACAAAAAGAAAAGGAGTACAAAGCGTTAGGAAGCTGAGAAACAGGGTTGCCCCACCCAATAGCCAACAGTTGGTCGCGCAGAGCCAGCAGTGTAAACAGAAATGCTACCTGTCTTCATTAACGCTGTGCGATGTCTTTTCGCGCGTCGCAGGGTCGTTTTCTCTTTGTTCTTCCAGCACCAAATCAGACATCAGACATTATATATGACTACCGAACAACAGCGCGTACAAGACCAGGCTTGGAAAAACTGGGGCCCTTATCTCACAGACCGGCAATGGGGCACTGTACGCGAAGACTACAGCGAAGATGGCAGTGCCTGGAATTATACCACCCATGAAATGGCCCGCAGCAAAGCCTATCGCTGGGGAGAAGAAGGCATTGCCGGCATCAGCGACGGACAGCAATTGCTTTGTTTTGCCCTTGGCTGCTGGAATAAAAAAGATCCTATTCTGAAAGAAAGGTATTTTGGGTTGACCGGCCATGAAGGCAATCATGGCGAGGACGTAAAGGAGCTGTATTATTACCTCGATTCAACGCCTACCCATTCTTACATGAAAATGCTGTATAAATATCCGCAGGCAGCCTATCCTTACGAATGGCTGGTAAAGGAAAATGGAAAAAGAAGCAAAGAAGACCCTGAATTTGAACTGATAGATACCGGTATCTTTAACGAAGATAAATATTTTGACATTTTTGTAGAATATGCCAAAGCGGGTATCAATGACATACTGATAAAGATAACGGTGCACAACCGTGGCCATGAAGAGGCGCCCCTGCACATATTGCCTACTGTCTGGTTCCGGAATACCTGGAGCTGGGGTTACGACAGCTACAAGCCGCAAATGAATTCTTCCAACGATGGCGATATCACCATCACCCATAAGGAAGTTGGTTCTTTTACCTTACACCTTGAAAACAAACCACCGCTTTTTTTTTGCGACAACGAGACCAATAGCGCCAAACTATATGGCGCAGCCGATACCGGCGGTTTTTATAAAGACGGAATCAATGACACACTCTTGCACGGCAATTCAAAAGCGGTAAATATTTACCAGCAGGGTACAAAAGCGGCTGCCAATTACGATGTTACGGTGAAAGGCGGCGGAAGCGTTACCCTTCGCATGCGGCTGGAGAACAATGCCATTATGCATCCGTTTGAAGATTTTGACACGCTTTTTACTGCACGCCTCAAAGAGGCAGATGAATTTTATGCCGATTTACAAAAGAACATCGTGTCTGAAGATGCAAAGTTGGTGCAGCGGCAGGCATTTGCCGGTATGCTCTGGAGCAAGCAGTTTTTTTATTACGATGTTGAGCAATGGCTGAAAGGCGACCCCGCCCAGCCGCCGCCTGCTCAACAACGTAAAACAGGTCGCAACCATGAATGGATGCACCTGAACAATGGTGATATCATGTCGATGCCCGATAAATGGGAGTACCCCTGGTATGCGGCCTGGGACCTGGCCTTTCATTGCATTTCGTTTTCACTGGTAGACGCTGGTTTTGCAAAAGGGCAGCTACAGCTGCTTACAAAAGAATGGTTCATGCACCCAAACGGACAGTTGCCCGCTTATGAGTGGGCTTTCGGAGACGTAAATCCGCCCGTACATGCCTGGGCCACCTGGCGGGTGTATAGCATCGACAAAAGAAACAACGATGGAAAAGGCGACCTGGGTTTCCTGGAATCTGTTTTTCATAAACTGCTGATGAATTTTACCTGGTGGGTGAACCGCAAAGATGCAGAGGGCAATAATATTTTCCAGGGCGGCTTCCTGGGGCTTGATAATATTGGCGTCTTTGACCGCAGCGCCATTACGCCGGCCGTAGGTGAAATAGAACAATCGGATGGTACCAGCTGGATGGCCATGTATTCACTGAACCTGATGCGGATTGCGCTGGAGCTTTCCTGTTATAACCCTGTTTACCAGGATATGGCTACTAAATTCTTTGAGCATTTCTTGTACATCGCCGGTGCGATGGCCAATATGGGCGAAACCGGTTCCGGCCTGTGGGACGATGACGATCTCTTTTTCTACGATGTTTTAAAACGCCCCAACAGGGAGATGGTAAAACTGAAAGTACGCAGCATGGTGGGCCTTATACCATTGTTTGCTGTAGAAGTGCTGGATCATGAAATACTGGAAGCGGTACCCGAATTCGCAAAAAGGTTAGACTGGTTTTTTTCTAACCGGCCAGAACTCGCCAGCCTGGTCTCCCGGTGGCAGGAAAAAAGTGAAAATGAAAAACATTTGCTCAGCATGCTGCGCGGGCACCGGATGAAAAAAATATTACAACGCATGCTGGATGAGAGCGAATTTTTCAGCGATCACGGCATACGGGCGGTTTCCAAATACCACGAACAGCACCCTTATGATCTCTGGCTCGACGGAACCTGCTTCAGCGTTCGGTACGCCCCCGGAGAATCTACCAGCAATATGTTTGGTGGCAACAGCAACTGGCGTGGCCCCGTATGGATGCCGGTTAATTACCTGCTGGTAGAAAGCCTGCAGCGATTTTATTATTATTATGGAGACGATTTTAAGATAGAATGCCCCTCCGGCAGTGGTGTGTTTATGACTTTAAACGATGCGGCAGATGAAATTTCAAAAAGATTGTGTTCGCTTTTCTTACGGAACAACGAAGGTAAGCGGCCTTTTTTGGGCGATAATAATAAACTTCAGTTTGACCCCTGTTTCAATAATTATATTTTATTTCACGAATATTTTCATGGAGACAATGGCAAGGGCCTGGGTGCCGCCCACCAAACCGGCTGGACCGGCCTGGTGGCAAAACTCTTACAGCCCAAACGGGAAGAAGAGAAAGGAAATCATTAATGGCACTTAATTTTTCTCGTAAAAATCGCCTTGCTGGGACAGAATTTCGCGGTATTTGTTGAACACTTTTGATTTGGAAATAAAGCCGGCAAACCGGTTGTCTTTATCAAGCACCGGCAGGTACCAGCTGTGCGTAATATCAAACTGTTCCATTACAGCATGCATGTCCTGGTCTTCCCGCAGTACAGCAGGTGGCTTTTTCATCAGCGACCGAACAGAAATTTTCGCATGCTGGGCGGGGTCAAAAAGTTTTTGTTTGATATCATTCAGGTCCACGATGCCCGCAAACTTTTGCCGGCCGTCGTGCACAGCAAAAATATTCTTTTCGCTTTGCTTTATCATCTCTACCAGGTCACTCAGCTTTTTATCCATGCTGATGCTCTGGTAACTTTCCTGCAGCATCTCGCGCAGGCTGATGCTGGTAAGTATATTTTTTTCTTTCTGGTGGGTAAAGATTTGGCCCAGGGATGCCAGCTTCCGGGTCTCGATGGAAAAGGGATCACTGGTTTTCACAATAAAAAAAGAAATGGAAGAAACAATCATCAGCGGAATAAACAATTCATAGCCGTTGGTGATCTCCGCAATTAAAAAGATGGCGGTTAAAGGGCAATACATTACCCCGCTTAAAACGCCTGCCATACCCACCAGGCTAAAATTACCTTCCGGTATTTTTATCCAGGGTGTACTGTTCAGCAATTTTGAAAAGAAAAATCCAAGATAGGCACCCGTAAACAGGGAGGGTGCAAAATTACCCCCATTGCCGCCGGAGCCGATGGTAATAGCAGCTGCCACCGGCTTAACCAGTAAGATCAATGCAATAAAAGCGCTCAGTCCCCAGTTTTCGCCGAGTTTTGAAAACAACTGGCTGTAATCTTTGATATTGCCCGGCGTGCCATTGGCCACCAGTTTAACGCTGTTGTATCCTTCACCGAACAAAGGCGGAAAAACAAAACAGATCAGCAGCAGCAATCCTCCCCCGATGGCAGCTTTCCAATAGGCATTTATTTTGCTATTGTGCAGCCTGCCTTCTATCTGCTTAAATACCTTTGCATAATATAAAGAAACCGCACCCGCCAGCGCGCCCACTAAAATATAATAAGGAACATTATTGTAATTGAAATTCTGTTTCAGCACAAAATTAAACAGCAGGGTTTCTTTTAATATCACTTTAGAGCAAAGCGCCCCCATAACGGATGATATCATGAGCGGAATAAAATAACTGACCACCGTTTCAGTCAGCAACACTTCAATGGCAAAAATAACGCCTGCGATGGGCGCATTGAATACCGCGGAAATACCCGCCGCCGCGCCGCAGGCAATCAGCAGGGTGCGTTCACGGTAATTAAGGTCGGTAATACGCGCCAGGTTAGAACCCACCGCAGATCCCGTAGCCACAATGGGTGCTTCCAGCCCGGCAGAGCCACCCAGGCCTACTGTAAACGAACTGGTAATAACATGCAGGTACACATGTTTCAGCGGAATAAAAGATGATTTCCGGGCAATCGCCCGCAACACCATCGCTATCCCTTTCTCAATTTCTTTTCCAAAAAAATGCCGGACGATAAAAACAGTTATCAGCAAACCAACTCCGGGAAAAAAGAGGTAAGCGAATTGTGAAACCGGTATGGCCTGCACCCATTGCCTTACATAATGCACCAGTATCTTCAGCAACACCGCCACCAGGCCGGAGACAAAGCCAGTAAGAGTAGCTATTACCATGATAAACTGAACGCGGGTGATTCGGGCGCGCAGTTGATTAATAAGAACCTGGTAAAGTATTTTCAGTGAGGCCAATGAATACGGTTTGGTTAACAATTGCTACCAGCAAATATAGTTGATTGTTGATGGCGCAGGAGATTTTGAATTTTGAATGGCGCTTATATTAGCCATCGCCCATCACCCATCAGCCATTCCATTAAAATCCCACCAACGTTTTACCCGCAGGTTGATGAATCGTTTAAGGTAAACATCGTTTACAAATACATTCGACCAGTTGTCGTAGCGGCTGCATTGTATGCCCAAATAAAATATATACAGGCTGGTGCCGCCGGCCGGTATCAGCCGCAGCTCTTCGGTGGTAATGACTGTAACAGATTCGTATCCTTTTAAAAAGGAAGCTTTTTTCTGCTTAAAGTCTGCTTCTGTTGCTTCTGTACTGTACAACTGTAAAATATAATAGGCGATATCCAGAAAAAGCCAGCCATTGCCGCAAAAATCAAAATCGAATAAAGTAATACCTGCCAGCGGATCGATGACTATATTATCGAACCAGATATCGAGGTGTACAATGCCTTTTCGCAGTTGAGCCGTATCGGCGCCGGAATAAAGCAGCTGGAGCTTGTCACGGGCCGTTTTCATGAAGGCCATCTCTTCTGTATCGGCTGGCAGAAATTGCGCGAGGGTGCTAAATGGATGCAACAGCAATGTATCGGGGGTATAAGAGACCCTGTCTAACGCTACATCCTGTGTAACCTGGTGCAGCTTTGCCATAATGCAACCAACCTGTTCATGTAAGGCCGCATCGAAGGTTAACTGCTTGTCTCCTTTTGCAAAAGAAAACAATACCGCATAGCGCATTCCTTCCGGCGCCGGCAATTGCTGTATAAATACCGATCGGGCATCAGGGATGGGATAAGAGACGGGAAGATGACTTTCTTTCAGCAGGTTCAATAAGGTGATTTCAGCAGCTATTTCTTTTTCGGTTCTCCAGTGCAGCGTGTAAACCCGGAAAACATAGTGTTGCGGATCGGTCCTGATTAAATAAGTATGGCTGATGCCTGTTTTCAGAATGGAGGCTGTTACTGTTCCATCCAGGCCGTATTTTTCTTTTACGAAAGCAGCGATGGCGCCAACGGCCAGCGTAGAAACAATTACAGGAAAAACATCCTTCGTGCTCATCTGTAAAAATAGCAAGCAAAGCTGATAAATGTGTATGCCATGGTTCCTACTTCATCAGCCGCGCCGCCAGTCCATGTTCTTTTCTTTCCTGCTCCCAGGCTTGTAACTGGCCGGGGTGTAGGATTTTTGCCATCGCGGATTCATATTCTTCCTTCAGTGGTTTTAATTTCCGGTACAGGCCATAGCGGCTGCTATTAATGTTTGCATTTACCATAACAAGGGCCTTGTCTATATAATAAAAGGAGACGGTTTTAACCAGGGCGGCCTGCTGGGCGGTTAATTGCAAAAGAACAGCCTGCTGGTTGATGATCTTTTCCTGTTCTGCACGCTGGCTGAATTTTGCCAATAGCGCTTTATCAATGGCCTGTGCCTGTAACAGGGCACCGGGCAATAATAATAATAATAAAAAAAGAAATAAGGCTGTTTTCATATCCATTTTTTTTAAAAAAAGGGAAGGACAAAAATCCTCCCCGTGTTGTATGTCTCTGCGCTGAACTAAGGCAATGTAATTGCCTGAACATTGTTACCGATGGTTAAGGTAGCCTGGTTATCGCAGGCGCCGTTGCCATAATCAAACACCGCTTTGATATTATTATATACGATGCCAATGGTACCGGACACAATATTTTTGCAGGAAGCATTTTTTACCAGCGCAGTGGTAATGGTGGCCGTAAGACTTTTACCAGCAGAACTGTTGCAGGTATTACTGCCGGTAATACTGAACATATCATCTGTTGGTGTACTGGTAACAGCACCTGCTGTCTGCTGCAGGGTTTTGGTGCCACTGTACGCATACCAGCTGGCATCGGGATACGTTATTTTTCCATTGCTCACCTGGGTGGTAATATTTAATCCATTGGCACTGCCGTTATTGGTAATGCTATACGCGCCTTCTACTGTATAACCATTGGCGCTATACCCTGTAAACGATACACTGATAACAGTTCCGGCAGCCATTAACTTACCGGAAAGTGTATAGGTTATTTTTCCTTTGCGCACCACGCCATTGGCACCTGTGCAGCCGGTGCTGCCATAATCTATGATCACTGTTTTCGGATACGTTCCCTGGTCTTTGGGTGTTACGGTTACAGTGGCGCAGCCATGTGCCCCGCCCAGCGAATCCGTTTTATTGTTTTCACCTGTAACCGCCATCCGGGCCGTAGACAGACCATTTTCATCGTTTACATTCATAATTTCATTGAATGCATCGTCGTAAAAATTATCAGACAAGGCGTCTGAAGTAGTCAGGGCCGCTGTTTCCTGGTTATCGGTATTAGCGGTGCCGGAATTGCTTTTAGAACAAGCCGCTGCAACAGCGGATACAATGAACAGGGCGGTGATGGTTTTACGTAGCATGTTTGATTTTTTCATGATGACTGTTTTGATGTTTAGTTTTTAATTGATACCGGATGAAGAGATTGTTTTGAAACGCCACTGTTTAAAAAGGATTGTGGTGGCTCAGCCAACACCTGTTTTTTCTCAGCCAACGGAAGCGCGCCAGCCGCCGCCCGCTCTTTTACCTGCATGAATTCCTCCGCGTACCGGCGGTGATTGGTTTTCATGATCCGATCCCAGGCATTGAAATACAGTCCATAATTCCCCTTGCCATAATGGTGGTGCATATTATGGTGAGTAGAGCTATTATGCCATTTTATCCAATGGCTGCCGGCAAATTTTGCCGGGAACAATTCATAGCCCAGGTGCCCCATTATATTCATGAATATGGAATAGAGGCCGAACAGCGCCAGGGCTACCGGGTGAATAGGAAGTATACAGGCAATCACGGGCACAATACCCGCCTCAATGACCGCTTCTATGGGATGAAAAGAGTACGCTGCCAATGGCGTTGGGTTATGGCTGAGGTGGTGGATCCGGTGCACATAAGGAAATATTTTTTTCCAGTGCATCAGCCGGTGCGTCCAGTAAAAATAAGTATCGTGAACAAGAATAGCGATCAGGATACTGGCTGCAAAATACCAGCCGGAATGAAGGCTGAAATCTTTATAGATGCGGGTATGACCGAAACGCGACAGCGCAATGGTGCCTGCAATCATCAGTGAAAAAATGAAAATGCTGATAAAAGAATATTTTATCTCCGTCTGCAGGTTTTCCTTTTTGGGGAACCGGGTTTGTATCTTGAACCGGAAAAACCTTTTTTTATTCCACACGTAAAAAAGCAGGTAGGCTAGCCCTGCAAAAAACAGGTAGCGAACGCCATTGCTTACCAACATACTGATCCATTTTGCTAACATGATAATTAATTTTTAATAGGAATGCTTTACGGAAGCAAAGTTTATGCGAACGGGTTGGCGAACCGGGCATTTTCAGCCAAGTGCAGTATTTGTTCAGCCAATAACAGGTCTGTAAATAAATAGATGAGTACATTTGGATCTGCCATGCAAATAACAGGGTCGAAAAAACCGTTTTTTCATTTCGGGCTTAACACGCAGATTGCCTTCTGGATCATACTCCTGATTGCAGTTACTTTTTTGTCTGCCCATGTTATCGGTTTTCCCAGGGCCCTGTTTCGTTCCTTGTTGCTATTCTTTTGTCATGCGGCCATCTTCTACAGTTTTTACAGCGTACTGGTGCCCCGTTTTTTTGAAAAGAAAAGATATACGGCATTTATACTGGCCACACTACTGGTGTTCGCCATTGTTACCCCTTTACGATGGCTGATGGAAGACAATTTCCGGACTGTTTTAGCTGCTACCAACCCGCTTGTTATCAACCGGAAAAATACTGTTTGGGTTATTATTCTCTCCGAGTTCCTGGTGGGATCTTTTAGTTCGATTCTCCGGATGGCCGTTAGCAGCTATGAAGCCAGGCGGCAGGTAAATGACATGCAGCAGGCGCACCTCGAAACAGAATTGCGGTTCCTCAAATCACAGCTGAATCCTCATTTCCTGTTCAATACCATCAACAACCTGTATGCACTGGCACTGGAAAAATCTGATAAAACACCGGAAGCACTGTTGAAATTATCTGCCCTGCTGCGCTATTTCCTCTATGAATGCACCCTGGATAAAGTGGGGGTGGAAAAAGAATGGGAAGCATTGCTTGCCTACCGCGAACTGTTCAACCTGCGGCACGAAGCGCCACTGAATGTGCAATTAATCAACCATCTTACCGCACCAGGGCTGATTGAGCCCATGATACTAATACCATTGCTGGAAAACTGTTATAAACACTCCGGCATCGGCATTGATTCAACAGCGTTTATACAAGTTACCCTGGAACAGCGGGCTGGCTGCCTGGCTGCCGATTTCATCAACTCCCTGCCAACACAGGCTACAAAAGACAACGAAAAAAACTCGGGTATTGGTCTGTCCGCCATTCAAAAAAGGCTGTCTGTACATTACCCGGCTACCCGTTCCATCAACATAACAAAGACCGAAACCCGTTTCCGGGTACAGCTTTCAATACCCATAACATGAAACTGACCTGCCTGATAGCGGATGATGAATACTTGGCACTGCGCATTCTTGCGCAGTATATACAGGCCAACCCTTCACTGGAGCTATTGGCCCAGTGCAAGGATCCGGCAACGGCATGGGCCTTCCTTGAAAAAAACCAGGTCGATCTTTTATTGCTGGATATCCAGATGCCGGGTATGACCGGTATTGAACTAGTGAGAAAACTTTCTTACCAGCCCCTGGTTATCTTTACCACTGCCCGGCACGATTACGCGGTGGAGGCATTTGAGCTGGAAGCGCTGGATTACCTGGTTAAGCCCATTTCGCCGGAACGTTTTCAGAAAGCCATTCAAAAAGCATTGCAGTATGCAGCGCAGCGGGCCAAACCGCCAGCACCCGTACCAGCCAGTTACCTGTCTATAAAAGCAGATTACCGGGTGGTTCAGATTCCGTTCAACGATATTCTTTATATCGAAGGCCTTAGCGAATACGTGAAGATCTATACGCCCGTTAAAAAATACATTACGCTCGCCGCCCTGAAAGACATTGAACAACAATTGCCGGCCCTTGAATTCATTCGCATACATAAATCTTACCTGCTGGCAAAAAGACAGATCGCTTCTTATAATACTACTTCGGTTATACTGCAAAGCGGAACAGCATTACCCGTAGGCAGAAAATACAAAGACGACTTTATACAGGCTATGCAGCCCCCAGGCAAACAAGCATAATTTTTCGCAGGCAGTTAAAAAATTTGTATATTTAATTTACTGCATGCCAATACAAATACCTAAATAGTCGCCGGCCTGCTAAAACTCCCGTTATGGGTAAAACCCACACCACCGATCTGCTTTTATGCCTGCAACCTTTTGACAAGGAAATACAGGATACCGTTCTCTGGCTACGTGCTTTTGTCTGGGACCTGTATCCCGCAACAAACGAACTGATCTATGACAATTATAATGCAGTAGCCTTTGGCTGGTCACCCACCGACCGTTTGGGACATACCATTTGTTCCATTGCCATTGGACGTACCAGCAAAAACATACATTTCGGTTTTTATTGGGGCAGCGAACTGAAAGACCCGGAGCAAATGCTACTGGGCAATGGCAACCAATACCGGTATATACTGGTGAAGGATAAAAAAGATTTCCCGAAAGTGTATATGAAACGCCTGCTAAAGGACGCATTCGTAAACGCTGTAGCGAAAGTAAAAGATAAAAAACAGTTTGTCCAGGGGCTTACCATATTGAAATCTGTTTCAGCAAAGAAAAGAATATTGAAACCGAAAACTGCTCCTGGCAAAAAGAAGAAACCGGAAAAAACAGCATAGTCCATTGTCAACCACCCACCCCGCTAATATGAAAATGCAAAAACAGTATTCCACAGTAGAAAAAATATGCCTGGCAGTAATGGTGTGTACGGGCTGGTTTGCGCTGGGCGCACAGTTTTACATTACGGCCGGTACACGGGCAACCTCGGTTCCGGAAATGCTGATCCGTTTTATCAGTTATTTCACCATACAGACCAACCTGTTGGTGGCGGTTTGCTATACAACGTTGCTAATGGCCCCTGGCACTGCCTGGGGGCGTTTTTTTGCAAAACAGCAAAGCCTGGCCGCCATTACGGTTTATATAATAATTGTAGGGCTTATTTACAATACCATCCTGCGGGTATTGTGGAGCCCCGTAGGCCTGCAAAGAACGGTGAATGAATTATTACATTCAGTTGTTCCGGTATTATGTGTTGTTTACTGGCTGGTATTTGCCGGCAAAGACCAGCTGCAATGGAAAAACGTTTTTCCCTGGCTCATCTACCCATTTATCTATATTATCTACATACTGGTAAGGGGTTCGCTTTCGGGGTTCTATCCTTATCCGTTTATCAGCACGGATCACCTGGGACTTAATAAAGTGCTGGTAAATTCTGCCGGCATTGCGGTGGTATTTATCATTATGTCGCTGGTATTGGTAGGCATTGGCAAATCCCTGAGCCGGCCGTCTGCAGGGTAATGCTGAAAGCGACTGCTACCGGTCATACCCCATACTGGGCAGCATTTTCTACAAGATGGAGTTCCTACTTCACTGAAAAACAACTCAAAAAGATTGTGGCATTATTTTATTACTATGGTTGCAAATAACCAAAAACAATTTTATGAACCAACGTAATAACAATAGTAATAACAATATGAGCCTCATTAATAAGAAAAGAATCCTGTTTGGTGGTTTCCTGTCAGTTATCATGATCGTGGTAATGGCCTCCTGTGGTAACGATACCAGTTCTGCCAATACCAAAGAACAAACATCTTCTGCAGATACCAGCGCCATGGCGCCCGATAGCAGCACTGCAAAGACCGTGGTTAAGAAAAGAAAAGGAAAAGCGTCTTTAACCATGGGGGCGATGAATACTGAAATGAAAGCAGAAAAGGATAAAGACGGTGTTTACAATAAGGCTGAAAAAATGCCGCAATATCCAGGTGGGGAAGCAGCTTTATCAAAATTTGTGGAAGATAATATCAACTATCCGCAGAATGCAATAGACGACAATACAGAGGGTACCGTTAACGTATCTTTCATAGTAGATGAAAAAGGAAATGTAATGGACCCTGTTGCCACAGGCAAGTCTGCCGGTCGCGAACTGGACCAGGAAGCCGTAAAAGTAATTAAACAAATGCCGGCCTGGAAACCGGGCCTGGTTAAGGGTAAACCGGTCAAAACGCGTTTGTCGTTGCCCGTTACCTTTAAGCTGGAGAATGCTTAATGCCTAGTAAATACTTTTAATGTGTGTATTCAATATCAATTAAACCAAGGCAGCGGATAAATCCGCTGCCTTTTTATACAATAGATACCCGTGTGCATTACTGTTTTCCTACTTCTTCAATAACATGCCCGATACAGCCATTGGGCATCTGTATGTGCAGCAGGGCTGCAAGGGTGGGTGAGATATCGGTCATATGCGTTTCGCGGTTTGTTTTGCCGTGTTTAATATTCCAACCGTAAAACAACAAGGGTATATGTGTGTCGTAAGGGTTCCAGGTGCCATGGGTAGTGCCTGTTTTGCTGTAACCTTCAAACCAACCGGCCGCCAGTACTATCTGTACGCCGCCACTGCGCTTAAAATTATACCCGTTGGCGATCATTGTCTTAATAGGTTCGGGCACCGGGGCCTTGCCCAGCTCGGCTACATCTATTGCATAGCTGATACCCGGTTGCTGCTGCAGGAAGTCGGTGGCCGCTTTCTTGATGGCCGTGTAATCGAGGCGCCCGCTGTTGATTTTTGAAAGATTAAAATTAATCTGGTAATTCATGATGGAACGCACCAGCCCGGGCGTTCCAAATTTTTCGGTCAGTATTTTATTGAGCGTATCTGCCAGCGGCTTGGTATACCAGAAATCTGCCGGCAGGTTGTGTTCTTTCATAAAATCGATGGCATGTGCCGCGCCATGATCGGCCGATAAAAAAACCAGGTATTGGCCTTCGCCCACCTTGGCATCCAGCAATTGAAAGAAGGCGGACAATTCCTGGTCGAGCCGCAGGTAGGTGTCTTCTATCTCAATGGAATTGGGCCCGAACATGTGGCCTACATAATCAGTAGAAGCGCAATTGATGGTCAGGAAATCGGTGCTGGGGCCATTGCCCAGCTGGTAGGCGCCTACAACTGCTTTTGCAAAATCAAGGGTTAAAGCATTGCCAAAAGGGGTAGACCGGAAACTGGACTTGTTTTTTTTGTAGGCTTCATTAACAGCGTGCGGAAAAACAGTGCTGGTTTCACCGGCAAATTTTCCTTCGTAGGCTTTATCATCTGCATCGCTGTTCACATAAGAACCCATGGGATATAAAGTATTACAGCCCTTTTCAAGTAATTGTGCAATCTTATTACTGCCATTGTACGTATTCACCCAGGCCGGCAATTCCTTCATATAATAAGAACTGCTGATGAAATGTCCGCTGGCATCATCCAGCCAGTAAGCAGCGGTAGCGGTATGGCCGGCCGGCAAAATAGAAGCGCGATCTTTGAGCGACACGCCCACTACCCTCGACTGAAAATTGGTGGCCAGCCGCAGTTCATCAGTTATGGTAGACACCAGCAAATTGCGCGGCGACATTTTTCCATCTTCCGATTCATTGCCTACACTTTGCACCGTACTATCGCTGGTGCAATACATCGTTTTGCCGGTTAATTGATCCGTCCAATCGTTGCCCGCGATGCCGTGCAGGGCCGGTACGGAACCGGTAAATATAGTAGAATGGCCCACCGCCGTATACGATGGCAGGTAATTGATCAGGGTATTATCGCAGGAAAATCCTTCATTGATCAGGCGCCTGAAACCACCTTCCCCGAAACGGTTATAATAGCGGTACAGATAATCCCAGCGCATCTGATCTACCACAATACCTACTACCAGCTTTGGACGTTGCAAAGCTTCAGGCACCGGGGCTGCAACGGGCGTTTTTTTTGACTGGGCGATAAGAAAACTGCTGAAGAAAATAAGCACGAACAATGAAAGCGTCAATTTCTGCATGGTAAAACTTATTTGTTACAAATGTAAATGAATGGAGGGATTGTGCCGGTTAAAACGACATGAATAACAAAGAGAAGAGGCGAAAGGCAGGAGCTGCAAGGTAGAAGGCAGGATAAAAGCATTACTCATTACGCCGTCTGAATTGTTAATTCTCAATCGCTGCCGGCTTGGCTTTTTGTCCGAATACTTTATCTTTGGCGCTTTCGGGGAACCGTTCATAAAACCAGCAGCTATGGCAGATGTTTTTGAAAAATTAGTAAAGGATGGAGGCCCGATTGGGCAGCATATGAAAAGGGCGCATGGTTATTTTACTTTTCCAAAACTGGAGGGCGAACTTGGTAGCCGTATGATGTTCAGGGGCAAAGAAAGAATTGTCTGGAGCCTTAACAATTACCTGGGCCTGGTAAACCACCCGGAAGTACGCAA
This sequence comes from uncultured Flavihumibacter sp., assembly GCA_964245425.1. Taxonomy (GTDB): domain Bacteria; phylum Bacteroidota; class Bacteroidia; order Chitinophagales; family Chitinophagaceae; genus JACMLD01. Next base: position 2,022 of record CAXTMV010000031.1, on the reverse strand, counting down.
AACAGATACCGCCGCTGCTGCGCGCTGGGGCATGGGTAACCCGATGGGTGCCCGCATGATGAGTGGGAATACCAGTTACCACGAAGAACTGGAAAAAGTAGTGGCTGCTTTTGTGCAGCGCGAAGATGCCATGCTGCTCAATTTTGGGTACCAGGGTATCATGAGCTGTATAGATGCATTGGTGAACCGCCGCGATGTGGTGGTGTATGATGCGGAATCGCATGCCTGTATTGTAGACGGTGTACGCCTGCACATGGGATATAGCTATAAATACCGGCACAATGATATCACTGATTTTGAAAAGCAGATGGATCGGGCTACCCGTATGGTAGAAAAGACCGGGGGCGGTATTCTGGTGATAACCGAAGGTGTATTTGGCATGAGCGGTAACCAGGGGAAATTGAAAGAGATGGTAGCCTTAAAAGAAAAATATGAATTTCGTTTACTGATAGACGATGCCCATGGTTTTGGTGTGATGGGACCCACCGGTGCGGGTGCCGATGAAGCGCAGGGTTGCCAGGAAGGAGTTGATTTGTATTTTTCCACTTTTGTAAAATCGATGGGCAGCATCGGCGCCTTTATTGCCGGCCGTAAGGATGTACTGGCTTACTTACGTTACAATACCCGCTCGCAGATATTTGCCAAAAGCCTGCCCCTGATAATTGTGGAAGGCATGCTGAAGAGAATGGAGATGCTGAAAACAATGCCCGAACTGAGAAAAAAGCTTTGGTACAATGCCAACAAGCTGCAGCAGGGTTTAAAAGAGAACGGGTTTGACATCGGTTCTACCAACAGTATGGTGACGCCTGTTTATATGAAGGGGGATATACCGGAAGCCACGGCCATGGTGCTCGATTTACGAGAGAATTATGGTATTTTCTGCTCCATTGTAGTGTACCCGGTAATACCCCGCGGACAAATCATCTACCGCCTGATTCCCACCGCAGCCCATACAGACGCAGATATTGAGGATACCCTCAAAGCATTTACGGAAACAAAAAAGAAGCTGGATGAAGGAAGCTACCGGGCGGCAGAAATACCGGATATGGCGGAAGTTGAATAGTAAAGTCGCAAGTTATAAGTATTAAGTTGTAAGTTATGCCGCGGCTGGTTACCAGCAGGCGTCTGCATAGCTAAAAAATCATAACCCTTGAAAAAGGGTTTTTTTATGCGAACCAGCCGGGTTTTCAGGGGCGGCCACAAAAAAATCCCGCCTAACGGCGGGATGCACTAATCAAATACCATTAACCATTAAACCTTATCCTATGAAAATTCAAATATAAGATGTTGCGACAATAAAACTGGTTGCCTAAGCAAATATTTTTTTTTCATTTATTCTTAGTTGATCATTATCAATGAAAGTGAAAGGCGGAAAACAGCGCATTTAAATGGCGAGGTCGGCGGAGCGGGGTGCCGGAATAAGTTAGTGATGAGCTAAAAAAACAAAGGGCCAGGATAGACATCCAGCCCGTAATTAATCCAATATCCTATGAAAAACCTACTACTCAGACAAGAACTAAGTGTCTATCGTTGCATGGGCACAAAAAAATTGGCCCCAATAGACATCGGGGCCGTTTCAATCCAATATTCTATGAAAATCAGTTACCTGTATTTCAAAATCTTTGCCAAAGGCTACCATTCGCTTTTAAAAGCCTTCTGGTAATCTTCAAAAGGCTGTTTTCCGTATTTTCCATCCCCGAAATAACGTACAAATAATTCCAGGTCTTTTGGCTCCAGGTAGCCTGGAACCGGCTGTGGTCCGCTGTTATCAGTGGGTATTACAACAGTAGTGGGATAAGACAACCTGCCATATGTTAAAAAAAGAGCAAAATCATTGGTTCGGTTGGCACTGTTGAATTGATAGGTCTTTTCGTTCCAGTTAATCGTCTCTTTCGACTCGGCATTCACCTTAACCGGGTAAAAATGCTCCTGCAGGTAAGCGATCACTTTCGGATTGGTATACGTTTTTTTATCCATTACCTTACACCAGCCGCACCAGTCTGTATACAGGTCAATCAAAAT
>CAXTMV010000030.1:0-31887 GCA_964245425.1 uncultured Flavihumibacter sp. | reverse complement strand
GGGGTTGATAATTCATCCGGCGTATTTAGCAAATTCTTATCAGACAGGGCTATTGAGTAATATGTTGCATTGATTAAAAAACAGCTGTCGAAAGATCCATCCGCATAAGATTGTTAAAGCTCCGCAAATTTGATCTTTTAGGCTGATAAAATAGTCAACTGCATTAACCTTTTCTTCTTCTCTATTAACAGCCAATCCTTACATTTGAATAATTGATTATTAATAAGCATGAAATGCGGGGTTGGCCGATCGGTGTCACTCCCTTTTAGTACGGATGATTGATCCCCGCCGTTGCCTTAACCAAAACGAATCGCTGCATATATGAAAATCGAGTTTGAACTGATCCAGGAAGACGACGGCAGTTCCCTGCGCCTGTTGCACGAAAAATTATCTTCCGAAAAATTTTCCTGGCAATATCATTATCACCCGGAGTATGAACTGGTCTATGTGGTGTCTGGAAGCGGCACCCGGCAGGTGGGCAACCATATCAGCACCTATGAGAACGGAGACCTGGTACTGGTAGGCTCCGAACTCCCCCATTCGGGTTTTGGATTAAACACCCGTGGCATGATTGAACAGGTGGTGGTACAATTTAAAAAAGAAGTATTCAGTGCGGCACTGCTGCAAAGGCCTGAAATGAAACTGATTAATATGCTGCTGGATAAAGCCCGGTACGGGGTCAGTTTTGGAGAAGCGGCAAAAAGACAAGTGAACGGTAAAATGCTGCAGCTGCTGAAACTACCACCCTTTGAACGTTTTCTTGCCTTGCTTGAAATATTGCAGGTACTGGCCGGTACTACAGAATACCAGCTGCTGAATACACAGGTGACCCTGCCTACTACTATCCGCAAAGTGCATATCCGCCTGCAGAATATCTTTAATTATGTAGAGCAGAATTTCCAGGAAGAAATAAACATCAGGGCCGTTGCAGATATTGCCCACCTGACCGTGCCGGCTTTTTGCAATTATTTTAAAAAAATAATGAGCATTACCTTTACCGATTTCGTTAACCAATACCGTATAGAACAGGCCTGCATCCTCTTACAACAGGAAAAATCGGTAGGAGAAGTATGTTTTGAATGCGGCTTCAACAATGTGCCCTACTTCAACAAAGTATTCAAGCAGATCATCAAAAAAACACCCTCGGAATTCAAGAAAACCCAGGCGATGGCCATGCGGTCGTAGCAATGTATGATGTTGGGATGCCAGACGGCTGATTGGGGGGTTTACTGTTCGCAGAAATGCCCATCCTGCCATCTCAAATCCCAAAATCAGCCGTCTGGCATCACCATATCAGCAATCAGCCATCAGAAATCTTACCTTTGCCGCCATGCCAACCGCCGAACTGTCAATTACAACCCTTCCCGTAATGGAACGTTTTTATACGCTCCAGGGAGAGGGCTATTACCAGGGGCGTGCCGCCTATTTTATCCGCCTGGGTGGCTGCGATGTGGGCTGTGTCTGGTGCGACGTCAAAGACAGCTGGGAGGCGGCCCGGCATCCACAGGTATCCATTGCGGGCATTATTGCAGCCGCCGCAGAACATGCCGGCCGCCTGGCCGTGGTAACGGGTGGCGAACCGCTTTTGCACAACCTGGATGAACTGACCCATGCCCTGCAGCAGGCCGGTTTTCAGACCAATATAGAAACGTCGGGCTCTTCACCGCTGAGCGGGCAATGGGACTGGATATGCCTCTCGCCCAAAAAATTCAAGGCACCGCTGCCCGAAGTAGTGCAGCAGGCCAACGAATTAAAAGTGGTTATTTTTAATAAAACGGATTTTGCCTGGGCCGAACAATACGCCCGCCAGGTACCCGCTCATTGCAGGCTTTACCTGCAACCCGAATGGGAAAAAGCAGCAGTCATGATCCCGCTCATCGTAGATTATATAAAAGCGCATCCGCAATGGGAACTGAGCCTGCAATTGCATAAATACATTAACGTTCCCTAAAAAAGCGGCTTTGTACCTTTGATTATTGACGGTAAAAGAATAAATCAGCCCGCTGCTGCGTTTATCAGCATATTTAATATCCATTGCATGAAGCTTGTTTGTACAATATCCCTGTTACTGCTGTTCTCCGCCGCCGGTGCCCAGTCTTATAACCGCACCGTCATTAATAAGAAGGCGGTAAAACTATACCAGGATGCAATGGTACAATCAGACGACGAACACCTGAAAGAATCCATCCAGCTGCTGGAAGCTGCCGTAAAGATTGACCCCAACTATGCAGATGCATGGCTATCCATTGCCGGTATGAACGGACAGCTAAAAAATTACGACGAAGCCGTGCGCAATTATGAAAAGGCCCGCAACGTTGATTCCGTTTACTTCAGGGAATACAACCTGTCTTATTCCATCAACCTGGCCGGGCAGGGCCATTTTGAAAAAGCGCTGGAAGCGGTAAATGAATTTCTTTCCATTGTTAATTTAAATGAGACCAGCCGCAAAGCAGGCAATTACCGGAAGCGCTGTTTTGAATTTGCGGTCAATTACCAGAAGAATAACCCGGTCGACTATGCTTTTGCCCCGCAAAACCTGGGCGATAGTGTGAATACCGAAGCATCAGAATACTGGCCCACCATTACCATCGACGGTAAGAAACTGATTTTTACCCGGCTGATAGATCATATCAACGAAGATTTTTACGAAACAGACCGTACGGAGAGCGGCGGCTGGACCCGCGCCCGGCCACTGAAAGGTTTTATCAATACCAATGATAACGAGGCCGCACAAACGATTTAGCAGTATGGCCGCATGCTGATATTTACCGGCTGCAACTTTAAGGAAAGCTACGGAAGCTGCGATCTGTACCTTTCTTACCTGACACCTGATGGCTGGAGCGCCCCTGAAAACCTGGGCGATTCCATCAATACCGAATCATGGGAATCGGGCCCTTCCCTGTCGCCTGATAAACGCGACCTTTATTTTTCGAGCAATCGTGCCGGCGGTTATGGTGGCAGCGATATTTATGTCAGCCACCTGCGCCGGAACGGACAGTGGTCTGCACCCGAGAACCTGGGCCCTGAAGTGAATACGCTGGGCGACGAATACTGTCCTTTTATTCATGCCGATAACCAGACGCTCTATTTCTCCTCAAATGCCCATGAGGGCTACGGCGGCAGTGACCTTTATATGGTAAGAAAAGAAGCATCCGGCAAATGGAGCCCTGCCAGAAATCTGGGCTATCCCATCAATACCATCCAGGACGAGGGCAACCTGGTGATATCTACAGATGGAACCGTGGCCTATTATTCCAGCAACCGCAGCGACAGCCGGGGTGGCCTCGACCTGTATACCTTTGGATTGAGGCCCGATATCCGGCCCATCAGAACCGTGTGGGTGAAAGGAAAAGTATTTGACAAGAAAACCGAAAAGGGACTGCCTTCTGCCGTAGAACTGGCAGACCTTAAAACAAAAGAGCTCATCAGCAAAGTACAGACCGATGAACGGGGCAATTACCTGATCACCCTTCCCCTGGGCCGCGATTATGCATTTAATGTGAACCGCCGGGGGTATTTGTTTTTTTCGGAGAATTTCCCGTTCAGCCAGCAGCCGCCCGATTCTACTTATAACATCGATATTCCGTTGCAACCCATTGAAGCCAACGCCAGCATCGTACTTAAAAATATTTTCTTTGACGTAAACAGGTTTGAGCTGAAACCGGAATCGCAGGTAGAGCTGGACAATGTGGTAAAGCTGCTGATAGAAAATCCGGCGCTGAAGATCCAGATCAACGGGCATACAGATAATGCGGGCAAGCCAGCCGAGAATATAACGCTCTCCAATAACCGCGCTAAATCGGTGGTAGAATACCTTACGGCAAAAGGCGTAGATGCCAAAAGACTTTCCTATCAGGGCTTTGGCGACAAAATACCCGTGGCCGACAATAAAACAGAAGACGGGAAGGCAAAAAACAGGCGCACCGAGCTGAAAGTATTGTAAGGGCTTTACGCGATGCGTTGAGCGGGATTTTGCAGCAGCCTGCAGCCCGTGCTGGTTACCGGTGCCGCTTACCAGTTCCCACCTACCTGCCTTCCACCCATCTTTCACCCATCAACCAATCAACTAATTTCCTACATTCATTCTTTGTAAACCTATCCTTGTAAAGAATGAACAACGATCTTTTATACCGGATCGCCCTTAGCCTTGTGCCCAATATCGGCCCGGTACAGGCCCGGATACTGGTAGATCATTTTGGGGATGCACCCGCCATCTTCAAAGCAAAAAAAAGCACCCTTGGTCAACTGGAGGGCATTGGCGAACGCCGGGCAGCCGGTATCAAAGATTTTGCTGCCTTTGCCAGGGCCGAAGAAGAAATGGTTTTTATTGATAAATACAGGATAACGCCTCTTTTTCTTACCGATGAAGCTTATCCCAAGCGGTTATTGAATTGTTACGATCCGCCAACCTTGCTTTACTACCGCGGAACAGCCAAACTGAACAATGCCCGCATAATTGCGGTTGTAGGTACCCGTGGTAAAACCGACTACGGAAAATACCTCACGGAAAAATTGGTGGCCGGCCTGGAAGCACAATCCGTGCTGGTGGTCAGCGGGCTGGCACTGGGCATCGATGCCATTGCCCACAAAGCCTCCCTGCGGCACCATCTGCCCACTGTGGCCGTGGTAGCGCATGGACTCGATAAAATATACCCGGCCGAACATGCCGGGCTGGCAAAAGAGATACTCAAAGAAAACGGCGGCCTGCTGACAGAATTCAGGAGCCGCACAAAACCCGACAAACATCATTTCCCTTCCCGCAACCGGATTGTGGCCGGCATGAGCGATGCTACCATTGTGATGGAAACAGACCTGAAAGGCGGCAGCATGATAACAGCTGAACTGGCCAATGGTTACAACCGCGATGTATTCGCTTTCCCCGGCAGAACCACCGATACAAAAAGCGCCGGCTGCAACCAGCTGATAAAACATAATAAAGCCATCTTACTGAACGATGCCACCGAGCTGATTGACCTGCTGGGCTGGAATGATCACAAGACCAGCAACCGTAAACCGCAAAAAGCATTGTTTGTGCAACTGACCCCGGAAGAAAAAGCGATCGTTGATTTGCTAACGGCCCGGGAAATCCTCAGTATAGATGAACTGCACCTGCAAAGCAATATCAGCGCCAGCAGGATGGCGGCCGCCATCCTCCGCCTGGAACTGGAAAACATCGTTGCATCGATGCCCGGTAAACGCTATAAATTATTATGATACCAGTAACGATACCGTGGCAACAGCCTCGCTGCCGGCCTGTCTGCCAATCAACTAAACAAGCGATCAACTATTTTTTGGAAGCAATTTAGCGGCTGCCGTATCTTTGCCCATGGCAACAATAAATAAACCCGCCCGCAAGCCCGACTTCAGCAAAAAATTCTTTGGAGAGGGTCTTACATTCGATGATGTACTCCTGCTGCCCGCCTACTCACAGGTGCTGCCCCGGGAAGTAAATATCAAAACAAAACTCACAAAAGAAATATCGCTCAATATACCCATGTTGTCTTCTGCTATGGACACGGTAACAGAAGCCAGCCTGGCCATTGCCCTTGCCCGGGAAGGCGGCATCGGCATCCTGCATAAAAACATGAGCATTGAACAGCAGGCCGAACAGGTGCGCAAAGTAAAAAGAAGCGAAAGCGCCATGATCATCGATCCGATAACCCTGCGCATCGATGCCACTATCGGCGACGCGCTGCAGCTGATGAGGGAAAACAGGATTGGGGGCATTCCGATTGTTGACAACAACCACAAACTGGTAGGCATTCTCACCAATCGGGACCTGCGCTTTGAAACCGATAACCACCGGAAAGTGCAGGAAGTAATGACCAGGGAAAACCTGATTACCGCACCCGAAGGTACCGACCTAAGAAAAGCAGAAAAAATCTTACGCTCTTATAAAATTGAAAAACTGCCCGTTGTAAAAAAAGACAATACCCTGGTAGGCCTGATCACTTACCGCGATATATTGCAGCTCAGCAGTTTTCCCAATGCCGTAAAAGATTCCTTTGGCCGCCTGCTGGTAGGTGCAGCGCTGGGCATTACCAGCGACATGCTCAGCAGGGCCGCCGCCCTGCAGCAGATTGGAGTGGATGTTGTTTGCCTGGACAGTGCACATGGCCATAGCAAGGGCGTTATCGATGCATTGAAGAACGTAAAAAAGAATTTCAAAAAATTACAGGTCATTGCCGGTAATGTAGGTACGGCAGCCGGCGCCAAAGCATTGGCTGCGGCCGGCGCAGACGCTGTTAAGATCGGTATCGGGCCAGGCTCTATCTGCACCACCCGCATTGTGGCAGGTGCCGGGGTTCCGCAGATTACGGCTATTATGGAAGCCTGGTCGGCCCTGAAAACATTCGGCGTTCCGCTGATTGCGGATGGGGGTATCCGTTATACCGGTGATATGGTAAAAGCCCTGGCTGCCGGCGCGGATACGGTAATGATGGGCAGCGTTTTTGCCGGCACGGAAGAAAGCCCCGGCGAGACCATCATCTATGAAGGAAGAAAATTTAAAGAATACCGGGGCATGGGCTCCATTGGCGCTATGGCGGAAGGCAGCAGCGATCGCTATTTCCAGGATGTGGAAGATGATATAAAAAAACTGGTACCCGAAGGTATTGAAGGGCGGGTGGCCTATAAAGGAAGCCTCCGGGAAGTGGTTCAGCAATATGTAGGCGGGTTAAGGGCTGGCATGGGGTACTGTGGCGCCGGCAACCTGCAGGTGCTAAAGGACGATGCGCGTTTTATACAAATCACCAATGCCGGCATGAAAGAAAGCCATGCCCATGACATCGAGATTACCAAGGAAGCGCCTAATTACAGCAGAAAATAACCAGGGCACAGGCTAATCAATACCAGCTATTTTTTGGGGGATGCATGCAGCACCCGGCCCGTACAGAATAACAGCATTTTATGACCTGCCGGCAGACAAATAACGGTGCGATGGCTGCCTGTTTACTATCTTGCCAAAAATAAAAGGGATGCGCTTATTCAGGAAATACCTGTTTATCACCGGCCAGTTTTTTTTATGTTTAATGGCCAATGGCCAGTCCGACAGTTCCCATCTTCGCATCAGCCTGCTCACCTGCGGCCCGGGAGATGACCTGTATTCCATCTGGGGCCATACCGGCATCCGTCTCATAGATTCTGCCCGCAAGGCCGATGTTGTTTTTAACTACGGCACTTTTGACGACAGGGACCCGCTTTTTTACCTGAAATTTACCCGGGGCATCATGCTGTACTCGGTAACGCCTTATTCATATGCCGATTTTTTAGAGGAATACATCATCGAAAAAAGAAGTGTTACCGAACAGGTGCTCAATCTTGACCAGGATAAAAAATGGCAACTGGAAAAAGCCCTGTGGAACAACGTAGAAGAAAACAACAGGTATTACCCCTATCATTTTTATGCCGACAACTGCACCACCCGCGCCCGTAATATCATTCTCAACAATGCAGGCAAATCCATACGATTTACAGATATCCGGCCCTACCCCGGTCTCAGTACGTACCGGCAGCTGATCCACAGTTACATGAACAACAGCAGCCAGTCATGGAACCGCCTGGGCATCGACCTGTTACTCGGCAACCACCTGGATGAGGCGATGACCAACCAGCAGGCCATGTTTCTGCCCGATTACCTGATGAAGGGCTTTGCCGGTGCAACAAAGCAACAACAGCTTTTTGTAACCGAAACCAACCTGTTGCTGCCGGATGCGCAAATGCCCCAACACATATTTTTTACCCCCATCCTGCTCTTTTCATTGTTACTGGCTGTTATGGTGGCACTGTCTTTTGTGCCTGGCAGGGTGGCCGTAAAAACGAGGAGCTTACTGGACAGCCTCTTCTTCCTGTTCACCGGCTTACTGGGTTTGCTGATCCTTACATTATGGCTGGCCAGGGTAGATACGGTTTGCCGAAACAATTACAATATTCTCTGGGCGCTGCCTACCCATACGGTGATAGCATTTGCGATCAACAGCCGGAAAAAATGGGTACATTATTACTGGCTGTTCACCATCCTATTGAATATTTTATTATTGGCAGCGTGGAGATGGTTACCACAGGAAATGAATAACAGCGTGCTCCCGTTGCTGATCATATCCTTGTTCCGGAGCGCTGCTCATTACCGTAAATCCGGCGCTGCATGATTGAAAAAAGCATCCGCCTGCGAAATACGCAGGTATATTACAAGGTTACGGGCCAGGGAACGCCGCTGGTATTGTTGCATGGCTTTGCGGAAGATAATGATATCTGGAAATACCAACAGGATGCGCTGTCGAAACAGTATCGTCTGATTATGCCCGATTTACCCGGCAGCGGACAATCGGGCCTGGTGGAAGACATGCGGATAGAAGCCTTGTCAGAAATCGTAAAACAGGTTATCGACCAGGAAATACCAGCGGCGGCTGCCGGCAGTATTTGCCTGGTGGGGCATAGCATGGGCGGGTACATCGCCCTCGCCTTTGCAGAAAAATACGGGCAGCTGCTGAAAGGCCTGGGCCTTTTTCATTCCACGGCTTTTGCAGACAGTGAGGAGCGAAAAGCAACCCGCCGCAAAGGGATTGCGTTTATACAAACAAATGGCAGCTACGAATTTATAAAACAATCGGTACCCAACCTTTTTACAGAAGCCTACCGTATTAAAAACAGCCCCATTTTAGCGGAAATGATAGCCCGATACTGTAGTTTTGACCCGCTGGCACTGATTGCTTACTATGAGGCAATGATTCAGCGTCCCGATCGTACTACTGTTCTACAATCCTTTAATAAACCTATCCTTTTCATCATCGGTAAAAATGATAAAGCAATACCATTTGAAGATAGCATGAAACAATGCCATTTACCGCAAATGGCCGCTGTTGAAATCATGGAAAACTCAGCCCATATGGGCATGTGGGAAGAAAAAGAAAAAAGTACGCAGGCCCTGCTAGACTTTTTGCAGGTGACCGGCGTTTAATTGATTGAAACAAGTGAATGAAAAAATTACTGGCAGCAGGTATTGCGATGCTTTTTTTGATGCCCCTGTATGCAAGGCATATACGCGGGGGCGAACTTTCTTACAAATACATCGGACCCGCAGCCGCCCCCAATACTTCCACTTATTTAATCCGGCTGAAACTTTATATCGATTGCACGGCCAATGATCCGGGCCAGAACGAAACTACGGCACCTTTTACCATCTTTAACAGGTCTGCCAACAGCATTTTCATGAATATTTTGGTCAACAAAACAAATGAAGAGCTGATCACCTACGATCCCAGCACCAACCCCTGTATCACCAACCCGCCTACTGATATCTGCTATAAGCTGAAATATTTTGAAGTAAACGTTGATCTGCCCGATGTACCAGACGGCTATACCATTGCCTACCAGCGTTGCTGCCGCATCAGTGACATTGAAAACATCTCCGGCAACAGCAGCAACGATGGCGCTACCTATTCCTGCGATATACCGGGCACTTATGTGCTTCCGGTGGGTCACAACTCCAGCCCGGTTATTTCCGGTAACGATGCAGTGGCCATTTGCGCCGGCGCTGGCTTCTCGTTCGACTTTTCAGCCACCGACCCGGATAATGATTCGCTGGTATATACGCTTTGTGCGGCCTATAATGGCGGCGGCCCGGGCGGACAAACCACCGGCTGCACCAATTGCCCGGCACCCAATCCCGCAGCCTTCCCCCCTTATGCTGCACTCACCTATACATCGCCTTACAGCGGCTCCAGCCCATTGGGGCCAACCGCCAGCATTGACCCGCATACCGGCATTATTTCCGGTATCGCACCCACCGTTTCTGCCCAGTATGTGGTTACAGGTTGTATTTATGAATACAGGAATGGCGTACTGATCAATATTCACCGCAAAGACATCCACCTGAAAGTATCCGATTGCAATCCATTAAAAGCATTGCTCAACCCCAATTACGACTACTGCGATGATTACCTCGTCAATTTCAAAAACGAACAAATGAACCCGGCGGGCAGCATTTATATCTGGTCTTATGGCGATGGCACCAAAACCGATACCTCTTCCGATCCTGTAGGGCTGATCCAACACCAGTTTGCCGATACCGGCACCTATACGGTTCGGTTAAAAGTAATCCTGGCGGGACAATGCGTAGATTCTACTTCCACCCTGGCCAAAGTATACCCCGGTTTCTACCCCGGGTTTACGGTAAGCGGCTCCTGCCTGTTTACCCCCCTGCAGTTTAACGATACCACCAAAACAACCTTCGGTTCGGTAAATCAATGGAGATGGGATTTCGGCGACCTGACCACCACGGCCGATACGTCCATCCTGCCCAACCCCGTTTGGAAATACAGTACGCTGGGTACCAAGACGGCCAGGCTGATAGTGCAAAGCAGCAAGGGCTGTATAGATACCGTTTCTGTAACCGTGCAGGTAAATGACAAACCGCTGATTACCCTACCCTTTACCGATACACTGATCTGCAGCAACCTGCCCATACAGGATACCCTGATGTTGCAAGCATCCAGCACCGGGCCGGGCAGTTTTTCCTGGACACCTGTAACACGCATATTGAACGAGAACACGGCTACCCCGCTGGTATTTCCCACCAATACCACCATCTACCAGGTACAGCTAAACGAAAATGGCTGCATCAATACAGACACCGTAACCGTTCGGGTGGTAGACCATGTAACGCTGGACGCGGGGCCCGACAGTACCATTTGCTTAACCGATGCCATTACCCTGCACCCCACCACCAATGCACTGGCCTATGCCTGGTCGCCGGTAACCACCATCAATAATCCCCGTGCCGAAGATCCTGTTGTAAAGCCGGATACGACCATTACCTATCACCTGGTGGCCAGCATCGGAAAATGCAGCCTTGCAGATGATGTTACCATCCGTGCCGTTCCTTATCCAAAGGCAAATGCCGGAAAAGACCAGGTCATCTGTTTTAGCGACACGGCAAAACTAAGCGCCAGCATTACCGGTACTTCTTTTAACTGGACACCGGCATTCAGCCTGGCCAATGCCAATACACTTACACCACTCGCCCACCCTGTTGGCACTACCGCCTATATCCTGGCGGTGTACGATGTGTTGGGATGCCCCAAACCCGGACTGGATACAGTGATCGTTACCGTTAGACCGCCCATTATCGCCTCTGCCGGAACTGATACCTCCGCTACCATTAACCAGCCCCTGCAACTGATGGCTTCCGGCGCTGACTTGTTCTTATGGACGCCCGCTGATCACCTCGATCACAACGATATCGCATCGCCCGTTGCAACATTTACCAGCAGCGGCCTGTATGCCTATGCGGTAAAAGTGTATACCGTTGAAAACTGTTTCGCCATCGATACCATCCATATCAAAATATTTCAGACAGCACCCGATATTTACGTGCCCAATGCATTTACACCGGGCGGCAGCCAGAACAACCTGTTCCGGCCCATACCGGTAGGCATATCGCGGATAGATTATTTCAGGGTGTATAACCGCCTGGGCAATATGGTGTTCAGCAGCAGTGATGGCAGTGGCTGGAATGGAATGATTGGCGGCAAGGCGCAATCTTCCGGCACCTATGTATGGGTGGTAGAAGGACACGATTACACCGGCAAGGTGATTGCCAAAAAAGGCACTATGGTGCTCATCCGATAACTATTATGGTTCATCGTTCAAACGTTCATGGTTTTTGCAGCAAGCTGCTTCGCAAACGAATGATGAACTTTTGAACAATGAACTGGTAAACCATTAAAGAGTGAATAAAATTGTATTTATTACCGGCGCAACTTCCGGTTTTGGAAAAGCCGCCGCAGAAAAATTTGCAGCCAACCAATACGATATCATTATCACCGGTCGCCGCGAAAACCTGCTCTGGTCTCTCCGCGACAAGCTGGAACAGGATTTTGGCGTGGCGGTATGGCCCCTGGTATTCGATGTACGTGATCGTGCCTCGGTAAGCAGCGCGGTAGCCAGCCTGCCCGATCGCTGGAAGCCGGTAGACATCCTGGTAAACAATGCCGGCCTGGCGTTGGGCCGCGATTATTTTGATGAAGCCAGCCTGGACGACTGGGATACGATGCTTGATACCAACGTAAAAGGCTTGTTGTATGTGAGCAAGGCCGTACTGCCTTTTATGACGGCCCGTAAACAGGGACATATTATCAACCTAGGCTCCGTGGCAGCTAAAGATGTATACGAGAAAGGAAATGTTTACTGCGCCTCCAAGGCAGCGGTAGACAGCATCAGCAAGGCTATGCGCGCTGATCTGCTGCGGCACCGCATCAGGGTAACTGCTATTCATCCCGGCGCTGCAGACACGGAATTTTCCCTGGTCAGGTTCAAAGGCGATGAAACCACCGCAAAAACGATCTACCAGGGCTATCAGCCCCTGTCGGCAGCCGATGTAGCCGATGTTATTTATTACTGTGCCAGCCTGCCGGCGCATGTATGTATCAACGATCTGGTGCTTACCTGCACGGCCCAGGCCAACGGTTTTTACACTTTTAAGGGCTGACACATACAAAAAAGGGGCTTTCAGGCGTTTTAGACGAAATTATGGTATACACTTTGCAGTTGTAATGATGATTGTATACATTAGCAATGAGTTATTAATCCGTCGTCCCTGTTAAAACCTGTGTCATGAAAGGCTACCTGAAAAAATTCGGTTTTCTGTTAGGAATCATCTTCTTCGCTTTTGCATCCCATGCACAGGAAGAAGTGATCAAATTGGAGACCTGCATGAACGAATCTTACAAGGTTCAGGTAGACAGTTTAAAGCAATTATTTACACTGCAGGGATATGAGGTAGTGCGTGAAGCCTCTGTTAAAATGGAAAGCGAATACGAACTACCTATTGTAATGCCCCTTACACAAGGCGCCTGGTACCAGTTTATTTTTATCGGCGACCCTACCTCCAAATTATATGAAGTACGCATGTACGACTGGAACGAAAAACAAGTGGTGTACAAGAAGAATATGTGGGGCGATGTAGACGGCAATATCATCAGCTATCCTTATGTGTCTCAATTCACCGAATACCACCTGATTAAGCCCGTACAGGTTAACAAGCAGAAAAAGAAAAATCTCTGCGGTTACGTCATGTTGCTGAAAAAAGTCAAATAAGTCATTCTTTCTTTCCAGGTGTCGCGCAACGATTGTAAGATTTCCTTTTGGATTCTTTTGCCATAGCAGACGTTATTCGTATTAAATTCAGGCATGATCTCTAAATTAATTGTCACCCTTATATTATTCTCCTGTTCCCTCCCTTTTTTTAAGCAGAAAGACAATAACAGCATTCCCTGGAGCGCCACCCGCAAACTGACCTGGCCCGATTTTAAAATCAGCCGGATAACAATTCCGCAAACGCCGCATTAACCAGCTCCAAAATCACTTTCAATTATGGTTATGACTCGGAAAAAGGATTCACGTATTCCATGAGCTGTGTGTTTGATAAGACCAGTTCCTGGGGTAAAATAAAGACCGATTATATTCTTTCGCACGAGCAGGGCCATTTTGATATTGCGGAAATATTTGCGCGTAAGCTGTACAGGATTTTAAAGAATTATACTTTCAACACCCGCAGTTCGCCAAAAGAAATACCCGCCCTGTACCGGCAATTAATGAAGGAGGAAGGCGAGTTCCAGAACCAGTACGACAGCGAAACCAATTTCAGCAGAGACAAACCGCAGCAGGCGGCCTGGCTGGAGAAGATTCAGCAGGAGCTGGACCAGTTGAAAGAATATGCGGGGTATAAATAATATTTCATTGTCCGGCAATCAACCAAACAAAAAAGCATTTCACAGGCTGAAATGCCTTATTAAAAACCTTCCGTACGCATTAGAACAATCCGTACAGCTGCGCATCAACCCTGCTGATGATTTCGCCCATATGTTCTTCGTTCTCGGCAAATTTGTTTTTGTCTATATCAATGATCAGCAAGGCCCCTTCTTTGTAGCTGTCGATCCATTTATTGTAAAAGTCATTCAGGCGTTTTAAATAATCGATCCGTATGTTTTCTTCGTATTCGCGGCCACGCTTTTGTATCTGACCCACCAGGGTAGGTACTGATCCCTTCAGGTAGATCAGCATATCGGGCGGCTGTACCATTGTTTTCAGGGTCTGAAAGAATCGATAATAATTGTCGAAATCGCGCTTGCTCATCAAGCCCATTTCATGCAGGTTGGGGGCAAAAATATTGGCATCTTCAAAAATGGTGCGGTCTTGTATAACTGTTTCCGTACCCCGGTGAATATCCAGTAATTGGGTAAGGCGGCTGTTCAAAAAATAAATCTGCAGATTGAAACTCCAGCGCGGCATGTCTTCATAAAAATCGTTCAGGTAGGGGTTGTGATCAACATCTTCAAACTGGGGTATCCATTTATAATGTTTGCTCAGCAATTCGGTCAGCGTTGTTTTACCGGCACCGATATTTCCGGCAACCGCAATATGTTTGGGTTTCTTGTTTTTTGCTATGGCCATAGATACAGTTTGCAGATGATAGTGCCGCTAAAAATATACAATTCCCCCAACTGATCCTCACTTAACCGTAAAATAATCAGTAATATTTTAATCCAACCGCCTGCCTGACTACGGCGATGGTTTCTGCTGCGCTTTGCCCTGCTTTGGCAGCCCCTTTTTCCATTATTTCACGCAGGTATTTCTCATCGTTCCGGATGGCATTGGCCTTTTCCCGTATCGGCGTAATAAATGCGACCATATCTTCTGCCAGTTGCTTTTTCATATCGCCGTAACGGATATGGCAATCGTTGTAATCTGTTTCAAATTTTGCCACCACTTCTGCAGCGCTCACCAGGCGCATCAGCTGAAAAACATTTTCTATATAATCCGGCTTAACAGCATGGGGTGTTGTTGGACCGCCGTCTGTTTTTGCTTTCATTATTTTTTTCCGGATCAGTTCATCTTCATCGCCCAGGTAAATGGTGGCATGCTGGTTTTCACTCTTGCTCATTTTACCGGTACCATCCAGCGAAGGCACTTTTACCAGGCTGTCGCCATAGTTGAAGGCTGCCGGTTCGGGAAAAACAGTGCCATAGCGAAAATTAAAACGGTTCGCAAAATTACGCGCCATTTCCAGGTGCTGTTCCTGATCTTTCCCTACCGGTACCAGTTTTGCGCGATGCAGCAGGATATCGGCCGCCTGTAAAACCGGATAGGTAAGTAAACCCGCATTTACATTCTGTGGTTGCAGGCGCACTTTCTCTTTAAAGGTGGTCGTTTTTTCCAGTTCACCCACATAAGCCAGCATATTCAGGTGGAGGTATAATTCCGCTGTTTCTGGTACCTGGCTCTGGCAGTAAAGCGCTACCTTATCAGGATCGAGGCCACAGGCAATGTTTTCAGAAAGTACCCGCCGCACATTGATCGCCAGTTCTTTGGTATCCGGATGGGTAGTCAACGAATGCATATCAGCCACCATAAAAAAACAGGTATAGTCATCCTGCATGCGTACATAATTGCGAAGGGCCCCAAAATAATTTCCCAGGTGCAAAAAGCCGGTTGGACGGATGCCGCTCATGACGATTTCTTTGTTCTCCATACAACTGCAAGATAGTAATTAGTCCTGAGGCAAGAGACGTCGTCAGGCGTGCGTCGTCAGTCTTTAGGGACTAAAAAGCGCAGCCCTGAAACCGGTGATACAAATGATGGCTAACCTGCCGCCGCAGGCTTCACCTCTGACGCCTGACGACGCACGACTACCGACTACCGACTATTTTCCTGCTTTCATCATAAAACACCGGTTCATCCGGGCAATTCTTTATTTTTGTTGATTATGGAAGTAACTGTTGAACTGATAGATAAACTGGCCAACCTGGCCCGCCTGCAATTTGACGCGGCAGAAAAAGCCTCCATTAAAAATGATCTGCAACGGATGATATCCTTCGTTGAAAAATTAAAAGAGGTAGATACCACTGGCACCGCACCGTTGCTGCATATGACGGAAGCCATTGATGTATACCGTTAAGACGAAGTAAAAGGATCCATGCAAAAAGAAACGGCGCTGGCCAATGCCCCTTCTGCCAATAATGATTATTTTAAAGTGCCCAAAGTAATTAAGAAATAGTCCCTCACCAACCTTTATCATATGAGTGCCATTATACAACTTGATCATATACAGAAAGCCTATTTTATGGGCAAAGAACCCATACCGGTGCTGAAGGGCATCTCACTCAATATTTTAAAAAACGAGTATGTGGCGCTGATGGGGCCATCCGGCTCCGGCAAGAGTACGCTCATGAATATTCTTGGCTGTCTCGACTCTCCTACCGGTGGCCGGTATATTTTAAACCGACAGGATGTAAGCAAGATGGCCGATGATGATTTGGCGGAAGTAAGGAATAAGGAAATTGGTTTTGTGTTCCAGCAATTTAACCTGCTGCCCCGCCTTACTGCCGCCGAAAACGTGGCGCTGCCGCTGGTATATGCCGGCATTTCCAAAAAACAACGCACGGAAATGGCGATGGCTGTTCTGGAAAAAGTAAGCCTTACCGAAAGAAGCCACCACAAACCCAACGAGCTTAGCGGGGGCCAGTGCCAGCGCGTAGCCATTGCCAGGGCACTGGTTAATAATCCATCTATCATCCTCGCCGATGAACCTACCGGTAACCTGGACACGAAAACCTCTATTGAAATCATGGATATCTTCGGCGCTATACAGGCCGGTGGCAATACCGTAGTACTGGTAACCCATGAAGAAGACATTGCCCTACACGCCCACCGGGTGGTGAGACTCAGGGACGGGCTTATAGAAACCGATCGGCTCAATGAAAAGATTACGCTTTCCACGCATTAGAAAAGTTGTAAGTAATAAGTCATCCGTTTTTAAATATCCCTGCCATCCTGGATAGTTACAAGACCGGACGAAAAAATCTGCTCTATGTTTTAGCTGCTCTGTAAGAGGCCGCCTCCGACGCAACAGCACTTATCACTTACTACTTAAAACTTCATCAATGGCAAAAATATATACCAGAACCGGCGACAAAGGAACCACTTCATTGATCGGTGGCACCAAAATATCCAAAGCCGATACAAGAATAGAAGCCTATGGCACGGTAGACGAACTTAATTCTTATATCGGCCTTTGCAGGGATCTGCAAACAGACGAACAGAATCGCACCTTGTTGCTGGAAGTACAGGATCGCCTGTTCACCATCGGCTCCTCACTGGCCTGCGACCCCATCAAAGAACCGAAGATGCGTATCCCCGATTTAAATGCCGGAGATGTGCTGCTGCTGGAAAAAGAAATGGACCGCATGAATGAAGTGATACCACCTATGAAGCATTTTATACTGCCGGGCGGCCATCCTACGCTGGCACACCTGCACATTGCCCGGTGTGTATGCCGCCGTGCAGAACGCTGCTGTGTGCGGCTGGCGGCAGAAAGCCCTGGCGAAGAACCGCTGGTATTGCAATATATAAACCGCCTGAGCGATTATTTATTTGTATTGGGCCGCTACAGCGGCCACCTGATGAACATAGAAGAGATTGCCTGGAAACCCCGAGTTAAGTAATAAGTTGTAAGTGGTATAAGTTCCTGTTCCACGCAAAGAAGCCTGCGTATGCGCCGGCCCTACCCAATTATATTTCCGTCTTTCATGTGCAGGATGCGGTCGCTCATTTGTGCCAGTTCTTCATTGTGGGTCACAATCAGGAAGGTTTGTTTAAACTGTTTGCGGAGACTGAAGAACAGATCGTGCAGTTCACGTGCGTTGGCAGAATCGAGGTTGCCGGTTGGCTCGTCGGCAAATATAATCCGCGGGCTGTTGATCAGCGCCCTGGCTACGGCTACCCGCTGTTGTTCTCCGCCCGACAGTTGCTGGGGCTTGTTTTCTTTGCGGTCGGCCAGGCCCAGCAAATCCAGCAGGCTGGCAGCTCTTTCTGCCACTTCCTTTTTTCCGCGTCCGGCAATCCAGCCTGGCACGCTTACATTCTCCAATGCGGTAAATTCCGGCAGCAGGTGGTGAAACTGGAAAACAAATCCAATATTGCGGTTGCGGAAAGTGGCCATGGCCTTCGGGTTCAGATCGTTCAGGTTCCTGTTGTCGAGCGAAATGGCGCCGCTGTCGGGCCTGTCGAGCGTGCCCAGGATGTGCAGCAATGTGCTTTTGCCACTGCCGGAAGGCCCCACAATACTAACAATTTCACCCTGTTGAATGGTAAGACCCACCCCCCGCAATACCGCCAGTTGTCCGTACGTTTTGTGCAAAGCTGCTGCTGTTAACATATTCCCAGGTCTTATTCCTTTAAAATACGAACCTACAATTTTATTCGTTCTTACCACCGGCAACCCTGGCTTATTTGGCCTTTAAAATGGTGAAAAACTACATTTGGTTGTTCAGTATTAACCGTTACATTTGCCGAAAATTAAAGACATTCAACAATGTTCTGGACACTTGAACTAGCATCCTATTTAGAAGACGCACCCTGGCCAGCCACCAAGGACGAATTGATTGACTATGCTATCCGCAGCGGCGCCCCCATTGAGGTGGTAGAAAACCTGCAGGAGCTGGAAGACGAGGGTGAGATTTACGAAGCCATAGATGATATCTGGCCCGATTACCCCTCTCAAGAAGATTTCTTTTTTAATGAAGACGAATACTAATTCCGTTTACCGGAATTACCATTGTATACAAGACCGTGCAATTTGCACGGTTTTTTTTTTAAGTTTTACCGCATCCGCCTCCTAATTCATCATTTCCCGGGCATTCTCCAATGCGGCGGCGGTAGGTTTTTCGCCGCTCAGCATGCGCGCAATAGCATTGATCCGTTCATCTGCAGACAACAACCTGATATTTGTTTTAATGGCATTGCCTTTTATTTCCTTATACACAAAAAAGTGCGCGTCGGCCTTACCGGCTATCTGCGGCTGGTGCGTTATGGAAATAACCTGTCGCTGTGCCGCCAGTGTCTTCATAATAATACCTACCTGTTTAGCCGCTTCGCCCGAAATACCACTGTCGATCTCGTCAAAGATCAGCGTAGGCAGATCAAGCGACTGCGCCACCAGCGATTTGATGCACAACATCAGCCGGCTCAGCTCGCCGCCCGAAGCTACTTTTCGTACCGGTTCAAAACGGTTACTTTTATTGGCGTCGAAAAGAAAATCAATTTTATCAGCCCCCCATTCATTCAGTGGTGAGCCGGCGCTGTTCAGCACCTGCATATCCACCTTTAACCTTGCATTGGGCATGCCCACCTGCTGCAATAACGCATTTACTTTTTCTTCCAGCGGTTTTATTTCCTTTTTCCTGTATTTGGATATTTGCGCAGCCAGTTCCTGCGCCTTCTCAAACAACAACTGGCTCTCTTTTTCTTTTGCCGCCATGGCTTCATCAATATTCAATACCGCCAACAGCTTGCCGGCAAGTTGAGATTGGATCTCGAGTAACTCCGTTGTATTCTTTGCGCCGTGTTTCTTTAATAATTTATACCCGGTGGCCATCCGTTCGCTGATCTGTTCAATTCGTTTGGGATCGTATTGTACCTGATCATTGATGCGCGCTATTTCATCGCCGATATCGGCCAGCTCTATCTGCGCAGACTGAAGGCGCTGCAGCAAACCGGGTAAAACAGGGTGGTAAGCGGCATAGGCCTGCAATTGCTGCAGCATGCGTTTTAACAGTTGTACCACGGGCTGTTCACCTTCATTTAATTCATAGGCCACTGCCGACAAAGCCCCCTTAATGCCCTCTGCATTGCTCAGCAGTTTTAATTCGCTGTCCAGGTCTTCCAGCTCATGCTCCCTGAAAGCAGCTTCCTCCAGCTCGTCAGACAAAAATTTATTATAATCGTATACTGCGCTGAATTGTTTTTTTTGTTCCCGCAGATCCAGCAATGCTTTGACGCATTGCTGCCAGTTATAATAAATACCCTGGTACTGCTGTACTATAATCGCCTGGCCAGCCAGCGCATCCAGCACTTCGCGCTGGAACGCCGACTCGCCGAGTGTCAATGTATCAAACTGCTGGTGCAGGTCTACCAGCAGTGTGCCCAGGGCTCTTAATTGCTCAAGGTTTACGGGCGTATCATTTACAAAAGCCCTCGATTTGCCATTGACCCCGATTTCCCGTCTTATCACCAGTTCTTCTTCAATATCCAAATCGTTCGCGGTAAAAAAAGGCTGTACGTTCTTTTTGCCGCCAATGGCAAAATATCCTTCTACGATGCATTTTTTTTCGCGGTTTTGCAATACAGCGCTGTCTGCCCGGTCGCCCAGTATCAGCGACAAAGCACCCACCAAGATCGATTTTCCTGCACCCGTTTCGCCGGTAATGATATTCAGTTTGCCGGCAAAATCAATCTCGATCTCGTCTATGATGGCGTAGTTCTGTATATGTAATTTCTGAAGCATGTTCCCGAAGTATTTATTGCCCGCAACCGCTGCGACCTGTTTACCAATAGCAAATTAATGGAAATTATATTCCGGCAAAGGGGTTTATATGCACATTGACAGGAGAAAAACAACCGGCAGGCAAGTAGCCCTGCAGGAAAAGAAACCGGGCATTGTTATCCGGGGATGTAATGTAAACTGGCAGGACAGACGCATTTGCCTGAAAAAGTGTAAGAACGGCTGAAAAATAAATAAATAAAAATCAGCCGAAAATATCATATCCATCATAACAATCATCATCATCTGCGTTCTTTCCCTCAACAAAAAAAGGATGCATCACTGCATCCCTTATAAAAAACAGGTTCCTGTTATTTATTTTATCTCAACAGCATCTGCCAGGTCATTGTCTACCAGTATACGGCCGCAGTTTTCACAAATAATGATCTTCTTGCGCTGTTTGATCTCGCTTTGTTTCTGCGGGGGGATGGCATTAAAACAGCCGCCGCAGGCATCGCGCTCTACCGGTACCACCGCCAGTCCATTGCGATAGTTTTTACGAATACGGTCGTAAGAATTCAACAGGCGTTCATCAACTTTCTCCCTTGCCTCAGCGCTCAACTTGTTAAAATGTTTTTCTTCTTTCTCAGTGGTGGCCACAATCTTCTCCAGTTCTTCCTTTTTATTCTTCAACACCCCTTCCTTGGTAGCCAGTCCTTTTTTTGCCCTTTCCAGCAGCACGGCCTTCTCGCTGATTTCTTCCTGGGCATCTTTGATATGTTTTTCCGCCAGCTTTACTTCCAGCTGCTGCATTTCAATTTCTTTATTAACGGCCTCAAACTCACGGCTGTTCTTCACATTGGTGGTTTGTTTCTCATATTTTTTAACCAGCGCCTCGGATTCCTTGATCAGTTCTTTCTTCTGGTTAATGAATTCGTTGATGCCATTGATCTCTTCTTCCACGCGGGTTTGGCGCGAATGCAATCCGGTAATCTCATCTTCCAGGTCACTAACTTCCATTGGTAATTCGCCTTTCAGAATCTGGATCTCGTCCAGCTTGCTTTCAATTTTCTGTAGGGTAACCAGCGAGGTGAGTTTTTCTTCAACCGAAAAATCTTTTACTGTTGCCATATTGTATTGTGTATTTTTAGTGTTATGATACCTGCTTCTGTTCTTTAGCTACATCGTTGCCGGCCTATCAAACAGGCAGGCGTAGCAAGCGCTTCATCTGTACAGCCATGGTCAGTTCTGAACGACAGATACCTGTTCCGCTCATTACAGGAAATAATGTACCGGGTTGGTATTCACCCCTGTTTTGAGGGCAGCAAAGGTAGGGAATTTTTCCCGCAAAAAACCAGCTAAAAGCTCCATGGTAAACTGTTCGCTTTCAAAATGGCCGATATCCGCTATTACCAGGCGCCCGTTGGCATCAAAAAATTCATGGTATTTCATGTCCGCTGTAATATAAAAATCGGCACCCACCGCTATCGCATTGGAAATGAGGGAACTACCAGCCCCGCCGCACAGCGCCACTTTTTTAACCCGTCTTTTCCCCAACGCAGTATGCCTGATTACCGGCACCCCGAAAACGGATTTCAACCGGCTTAGAAAAGCGCCTTCTTCCATTGCTTCCGGTAACAGACCCACAATTCCTGCACCAATACCGCCGTGCGTGTTCGTCAATGGCAAGATGTCATATGCCACCTCTTCATAAGGATGCGCAACTTTCATAGCACTTACAATGACAGGTTCCAGCCAAGCGGGGAAAATGGTTTCTATTTTCACTTCATTTTCCTGCTGTTGCCGGCCTATTTCACCCGTAAAAGGATGGGTACCAGCTCCTGCGGTAAAAGTACCGGTGCCAGCGCTGTTAAAACTGCATTCGCTGTATTGCCCAACCTGCCCGGCGCCGGCAGTAAAAATAGCCCGGCGCACCCCATCGGACGCCTGCACCGGCACAAACACCTGCAGTTTCCGAAGCAAACCGGCTTTGGGTGCCAGTATATGGGTATCTGTTAGTCCCAGTTTGGCAGCCACTATCCCGTTTACACCTGTTATTATATTGTCGAGATTGGTATGAATAGCATAAATGGCAATATCATTCTTGATGGCCGCAATAACCGTTTGTTCTACGTAATTTTTGCCATTGATCTTTTTAAGGCCCCCGAAAATGATCGGGTGGTGCGCAATAACCAGGTTGCATTTCTTATCAATGGCTTCCCTCACTACGGCTTCTGTGGCATCCAGGCTGATAAGGGCGCCACTGCATTCCCAGGCTGCAGCGCCGGTGAGGAGACCCGCATTGTCATAATTTTCCTGCAGCGATGGCGGGGCAACAGACGCCAGGAAGGAAATAATATCGGCAATTTTCATGGACTAAAGATACACACCCCTACCCAACCTGCGCGAACTGGTTGGACCACTTTTAGACAGTGGACAAACCCGTTCTATTTCACTGAATGCCCTTGCCAATAGCCCATCGAAAAGTGACCGGGATTTTTTATTGTCGCTGGTGGCCAAACAGGATCCATTGTCCCCGGATCTCTTAAATTGTTTACTGGAATCGAGCAATATTGACAATCTCCGGTACTGGCTGAACCTTTTATACAGCCGCGGGCTGCCAGCAAAATACGACTTTGCTGTATTTGACAAACCCCTGATCAAATCGGATGCCTTATTGCCCGATGTACAAGATGCACTGCAAAAGGTAACCAGCAAAACGATATTGGCCGAGCTGGTGCGCGCGCCGGGGGGCGAATGGACAAGAAGAATATCGGCATTCTCCTGTCGTTGTAAAAAAGCAGGCATCCTTCCGTTCGGTACCGGGCTGCCAAAACGATTGAAGACAACAAATCCGAAAAACTGCTGGCCCCTCAAATAAAGAAACTGATCAAAAAAGATTTGGACGATGGCAATACGCCGGATGATTAAAATCTATTTACCGGTTCAGGAGAAACTGTTAACTTTCCGCGCTGCAAATTCTGGCAGCCGTCCGGTTCCAAAAAATCATTTGCATGAGAGATACCATCACTGCGCATATTCATGCTGCCCTGGCTGCCCGAACCACCTGGTTTCTGCGAGAGCAGGACGTACAGTTGTACCTGGCCAGTTATTTCGGAAACAGCCATTTTTACAACAATGTATTTATTGAATACCATGTACCGGGCCTACTGGTGCCTCCTTACCTGCTATCTGATGCAGATAATAGTTTTATCGATATTGTACTGGAAAAAGACGGTTTGTTTTACCCGGTGGAGATCAATTTCAGAACCACGGCACAGTCTTTACAACGTTTTGTTTTTGACCAGCCTTTCAATATACAGCTAACACAAAACAGTTCGCAAAACATTGCCTGTTATGATTTTTGGAAAGACAACCGGAAAATAGAATTTATGGAGGCAAGTTTTTCGGCCGTAAGAAGAGGGGTTGCCCTCTTTATAACAAACGATTTGCGTTACCAGAAAGCGCCGGTGCATGCCGATGCCGGCTATGCGCCTTTTTCTTTGCACCAGGGCAGGCAGGTAGCCGCGGGCACCCTGCTCCACTGGAATGTACAGTCGGCTTCAACGGCTACCCGGCCGGGTTTTGCGTTGAACTACGATTACAGCATCAACTGGATGGCTTTGCCCTTTGATCAGCAGCATGCGTATATTATTGCTTGAAAATTTAAAAGTAAAGCATAATATCAGCTGTAAATACCGGCATATCAATTGGCAAGCGGGAGGGCTCAATAGTAAAAGCAAAAAATCATTTTATAAAAAACCATTATGAAAGTACCAACACTACCAGTATTAATTTTTACATTGCTCGCCGCCTGTAACACAGCACCACCAGCACCTGCGGTTACCGCGCTGCCGATTAAAGGCAGCTGGCAGCTTATCTCCGGTACCACCGTTGAAAAGAACGACACCGTGGTAACAGATTATACGCAAAAGCGATCTTTTATAAAGATCATCAACGATACCCATTTTGCGTTCCTGCTGCATGATCTTGCCAAAGGAAAGGATTCTGCCGCGGCTTTCAGCGCCGGCGGCGGCCGTTATTCTTTAAAAGACAGTTTGTATACCGAACACCTTGAATACTGCAACGACCGGCAATGGGAAGGCAATGATTTCAGTTTTACCATTACCATCCATAATGATACGCTGACCCAAACCGGCATTGAAAAAGTAGAGAATGCGGGCATCAACCGACTGAACATTGAAAAATACGTAAGAATTCAAAAGTGAACATTCATCTGTAAAACTCATTTGTTGCGGCCAATCAACCAATCAATTATTTCAGGAGGAGAAGATAAAGAACAATACCACGGCCAGGAACAGGACGAGCGGAATAAGCGGAAGATGGAGTTCTGCATGAAGACCTTTCCCTATCCACCATTCTTTGATATCTTTTACAGAATTTTTCATGTGCGTTTTTTGTACAGAACGTAAAAGTGTGACAAATAAAGGAAATCAACGCACGCATGTGCATGTTTTAATAGCATTTTAAACATAGGGTTAAAACCAGCAGGCTGTTTATTAATCCGGCAATGGGCTAACAGGCTCCATACATGGGTAGTGATGCCGGCAGCGCAATGGCGCAGAGGCGCCTTTGTTAACAGGGGCACTGCCGCTATTCTATCACTTTTTCTACCCGTACAAATTTATCATTGGCATTAACGCCCTCCATAACCACCCTGAAGCGATGGGTGACATCATTGTTATAAAACTGGACCTTGGCTCTTTTCTTATTTTTATCGAGTATGATATACGGCACCCAGTAAAGCGTTGTACGCAGATCGGGTAAGTCGTTTAACAAAGTGGCAGTAGCATAATCAGGCGCAATAAATTCTTTTACCGGTGTATAGCCCGTTATTTGTACATAATCGAGGCCCTTGCTTTTATCATTGGTGGTACGGTCGTTACCTTTTTTGGTATACACCGCAATGGCGCCTCCGCCGTTGCTGGAAATCACCCCGCTCGCACCCGGACTGAATACTTTTACATATGCCACATCATTCATATTGAGGTTTTGCATAAAGCTGGCATCGGTCTGTACCTCATCGAGGTAAAAGACCGGCGTACCGCCCCGCCAGTTCATAGAAGGCGGATTGCCGCTGCTGTTGATCTGCAAGCCGGCTACTTTGCCCTGCAAATACTGGAAGATGGTTTGGCTGCTGGCGCCGAAAGGGTCGTTCGCTACATCAAAATTCCTGGAATCACCGCCGGAAAACATGCCACTGGCGTATTTTTCATCCATCTTCTCGTCGTTGCTTTTTGTCCTGCCTGTTACCACTACTTCTTTCAGTACCTGTTCTTTTTCCCGCCGGGCACGCTGGATGGCTATTTTCAATTCATCGGAGGCATTCCGGATATTTTTTGCAACGAGGTTGGTATCAATTTCCTGGCCCGTCTTTTTTGCTTCTTCGTTCAGCAGCAGTTTATCCGGGCTGTGCACCAAGCCATTGTCTACATGCAGCAAAGATTTATCGAACACCAGTTTTTTATCGTTGAACTGAAAATACAGTTTGGCAAAATCATAAAAAACAAACCCGTCTGCCTGCACTTCGCCCTTTCTGTCTACCGGTAAAGAAATAAAATTCTTTACCGAATCTTTTGTCTGCAGGATGCCGTTCAATTTGGTATCTGGCGAAAAGTGGCCCTGCACTCCGATCAGCTTCCCGTTGATGCTCAGGAAATTCCCTTCTTTGTATACCGGTATAGGCGGTTTGCCGGCAAATACACTGTCCCATTTATACCGGCGCCAGCCATTTGTCAGCATCACCAGATCGAGATAAGCCGACGCGCTGTCTGCAGTACTGAAAAAATAATAATAGGGGTTCGCTATTTTACCATGCAGGTCGCCCGTGAGTAAAAGATGGGAAATGATATTGTCTTCATTGGGGGAAGCAGGTACATTGAGATCCGCATCCGTGACCGATAAAGACAGGTTGGCGCGGAAAGTATCTGATACCTGTACTTCCAGGGTGTTTAGTCCGCGTTTGTTTTTATTCAATACCGGTATCCAGGCATCGGCGTCAAATTCATAATCGTGGTTATTAACAAAGGCGATGCGTTCGGCCAGTGGCTTCATGTTCTTATCGAAAACAGTTAGCTGCAGGATGCCCGAAGGAAGTTGTTTGGTAGGTATCAAACCCGATGTAACATTATTGGAGGAAAGGTTCACCTTTGCATAATATACCAGCTGCTGGTTCATATAGGCAATGATACGCAACGCCTTTCCTTCTTCATTGATATTTTCAGATCGTTGCAGGATAAATTTTTTACTGTCGGGGGCATCGGTGACCTGCAGGCTGACACCTTCCTGTTTTACAGCCGGCAAGGGGGTGGTATATTCTTTCCCTGCAGCGTCTTTCCACACAGCGGTGTATGACTGGCCTTGTTTAGGCTCCATCCTGAACCAGCCCATGCCATCGTGCACGGTAACAAAATCACCGATTTTGCTTCCATCGCCTGCTTTCACAATTCCTTTGGCATTCACCGGAAGGCCGTTGGCATCTGTAACCTTGAAGGCCAGCACAGACGAGATATCCGCTACTAGGTCGCCTCCCTCAGGTAAGAAACGAATGCCTACCGGTACCGGCGGCCTGTTTTTAACGGGTTTTGCACCCGTAATAATACGGATGGGCTTAACATACAGGAAGCTGGTATCTCCGTTTAGCATAGCCGATGTATAGGCCCTGAAATACAAGAGGTTTTTGGAAAGAGTAGGTGCCAGCACAAGGCTGCCGGCCGAACTGGATTCACCAACCGGGGCCGTAAACCGGTTTAATACATTGCCTGCCTCATCTGTCAGCTCTGCATAAAAGGTCCTGGGTCCTTCCGCATGCTCCAATCCATCAAAAATATAAGCCTTGAACCAGATGGTCTCGCCGGGATTGTAATAATTTTTATCAAAATGTATGTAAATCTTTTCCTGCGGATCTGCCTGTTTGAAAATACCCAGCAAAGAATCTATATTTTGCGCTTGTGCACCCGTTAAACTGCCTAAAAGAACAACACAAAAAATAAAGTAAGTGTACATTTGTTTCTGCATGGCAAAAAATAATTTCGGATTTCGCTAATTTATAGCAATACCAGCGTAGTACGGACCGGTAATGCAAGATTAACAATTTATTGAACGCAACCTATACATGGATACTAATAAACGATACAAGGAATATACGGCGCACCTGCAAAAAATTGCCGACACAAGGTATGCTATTGCCGTGTTACAATGGGACCAGGAGACGTATATGCCGCAAAAAGGGGCGGCTCACCGGGCGCAGCAGATAGCCACCCTTAGTGAAATCAGCCATGAACTGTTTACCAGCCCGCTGTTCAGCCAGGTTTTGCAGGATTTGCTGGCAGCAGATGGTCTTCCCGACAGCCCGCAAAAAAATGTTGCACTCACCGGGTACGATTATACCCAGCAGGAAAAACTGTCAGGCGATTTTGTTCGCAAACTTAGCGAAGCTACTTCCAGCAGCTTCCAGGCATGGGTAACCGCTAAAAAAGACGATGATTTTTCCGTATTTGAACCCCACCTGGCCAATTTACTGGAATTAAAAAAACAGGAGGCCAGCCTGCTCGGATATGAAGATCATCCCTACAATGCCCTGCTGAACCAGTACGAACGCGGCTGTACCGTTGCCATGCTCGACAAGGTTTTTAACAGCCTGCAAAGCCCTTTAAAAGAACTGCTGAACAAGATAAGTGCCGCCGGCCAGGTATCCGATGGCTTTCTGTCCGGATTGTATCCGAAAGAAAAGCAATGGCAGTTTGGGATGGAGTTGATCAAACAATTGGGATTTGATTTTGATGCCGGCCGGCAGGATATCGCAGAGCATCCTTTTACCACCAATTTCAGCAGCCAGGATGTAAGGCTGACCACCCGTATTGATGAACATGATTTCAGCAATATGACCTGGAGCTGTATTCATGAATGCGGACACGGGCTGTACGAACAGGGGTTGCCGGCAGATTCGTATGGACTGCCGCTGGGCGAATACACCTCGCTCAGTATTCATGAGTCGCAGTCGCGTTTATGGGAAAACAATATAGGAAGAAGTCTTTCCTGCTGGCGTCATTTTTACCCGCTGGCCCAGCAATATTTTCCGGGGCAACTGTCGGACCTGTCCTTGCAGCAGTTCTACCAGGGCATCAATAAAGTCACCCCTTCTTTTATCCGCACGGAAGCAGATGAGCTGACCTATCATTTTCATGTACAGGTGCGGTATGAGCTCGAAAAAAAATTACTGGAAGGCAGTCTCTCCGCAAAAGACATCCCCGCCTGGTGGAACGCACAATACAGCCAGCTACTGGGCGTTTCAGTACCGGACAACAGGCGAGGCTGCCTGCAGGATGTGCACTGGAGCCATGGCAGTTTTGGTTATTTCCCCACCTATAGCCTGGGCAGTTTCTACGCGGCGCAGTTTTTTGCTGCTGCAGAAAAAAACATACCGGATCTGGCCGCAGCCATAACAAAAGGCAATTACAAACCGTTATTAGACTGGTTACGTATATCTGTGCATATGCACGGGCGCAGGTTCACCAGCGAAGAATTGTGTACAAGAATAAGCGGGGAACCGCTGAATATTGATTATTTTATACGTTACGCAACCGCCAAATACAAAGACATTTATGCATTTTAAACATACTACAGACAGCCTGCCAGGCAAAAAAAGCTTGCTGTTGCTGATGATGCTGATCTGTGTGGCTACTTTTTGTTCCTGTAAAAAAGCCATCCAGAAACAGGAGGAAAGCATTGTTATCAGTGCCATTACCACCGGTCATTGGTATGTAGAGCAATACAAACAAGACTCCACAGATATCACCCCTGATTTTCTTGGTTACGAATTTCAATTCTATGAAAATGGCAATGTAGATGGCATCCGCAGTGCCACCACCCTGGGCGGCACCTGGAACTATGATATCAACAGTTATACCATCACCGCGGCCTTCCCCCCACAGGCCAATGACACATTGAAGCTGCTGAACCATACGTGGAAAATAACCGACAGCTACCTGGATTATGTAGAAGCATCCACCGGTACGGCCACCGGAACCAACATTCTTCACTTAAGAAAGAAATAAACAACGTTCATCGTTATGCGCAGCTATTGTGGGCTGCTGTTGCCCGTCCGTGCCGGATGGCATTTTTGTGCCAGTCAAAAAAACGAGTATAGGAAAACCATTACCGGCTAAAAAAAACGAGGCGGAATATACCTTATTTCAAAACCCGCCGTTTAATACCCAGATATCCTTTGATAACCCCGAATCCACTATCATATGAAGGCTGTTTGGCACATGGTGTTCCGTACACTGTATGTATTGTTGCTTTGCATGGCTGTACAGCAAGCAACGATGGCTCAATTGCATACAGATTTTACCGCAAGCCCTTCCAGTGGCTGCGCCCCGGTATTCGTTCAGTTTTCGGATATGAGCAAAGGCAGCCCTTCCAGCTGGAAATGGGATCTGGGAAATGGTACCGTCTCATTCCTTCAAAATCCTTCTACCACTTATTTTACCCCCGGCAAATACAGCATTAAACTTGTTATAAAAAACGGCAGCGCGGCAGACTCATTGGTAAAACAACAATATGTAATTGTTAATGCACTGCCCAAACCCCTTTTCAAAGCATCCGATACAACAGGCTGTTACCCATTAAAAGTGCGCTTCACTGATCAGAGTACCCCGCAGGAAGGCAGCATTATTAAATGGGAATGGGATATGGGCGATGGCTCCGTATCTACCGATAAAAAACCGGTACACACGTATACTGCCCCTGGTAATTACAATGTAATACTGCGGGTAACCAATACTGCCGGCTGCGTAACCACGCTCTCAAAAGCGCAATACATAAAAATAAAAGATGGCGTAAAAGCAGACTTTTCTTATACGGGCAGCAGCCAGTGTACCCCGCCTTCTATTGTGCATTTTACCGATAAAAGTACCGGCACCGGCACACTTTCCTGGCAATGGTTGTTTGGCGATGGCAACACGTCTTTCCTGCAGAATCCGGCAAATACCTACCAGGCAGCCGGGCTGTACAGTTTACAGCTGATTGTAAAAAACAATGCCGGTTGTACGGATACGTTGACCAAAAAAGATTCAATTGCAGTAGGCGTTGCCAAAGCAGATTTCAAGGCACCCGACAGCATTTGCCAGAACAATGCCGTGCAGGTTTTTAATACCTCTCAGCCAACTACCGGCAACCTGTACTGGAATTTTGGTAATGGCAGCTCCTCCGTTGCTGCCAATCCCTCTGTTCTATACAAAGATGCCGGCATTTTTACCATTAGCCTGGTGGCCGATTTCGGCAGCTGTAAAGATTCTGTCTCAAAGTCTATTAAAATATTACCCAAAGCCATTGCCGGTTTTACGGCAGATAAAACGGCCTCCTGCAACGCCCCGCTTTCGGTGCAGTTTTCCAACCTTACCACGGGCGCCATCAGCTATAAATGGCTGTTTGGAGACGGTGGTTCCTCTACCTTGCAGAACCCATCTCATACCTACCTGCAGAATGGCGCTTATACCGTAACACTGATTGTAACCAATAGCAATGGTTGCGCCGATACCCTTAAACAAGCCAATTACATAAATGCCGTACCGGCAGATATACAGATAGCCGGTCTTCCTTTGTTAGGCTGTGCACCACTCGTTTTTAATCCGGCTTATACCGTTAAGTCTGTTGTGCCCGTTACCAGCTATGCCTGGAACTTTGGAGACGGCACTTCTTCTACTGGTCCAAATCCTTATCATGTTTATAACAACGCCGGAACATTCAGTGTTTCATTAACCTATACAACGGCAGACGGCTGCAGCGGCACCATCAATTATCCAAATGCGGTGAGGGCCGGCCAGAAACCAGTTGCGGCATTTACTGCCAACCCCACCAATACCTGTGCCTCCACACCCATCAATTTCTCTGATCAATCCACCGGCACCCTTACCAATTGGCTTTGGGATTTTGGCGATGGCATTACAGATACTTCCCGCAACCCCGCTCATTTGTATAATGATACCGGTTATTTTCATATCCGCTTGGTAGTAAGCAACAATGGCTGCTCGGATACCCTGCTGAAAAATAATTTCATTTATATACGGCCACCGGTGGCAAAATTTTCAGCAGATGTTCTGTGCAGTGCTCCCTTCAATTTTGCTTTTACCGATTTTTCTGTAGGCGCTAATTCCTGGGCATGGGATTTTGGAGATGGCAGCCAGTCTACCGACAAAAACCCGGCGCATATTTACAGCGCACCCGGCATCTTTACCGTAAGACTAACGGTTACCAACGGTACCTGTACACATGTGGCTGCTTACCGAGCCAGGGTGGTACATGAAAAGGCTGATTTTACCGCTTCCCGCACGGTTGTGTGTAAAGGCGATTCCATTTCCCTGCAGTCTACCGGTTTTAACCCTTCCAATATAGTTGCTTACAACTGGGCGCTCGGTTATGGCGCGGATACAGCACGCAATATAAGGGTGGCTTATCACCAGAGCGGTACATACAGCATCAGCCTGGCCATCACCAATATTAACGGCTGTACAGACACCATGATGAAAACAGATTATATTACGGTGAAC
>CAXTMV010000029.1:0-32391 GCA_964245425.1 uncultured Flavihumibacter sp. | reverse complement strand
CCGGTCCCGAAAATCAGGGCGATCCAGCCGATTTTATCGACCGGCGGCGCCTTAGCCGGCGCGAAGATCGTCACTCGGACTTTTGCAGCCCCGTGCACGGGTCGAGAATGATCGTCTGGCCATTGCCGTTTACAGGTTGCACATCCATGTAAACCATATAACTTTTTTTTCCTTCCGTATTGAAATATAATTTTTGCAAGGGATAAGGATATTCCACCTGCCCATTACCGGTAGTAGCCTCCAGCAACAAAGCAAAAAACAATACACCTTTTTGTCTCATACAGATAGGTCTGCGGATTTATTATAAATTGTAATTTTTCTTGGGATTTTCAGTGCTGGGAGAGCGCGGTGCGTTATCTTCTTTACCATACAGGTTCTTCATAACAGAAAAAGGTATCAGTAAGGAGATAAAAAATGAAGCGCCCATATTGCCCAAAATAGCATTCAGGAATAAAATCACCCCGAAACCCTGGTTCTTACCTTCAAACTGGGCAGGCGAATGCTGCAATGCCAGGTGACTAACCGATTCCGGCTTAAAGACAGCTGGCACCAGGATTATTAACAATACCAGGCATAACAGGCAGGCGATTACAATGCCGGCTACAGCTGTTTTGGCGCCGATGATCACCAATTTGATAGTGTTGATATCGGATTCGTGCCTTTTATAAAACCATGCGATAAATACGCCGATCACAGCTGCGAACAAAAAGTTGCCTATGTATAAAATATACACACCGCTGTAAGACATCGCTTTTATATAGAAACAAACAGCTATACAATAAGCGATGGCTGCGGCAGCAGCATATCTCAATACCTGGCTAATGAATTTTATTTCGATATTCATAATACCTATGCGTATTTCAAATAACATACCACCTGCTATTAACAAAAATGCAGGCTGCAAAGCTTATTTAGCGAAGAAGATGTGTAGAATTGCTACCCCAGGAGAAGCAAATAGCTGGTGTCTGATTCTGGAATGGCGGGATTTTCATTAACCCGGCTGGCTCCGCAAATCTCAACATTAGTGATCTACTTCAACCAAATTGTTTGTGTAAAAGCGCCATTGGCAGCTACGTCCCAGGCTTCCAGCCGCACCCATTTACGACCGGCCAGGTTGAGGGTTTCGTGAAAAGTATGCTGCCCGAATGCCCTGGTATTGCTTAAATCGATGGTATGCCGGTATACATTTTTTCCATCGCCCGAAACAATCTCTGCATAATTGAGCGGAAAGGTCCAGGCCAGCCGGAACGATACCCGCACCTGCGCTGCTGCATGGGGCCGGTAGCTTTCGCCAGGCTCTTTTCCATCTGCTGTAAACAGTGGGATCAATACCTCACCTGTGGTAGAGAAAAATTTACCCGCCTGTAGTTTATCCAGCACGGGCATCCATCCGGCTTTATAGTCCGGCAATTTTGCCAGTTGCAGGTAATTTACATTCAGGTGCGCATACATTTCATTTTCGGGTTCAATAGAAAAAAGATCAGCTTCGGCGATCACTTTCTTTTTCAGGCCCCAGTTATTCATATCGTCCATCAGATCGAGTATCCTTTTTCCCAGTTTTGGTTGCGACAGATCCGCCGGCATGGCTTTCCACGCCGCACCCAGGAACCGATCCGACAAAAAGAACGGCTCATTTTTATAGGCATCCGGAAAGCCCGTCGATCCCTTGGTGCGTGCATGTGCTGTCCAGGCAAGGCCCTTTTCCTGTTGCAACAGCTGCAGCATATCAGCGGTATCGCGGATGCGGTATACTTTTCCATAGGCAGGGTCAATGCTGCTAAAAGGTTGTTCGTCTTTTCTGGCCATTATCCAATAGATGGGTTTTGGAAAAAGTTGCAGCCAATGACCGCCAAAAAATTCATTGGGTTCTTCGCCCGGCAATAAAAGAAACCCTGGGCCCGACAAGCGCCGGCATTCACTAAACAATGCTTTCAATTCAGCCAGGCGCTGCTCTTCCGGCCCTTTCGGGTGTGCGGTATAGTGAAATTCTGCCAGGTGAACAATGTTTACGCCCGCGGCCCTGAATACTTTTATAAAATTGGGTGTATCGGGCACCGGCTTACCTGCCAATACTGTTTTCATGATGTGTTCATTGTGAAAATGACTGACCATGGTCTTATACCCGGGCAGTGGAAGGTAACTATCCTGATGCGTAAACGCTTTTACCTGTTTCAGGAGTGCCGCCGGCCTTTCTTCGCTTAGGAGGCAAAAGAAATTAAGCCGCTGCCAGGTATTCGGCGGCGCGTTGAACCAGGGTACATAACGGTTATCGCCATACAGATCCTGCCGGATGCCGATGCCATATCCGTTGAGCATTTTATTGTATTGATTGCCATACCAGGTAAAATGAAGATTAAAGGCTTCATCGAGCGGATAAAAATACTGGTGCGGACCGGGAAACACCGCTATGCTGCCTTTTGTATTGCTGCCGATGATGGCCCTGTATTTCACGGCCTGGCTCTTACTGGTATCCGTTAGTTGAACAGCTTCCTCTTTTTGCTTATCGTATACATCGGCCCAGCTAACCTGGTCCCAGTTTTTTTGCCGGCTGGTAATGCCGGCATCGTATACAATGGCTGTAGAATCAATAG
Source organism: uncultured Flavihumibacter sp. (assembly GCA_964245425.1). Classification (GTDB taxonomy): domain Bacteria; phylum Bacteroidota; class Bacteroidia; order Chitinophagales; family Chitinophagaceae; genus JACMLD01. Next base: position 29,800 of record CAXTMV010000029.1, on the reverse strand, counting down.
CAGTAGACAATACAGCAGCTATGTTTAATAAAGGGCTGCCTTTGTACAGTACGATTTCCAAATGGCCCGCAAAACCGGGGGCGGTTAAAGCATCAACCTGTATAGCGATACGACTGCCTTTGCTGCGTACGGCAATATGATTTTTCTGCATGTCAACCCGGTAGGTCTGGTGCGGCTTCAATGGAACCTTATCGAAAAAAATATTCCAGCCGTTTTGCGATACCAGGTCGCGTTTGCCTACGGTTAATAAAAAGACAGGATCTGCCGCCGTTATTATTTCCTTTGCCTGCCCGTCTCTGATTAACCGGATGCTGCTGATCAAAGGCTTTTCTTTTTCAAGCTGCAGATCCAGTTGTGCGGTTATTTGTTTACCAGCAGACCAGCAGACAGAAAGGATATGCCCGTTCAGTTTTACAGAACTGGTAGTACTGGGACGAAAATCCTGCGTATCTGCTGTTGCCTGGCCGTTTGCCAGCACGCAACAGACCAATGATAATGGTAGTAAAAAGAATTTGGTCATACTCATTTTTGAGCAACCCTTGCAAAAAATGGAACAGGGTTTATGCTGATTTCTTTTATTGGTAAATCAGTAAAACCCTGCGTTGGTGATAAAAATCTTACTAACCTGCGCGCTATGGCTGTTTATGAAAATATCCGCATACTTGACTGGCGGCATATCAGTTCAGGTTTCAGTATTTTCTTTTTGGGTTTGTCTTTATACGGTTCGCCGTTTTTCAGTCCCTCAAAAAAAAGTTTGGCGGCTTCTTCACCCATGGTAACGGTTTGCTGGTTAACGGAAGACAGTGAGGGGGTCAGGTATTCGCCGAAAGCTTCGTTGGCAAAGCCTACAAGGGCGATGTCGGCCGGCATGGCTTTCCCGGCGGCTTTGATTACCTGCATGGCGCCCAGTGCCGTAAAATCTTCTACGGCAAAAACGCCGTTGGGTGGCTGTTCACGATCGAGCAACCTGCTCATACATTCACGCCCGGACTCTATGCTTACTTTTCCGTATACGATCAAATCATCGTCTACCGGTATACGGTGTACGTTCAGGGCATCAATATATCCTTTCAGGCGCTGGTTAAAAATACTTACATGTTGCTGGCCGCCAATATGGGCAATGCGGCGGCAGCCCTGTTCTATCAGGTGTTTGGTGGCGGCAAAAGCACCGGCATAATCGTCTACTACAACCGAAGAAACGCCCAGTTCATCGCTGGCCCGGTCGAAAAGGATCAGGGGAACGCCCCGTTTTTTTATTTCGCTGTAATGATCCAGGTTCATGGATTCTTTTGAGATGGAAGCCAGTACACCATCTACCTGCGACTGTAGAAAAGCCTGCACCCCTTTTTTCTCATATTCATACATTTCATTAGACTGGTAAATCAGTACATTGTAATTATTCTCATTGGCTATTTTTTCTATGCCATGCACCACCGAACCGAAGAAATTGATCTCGGCACTGGGTATGATCACCCCGATGATATTTGATTTACCCAGGCGCAGTGAAGAGGCAATCTTATTGGGTTGGTAATTCAGTCGCACGGCTGTTTCCTTCACCGCTTTTTTGGTAGCTTCTTTTATCGCAGGATGATTGTTTAGCGCACGCGATACCGTAGCCGCGGTAATATTGAGGGCCCGGGCTATATCCTGTATCGTTATTTTAGAAATCGTATCACTCATCACTGTTGGTATAAAGTTCGGAAAGAAACCCGGTGTAAAAACACCCGGTTGTACTTGCTAAAACGCTATATGAGAAAGATTCGTACATCTTATTGGATACCGTTCAGTTTTTTTATCAGGTTTGTCTCATCTTCCCGGTAAGGCCTGCCGTCTTTCCGGAAGATATCGTGAAACCATTCTATTGGCTGGCTTCCGTCTGGCAAAGGGGTATCCCAGGCATAAATGGTATTGGTTTTACCATCTACGAAGCCCCAGTTGATGGCCCCCACTTTTTCTTTTTTCAACATGGGCAGAATGGTGGAAAAACGGCTGTTGCGCGGGCGGGCCATATACTCCGTACAAATAAGTGGCCGGCCGCTTGCCTGCAAGATGGACACCACCCGCTGGTGCAGGGGCAGCTCATCATAGTTATGATAGGTAATCACATCAGAATTATTCATTTGCAGCACATTCAGTTTTGTAAGATTCCAGTCCCAGAGACCTGCGCTTACCGGCTGATCTGGGTTAACGGCCCGGGCCCATTCGAATACTTTTGTGAGCAGGGGGATGCTTTTATCGCCTTTACCGCTGTTACCGGGTTCATTATACAGGTCCCATAACAAAATTCGCTTGTCGTGCGCAAAAGTGCCCAGTACATCTTTTACATATTTTTCCAGGCCGGCAAAATTACTGCTGTCTTCAGAGGCCGGCTGGCCTGGATCCTGCATCCAGCCTGAATTATGGATACCTGTTTTAGGAACGGGCTGGGTGCCTGTTTTGGGCTCTTTGTTCCAGCAATCGTCAAAAAAAACAAACAATGGTTGTATATGGTGTTTATCTGCAATCGATAAAAACTGGTCCACCCGTTTTTTAAAACCTTCGGGATCCTGTTTCCAGGCCAGTGAATGTAAGAAAACGCGGAGGGTGTTAAATCCAATGCTTTCTGCCCAGCCCAGTTCTTTGTCGATGGTGGCCGGGTCAAAGGTGGCCGCCTGCCACATCTCCAGCTGGCTAATGGCATTTGCAGGAATATAATTGGCCCCTGTAAGCCATGCATGTTCCGTGTACCAGGCATTTGCTTTTTCTGCCGTCCACACTTTTGCGGGTACCGGCATCCCGGTAACTGTTTTTTTATTTTTTTGCGCCTGCAGGCCACCGCTGACCAGTAAAAAAAGTAAACCGAACCAGATCTTGTTTTGTATGCTCATGTTTTAAATATTAATATGGGTGCTATAACTGGGTATGTGCAGGCTAAAGCCGCTATGCTAACAGCACTGGCTTTTACAATTGCAGTAGCAGGTCAACGATATCCTGTTGCTTATTGAAATTGCTATTGTTCTTTTTTACCAGCTCATTGATTTTTTCTTTTTTATCGGGCAATGCTGCGGCCAGTTGCCTTGCGCTGTTGGCCTTCTGGTTTTTACCGCCGGCAATAACCCAGTATTGCGCATTGCTTATTACTTCGAATCCATCGGGTAGTTTAAGGCTGTAAGCGCCTCCGCTTTGTATCAGTGATTTTACTGCGGGGGAAGCGGAGGTCACAGAAGACATACCATAACCGATATCGTTTCCTGGCTCTTTTACGGTGCAGGTATATTCAACCAGTAAAGGGATGGGTGCCTTTAACAGCAGTTCGTAGAACCTGTTGCCAACGGGTACGAATTTTCTGCCGGCGATAAAAACGGTATCTGCCTGTTCGGGGTTGGCCAGGGCCAGGTATTTACCGGGTGCGGATTCAAAGATCATTTCACCGCTTAATATATTATAATTGAGTTTCGCATCTGACGATGTACCATTTTTCTGCTGCACTTTGCCGGGCATAAACTGGTCGAACACATAATGAGAAAGCACCACTGCGTTCTGCGCATGCGCCTGGGCCAGGGACAGACAGCAAAAAAATACCAGGCATTTGCGTACAGCGTTCATATTATTTTTTCAGTTTTTGATCCAGCATTTTAATAAAATAGCCCCCTACTACGCTCCGGGCCTGAAAACCGACCATCTTTCCATTGGTGGTTTCATGCCAATCACTTAATGGCACCCTTGAGCTTGTTTCAGTGGCATATTTATAGACTGGGTTCAGCAGGGATTGAAAATCTTTTTCATTACCGGCCAGTACAGAAGTCCATACAATCCAGTCAGACTTGGTATAGGTCTTCCGGCTGTCGAGCGGCAGGCCAAATTCGTTTTGCTTGGTCAGGTAAAATTTAATTTCTTTCTCGTATACTTCTTTGCGGAACAAATCAAGGCCCAGCACTTTGTCCCATACGATATTGTATTTCTGGCTCCAGGTGCCGTTCTTGTCGAATGTTAAGGCATAATGGTCGCCCTCATCGCACATTTGCTCCCAGCGCAGCGCCATGTCTTTTGCAATGGCCCTGTATTTTGCCGCGGTATCTTTCTGGCCAAGCATATCGGCCATCATGGCGTAGCAACCAATGCCTACAATGGCTTTGGCAGAAAGATTGGCATTGCGTGCCAGGTGACCGGCAAAATCATCGGTACACAATTGATTGGCGGGGTCAAAGCCTTCCCTGACCAGGTAATTTGTCCAGGTGGTAAGTGTCTGCCAGTGTTTTTTTGCATAGTCTGCATTGCCTTCCACTTTTGAAATGGCGCCTGCCAGAATGGTCATATTGCCCGATTCTTCCACTGGCATACCTTCTCCGTAATCTTCGCCATTGGCGAGGGGATACTTGCCCAGATCGTGTGCAGCGAAGGGCTTGGTCCATTTACCGCTTTCGCTGTAATAAAAGATGCCGTTGAGCATTCCTTTCAGCAAATCCGCATTGTACACCAGGTACAGGGGTGCTGAGGGATAGGTAACATCAACGGTGTTAATGGAACCGTTGCTGAAATTCTCTTTAGAAAGAAACAATATCTCTCCTTCAGGGCTTTTCAGTAATTTATGTGCGGCTATGCTTTGGCGATAGGCCAGTTCGCAGAGGCGCGCATAATTTTCACCACCGGCTTTTACTGCGTCTGCGTGCAATTGCTGGTTAAAGGCTTCGCATCTTTTAAGTATGCCTGTATATCCTTTTGCTGCTTCAGACAATTGCTGGTCGATGGTGGCGCCGGGCTGTGATTTCCACCAGGCTTTCAGGTTCTGGTGAAAATACTGGATGGCATAGAGATCATCATACCCGATTAAAAAAAGTTGTTCTTTTCCGGCAGCATTTACCTTACCCATCGTTACCAGGTTATTCAGCATCAGGTGCTTGCCCGCAGTTGAATTAATAACCGGCGGCACGAAACAACCTGCCAGGCTTCGCAAGGCGGAAACAGATTGTGATATGCCGCTGGCCGTTGGTACGGCCACATACATATATCCCCAGTCAATCCGCAGATCATCGCCCCTTTTCTGTAATACCGGTTGTTCAACGGTTCCTGCTTTCAGCACAGACAATCCGCCGGTAGCATATTTTTCCGCTTTTATTTCCTGCGCGCCGGTATTGGTAGCGATGTCTGTTGACGCGCCAAAATACAATTGAACATCGTGCGCAGCACCATCATTGGGTTTTACAGCGGCATTGATATAAGTAACCGGCCTGGATAAAAGATTGAGGTCATCTGTCAGCAGCGGCGATGTAAAGGTGAGTGTAAGGTCTGCTTTGCCACAGGTAAAAGAATAAATGGTTTGAGTGGCATTTACCAGCACAGATTTCTGTTCGGCTACTTTAACACTGGCTTCTTTGCTGTCTGTGGCCTCTTCAACGATGCCTGCATCCAGCGCTGCGCCCCCGGCGGTATTGGCCACATGTATGGCCAGTACATTCTTGCCTTTTATTATTTTTTGTTTCACCGCGTCGGTAATGGGTATATAAATAAATTTGCCGGTCCAGCCCTTTGTTTCAAAGATGCGCTCCCCGTTCAGGAATGCTTCCACATTGTCGTCGTGCAGTATTTTCAGGTATAATTTATTAAACGTGCTTTTGCTGAGCGTGAAACTACGGCGCACCCACAGGTCTTTGCTTTTCCACAGGGTTTTGGCAGTTGACGGGTTGTCGCCGAAGGGTGCCATGCCTTTTTGCCATTGGCCATCGTTAAAAGCGTTTGCATTCCAACCGTCGGCGGGGGCGGTTTCGGTATACATGGTTGAGTAGCCCATTTCGTCTGAAGCGGGCACCAGCGTGTTATAGGTTTTTTCGTTGTTGCCTAAAAAACGGTAAATGGTGCCATCTACTTTTATACAACCGATCAGTGAGTGGTCGGTACCGGTCCAGTGCTTGGTAGCAGAGGCCGTTAATGCGTCTGTAGTAGACCATATGCTGAAATACGGATCATGCGTTACCAATGGGTAGGCTGGTGCCCTGAATGCTTGGCTGCTAACAAATTTGCCTGCTAACACGAAACAAGAAACAATAAAAATTTTTTTCATCTGTTATTTTTTCAAGTCATTGATTATTTTTCTGCCGGAAGGGCCAATGCGATACCCGCTTTTACGGGTTCCCCAAAATTGGGCGTACCGTCTGTATTCCAGGTAAATGGTTGTGCACGGGGCGAGCGTTTATTGCCGCAACCATCGCCCGGGTTGCTGTTGGCATGGTACAGGATCCAGTTTTCTTTTCCGTTGGGTGATACAAAAAAAGAATTATGTCCTGTTCCGAAAACGCCGTTTGCAATGGACTGCTTAAAAACCGGTTCGGCACTTTTCTTCCATTTCCCGGCATCCAGCAGGTTAGCGCCCCCGGTGAACCGCAACTGCCCCAGGGCATAAAAATCTGTCCAGCACGCACTGGCAGAATACACAATAAAAAGGTCGTTACCGTGCAGCAGCGCCTGTGGTCCTTCGTTTACATTGATATGGGGTGGCGTTTCGCCTTTCAGATCGCCTATTTTTTCCCAGCTGAATTCGGGTGCACTGATACGGGTTCTTTTGCCTTCTATTGTCCAGGGGTTTTTCATTTTAGCGATATAAATATCCTGTTCACCGTTCAGTTCTCCTTCCCAGCCTGACCAGATCATATACCATTGTTTTTTATATTCAAACACATCTCCGTCGATGGCCCATTTATCTGTTTCGTCTGCTATTTTTCCTTTCAGGATCCACTCGCCGGCCAGGGGATCTGCTGAAGCATTTTCCAGTACGTATAGCCGGTGATTTTTATTGTTTCCATCGTCTGCAGCAAAATAGGCATACCATTTTCCCTGGAGGAATAAGATTTCAGGCGCCCACAGATCTTTTGACCAGGCCGTGCCGGGTGATGGTGTATAGATTGTTTTATAGGTGGCTGTTTGCAGGTTGGCCAAGTTACTGGTTTTCCAGATACCGATACGGTTACCCAGAGAATTGGTATAATAGTAAAAACCGTCTTTATAAAACGAATAAGGATCCGGACCGGAAGGCAGCAATGGATTGGTGAATGTTTGGGATTGCGCTCCGTTACATACGATGAACAAAAAAATGAAAAGGCATTTGGTCACGGGGATAATTTAAAAGTCAACATTTAAAAATCAAAAACCAACAACGGGGCGTCGCTGTACCGTCTACTTGCTACTTATCCGTTCTTATTCTACTACAGGAAACGCTGTGATCCGGAGCCGGGCACCGCCCATTGGCACCAGTTTCAGTTGGGTGGCCGGTGCTGCTGTGTGCACGGGGCTGGGTGGCAGAACAGCGCAAAGGCCATTCTGATCCACCGTCCACTCGGGTATCTTTTTTCCTTTAACAGCGATTTCGATCGGCGCCGCCGCATTGGTAAAAGGGTTGTCGTCTTTGGGCCATTCATTCCGGGTTACCGTAAAAGATTTCTCCGCGTTGTTTTTATCCAGCAACAGGCCGTAATTCCAGGCGGTGGTGGGATAGATTTCAAAGGAAGGCCATTTCTGAACATCTGCATTTTCCTGCCATTTTGAATCACCGATAGCTGTTTCCTTGCTGTCTTTCTTTCTGAATTCTTCCGGTATATCCAAAGAGAAAGTAAGGGGCCCGTAGTTTACGCTCACACTGTTTTTATTGGCGGTCCATTGCCGTAGTTTTATTTCCATTGGCAAAACAAGCCTGATCTTGTCGCCGTTTTTCCAGCTGCCGGCCAGCATGATATAACCATCCGGCATAGCCGCTATTTTTGATTGTTTGCCGTTTACAAAAACCGATGCATTGCTGCACCAGGCCGGAACGCGGAAATAGAGCGGGAAATCGATCTGGTGCGGCACGATTACGCTGAAATTAATGTCGTTTTCAAAAGGATAGTTGGTTTTCTCGATAATCTTTACGGTGCTTCCATCCCCCACCCTGGCGGTAATGGTACCTGCTGTATACAATTGCGCAGCCAGGCCATCATCGGGTGTTGCCATCCAGGCGTTTTCAGCGTAATACACCCAGCCGGCCGCGTGGTTATGCTGGCAGCAGCGGCTGCTGAACGGATTCATCATGAGGAAAGGCCCTTTGTTATCGATGCCGGGGGAATGGTTTTTGGCATCGCTGATAACCATATTGGGCGCTGTCAAATAGCGAAGTGATTTATAATCGGGCATAAAGGCCGCCGGAAAGGTATTAAAGGCAACGTCTTCGCAGTTATCGGCCCAGGCAGGGTCTCCGGTGAAGCGGAGCAGCATTTCGTCGGATGTCATTTGTTCTACCATCCCACAGGTTTCAACCGCCTGCCGCGGATCGTCGTACCCCTTCCTTGAATTTTCATCGCCGCCCCACATACCACCGGGCACCTGGCCGTACTGTTGCCGCACCATTTTAAAATCATTGTAGGTGGCATCCAGGTCTTCCTGTTTTTTGCTTTGCAGGTAATAAGTGGCCGGCTCGCGGAAGCACTGGGCAATATTTACGTTGTGCCAGTTGGGTAAATTATCTTTTTGCCGCCAGTCGGCGGTATTCCGGTCTATCTTGGTGGCCAGGTCAAGCAACCATTTTTCGCCTGTACGGTTGTACAGCCAGTATACGCTGTAGAGGTTATCGCCGCCCCGGCTTTTTTCCCAGTAATCTTCCAGGAAATGTTCATCTGGCACCGACAGCTCCCACTTAAAATACTTATCCATAAACGTTAGTATCCGGGGATCGTTGTTGTATTCATAATAAGACTGCAGGCACCAGAGCATGGGCATATTGGTCCAAAGATCGCGGTTGCCATTGTGTTCAACCAGGGGGCCGAAATCGCCGTCTGCCCGCTGGTTCCGGAGCACGGCGTCCAGCCAGGTTTGCGCTTCCCTGATCATTTTATCATCGCGCAGCATATACCCGATATTGGCATACCCTTTCAGCCAGTAGGGCAATTCTTCCCAGCCATATTTTCCTGTACCTTCCTTGCTTAGCCAGGCATTGTCTTTTTTAGACAGCCAGATGCTGATCTCGCCCAGGTGGCCGGTGAGGCCGTTCCGTTGCAGATCCAGTTGCTTTTTTAACCAGCCGGCAGGCGAAAAAGCCGTAACGGGCAGCTTATAAAAATGCTCGCGCAGCAATGGCGCACGACTACCGGTATAGTACCGGCCGGACAGATTGCCAGTCATTTTTTCGGCCGGCACTACTTCCGCTTTTATTTTTTGCGTGTACCCTTTACCGGTATACAATAGAAAAGCAACCGCTGTGTAACACGCCATCCTGCAAATTCGATTTCCAATCATTGCTTGTCCGTTTCTCGTTTTATTTTATAATACCTGCCAGTTCCTTTTACTGCGGCATCCGGTTTTTATTGCATGGATACTTTTTTTGCCACTTCGTTCAGCTTGTCATGCAGCGTTTTCAGATCAGCCGCCGGCATTTTCATCACTTTACGGTCGTAGGTCATCAGGCCATTGGTTTCCACTTCCACGTCGGTGGTTTGGGTGTATACGGCTGCCGACAATCCTTTTTCTATCAGCAACGGAAACCGATCCATCAGTTCTGCGTAGCGTTTAAAAAGATCTTCCTTGTTTTTAAAAGTTTGGTAACCCCAGTTATTTTTATCCTGCCAGGTATGGTTTTCTACCGGTAATCCCAAACCGCCGAATTCGCCCAGTACTAATATTCGTTTGGCGCCAAACAGCGCCGGGTCGGGCATCAGTGGTTCGGGGTAATTATGCAAGTCGATAATGGGGCCTACTTCTTCAAAATTGCCTCCACTGGCGGTATTGACCAGGCGTGACGGATCTTTCTGCATGGTCCAGTTAACGATTTCTTTTGTTTTGAACTGGCCCCAGGCCTCGTTAAAAGGCGTCCAGACCACAATGCAGGGGAAATTATACAGGTCCTGCATGATCTCGTTCCATTCGGTGCGGTATATTTTTTCTGATGACTCTGTTCTTGCTTTATCGGTGGCCCTGCCAAATATGCCCGGCCGGTTTTCCCAGCGGTTACCCAGGTCGCCGCTGGGCATATCCTGCCAGACCAGCATACCCAATTGGTCACAGTAGTGGTACCAGCGTGCCGGCTCTACTTTTACATGTTTACGGATCAGGTTAAAACCCATTTCCTTTGTTTTTTCGATGTCAGATTTGAGGGCTTCGTCTGTGGGCGCCGTATACAGGCCGTCGGGCCACCAGCCCTGGTCGAGCGGGCCATACTGAAAAACAAATTCGTTGTTCAGCATCATTCTTTGTATACCATTTTTATCGGGTGCCATGGATATTTTTCGCATGGCAAAATAACTGGTTACTTGGTCTACGGGCTTGCCTTTTCGGTTAAGCGTTAGCGTTAGATCGTATAAAAATGGGTGCTGCGGAGACCATAGTTCAGGGTTATTGATGGCCAGCGCCATTTCTTTACCGGCAGTGGCGGTCTGCTCGGCTATTTTTTCTTTTCCCTTCCAGGCGGCAACGGTCAGCTGGTCGCCTTCCTGTATATTTTCTACGGAGGCAGTTACCTGTACTGTCTTTTTATCAATGTCGGGGGTCTGCTTTGTTGTGCTGATATAGGTAGCCGGCACTGCTTCCAGCCAGGCGGTTTGCCAGATACCGGTAACAGGTGTATACCAGATGCCTGCTGGCTTTTTTACCTGTTTGCCCCTGGGTTGAGGCCCATCGTCTGATGGATCCCAGACGCGGATGGCAATCTGTTGGTTGCCTTTTTTATTGAGCAGGGAACTGATGTCGAAAGAGAAAGGATCATAACCACCCTGGTGCGTGCCGGCTTTTTTACCGTTTACGTATACATCGCATTGCCAGTCTACAGCGCCAAACTGCAGCAGCACATGGTTATTCCTGAAGCTGGCGGGCAGTGCAACGGTTCGCTGGTACCAGAGCACACTGTCTTTGCCAACTGTTCTGCCCACACCAGACAAGGCCGATTCAATGGCGAAAGGTACCAGTATATTGCCCTCGAAAGCCGCTGGCGGGTTATCGGCCGGGGCAGGTAGCACGCTGTATTGCCATAATCCGTTCAGGTTTTTCCAATTACCCCTTACCATTTGCGGGCGCGGATATTCCGGCAATGTATTGCCGGGATCTACCTGCAGCGACCATTCTGTTGCAATGGCTTTTTTTACCGCAGACCATGGCTGCTGCGAAAAAGCAGCGCCGAAAAGGAAAAGTATACAGCCGCAGGTGATTATTTTTTTCATCAGGCGCTTTGAATTAATGAACAGGTTAACAAAATACATCTGCGGTTGCGGTTAGCCCTGCTGGTATTTTGCCGGCATACCGCCTCTTCAGGCAATCGCTTCAGCCTACCGCAAAAGATCGCACCCGCTACCCGCAGAAGGTAAATCCTTTCATGTATCCTGCAAAATTTTACAGAATGAATAACTTTCTTTTAATCTTTCTTTAAAAAAAAAGCGGACAAATGGCCGCCCTTTTCTTTTTAAACACAAACTGCTATAGAAAAACGAATATTGGTTAACAGTAGAGGATCCAATTTATCTCCGGCCTGCCCTTCTTTAAAAAGTCACTTTTATGACCGGTGAAAAAATCAAATCTTCCACCCCGACTATTTTAAGCCCGATGCGCGCATATACATAGGTCTGGGGTGCAATGCCCGGCACCGTTATGTTCAGGGATATATTATTGGGATCTGTGATGGCGCTGCCGCTCATATCTGTTACGGCGATATTGTTGCCACCCGATACAAAATCGGTTTTATTAATATAAAGGCTGACCCGCTCTATATCTTTTGCATTGGCTGCATCGGTAATGATTTTCTCGGCTTTAAAAGTGGCGGATACCTTGCCGGCGCCACCTGTAATGGCCGGGGTCCTTATCATATAATAGGGTGTTACTTCCAGGTCAAGGGTCTGGTTGCCATTCATAACAATGGTGGTAGAGTCGGGTGCGCCGGAAGAAAGCTGTTTCCATTTAAAGGGCCCCTGGCCGTTGGGAATGATCAGTTTATAGGTGCCGTTAAACAACAGCGCAGAATAGCTGCCGTCTTGTGAAACAGTGCCGTCTATAGAACCCACTTTTCCAAAACCGTACTGGTAGATCTGGAAGGGTACCTGGTAGTTTTCTACCCCGATGGCCTCCCCCTTGTATACCACTTTTCCGCTGAGGGTGGCGGAGGGCTCCTTGTAATTATCTTTTTTGCATGCCATGCCGCCTGCACAGACAACCAGCATTGCGATATATTGAAATTGTATTTTCATAACGTTCTGTTTGAGTGGTTGGCTTATTGATTTGGCTGTTTTATGATTTTCGGATTGGCGGCCCTTACATCATCGCCGATAAAAGAATAATAGTTTCCAAACTGGAAGCGGTTAACGCCGGTAACCAGGGCCGGAAGAGTTTCTTTATATACCCATTTACCGTCGTTGGCATTACCGGGATTGTAATAATGATAAGGCCATAGACCCCAGGGCTGGGTGCTTCTTTTGTTAGCCTTTCCGATATTGCTTTTGAGGTCAGACAGGCTGGTGGGGGTTCCGTCCCAAACCACGTGTGCCAGTCTCCAGCGTTTCATATCAAATAACTGGTGGCCTTCAAAAGCCAGTTCTACCCGGCGTTCGTGTACAATGCGGTCAAAACTGATATCGCCCGCTGCCAATGGCGTGGTTAAACCGGCGCGTGCGCGCACTTTGTTCATAAAGCCGGCGGCGGCGGCGGGCTGCCCCAGTTCAAAAGAAGCTTCTGCTGCGTTCAGCAGTAGTTCGGCATAACGGTAACGCACAAATGCTACGTCGCTGCCACGTCCCCTTCTGCCGGATCCTACGGTAGGGTCCAGCCATTTGCGGATATAAAAACCACTCTGTGTTCTCAGTTCAAGGCCGTTTACGGGTCCGTCTTTGCCCACTACCTGCACGGGTGTGCTGCTGCCCGGTAGTGGTTTCAGGTGCCCCGCCTCATCGCTGGTGAGTACGCTGCCATCGGCCAGTAGGTAACCGGCCCAGATGTCTACAATACCGCCCTTGAAGCGATAAGGGCTGGCCGCATCGAACGGTGTCATAACGGTACCGGCTAACCGTGCATCTCGTCCTACAAAAATATCCTGCGGATGCTGGTAGTAAATCGGGTTGCCGCTGCCGTCTACGGTTGGTATCGGTGCATAAGTATTGTCCAGTTTTTCAAAAGCTTCTACCAGGTTGAGCGAGGGGTCCAGCCGGCCGGCATCGCCGCCTTCGTCGGAAAGCGAATAGGGCTGGTCGTTGGTAGTAAAGGCATGCGTTTTACCGGCACCTGCTTTAAAATCTTCTTCAAAAATGGCTTCCTGGTTTACACTGCTCTTGTCTAAAAAGATAGCGGCAAAATTGTCAGACAAATCGGGCAGTACTTTATACAGCGAATAAGTACCGGCACTGCCATTACCGCCATCGGTGCTGCTGATGATCTCTTTGGCAGCATTCAATGCCTTGGTATAATAAGCGCTGGCCATACTGGCCGCAATGCCTACTTCACCACCCGGCAATGCCACCTGTGGTGTAGCGGCACCGTATTTGGCAATGGAAGCTGCATACAACGCGGCCCTCGATTCCATGGCCAGTGCGGCGGCTTTGGTAGCCCTCGATTTTTCATTTACATCGGATGGTAATAAATTTTTGATGGCTTCTGCTTCACTGATCACAAAATCATATACTTCTGATTCCTTAGACCTGGGTACCTGCAGGTAAGTGGCATCGCCTTTGTAATCGTAGGTAAGCGGGTTGGTTATCAGCGGAACGCCACCCATTCTTTTTACCATTTCAAAATAATAATTAGCGCGCAGAAAGCGGCCTTCTGCCAGGAACCTCGACTTATCTGCTGCCGCAAGTTGTGTGGCGGCGCTGTCTCTTTGTATGAACAGGTTCAAATCACGAATATAGCCATAGTCCCAGGTGGCCCATTCTCCGTAACCCCAGCTGGTGCGTTGTACAAAAAAAGCGCTGCCGTTCTCTGATGGAAAGCTTTCACTGAAATCGGTGAAAGACGCCCAGCCATTGTCGAGGCCGGAAAAATCTACCTGGCGGTTATACAAATCGCCCAGGATGGAAATAACGAGTGCAGGATCAGAAAAGGCTACATCGTTCGGGATTACCTGTATGGGCGGTATATCTAAAAATGCACTGTCTTTCTTGCAGGATTGTGCAAACAGCAACAGCGTACATAATGTTATGGATAATATCTTTTTCATGTGTTGATTTTATATCTGTTTTGTCACCTTGAACCGGCTCCTTTTTCCGCCGGCCGGTTATACCAGCGTTGTTTTTAAAAGGAGATATTCACGCCTACGTTCACTACTTTATTCTGTGGAAACTGCAGGCCGTTATCGTCTGCTACTTCCGGATCCACATTGTACTGGCGCAGGTTATCGATGGAGAACAGGTTATAAATATTCAGGTAGAACCGGGCTTTCTGGATCTTTACCTTGGCCAGTATAAAAGCCGGCATGGTATAGCCCAGTTCAATTGTCCTGGTCCTTAAATACCGCGCGCTGTGCAGCCAGAACGTAGAGTTGTGGTTGTAATCGCTGTGGTTGGTACCAATATTATACCGGTTGGGCGGATACTTACCCGCTACCCAGGGGCTGTTAATATCAAGCGGGTTTGAATGGTGCCAGCGGTCGGTAAAGATGGAATTCAGGTTTCCGTTGTTCTGGAAAGCCCATCTTGACTCCCAGTTCTGGTACCAGGTATAGCCCGCGGCACCGGAGAAATCGGCATGAAAATCAAAATTGCGGTAACTGGCGCCCAGTGTGAACCCGAAATTGATATTGGGCTGTGTGCCATAGCCATAACTGATCGGCCGATCGTCATTGCCATCAATTTTACCATCGCCGTTGTAATCTTTGTATATCAAATCGCCGGGCAACAGGGTGGTATTACCCCTGCCGTCTATATTAACTTTATAATTATTGATTTGTTCCTGCGAGGTAAACTGTCCGATCACCGTATAGCCCCAGTCGATGTTGCTGTAACGGTTTTCTGCTGAATTGCGGTATTGGTCTAAGGAGTTAAAGAAAAGCGGGTTGTAAGAGTTCAGGAATTTGGAGCGGGTATACGCAAAGTTACCGCCGATCACATATCCCAGTTTCCCGATCTTACCGGTATAGGCCAGTGAAATCTCTTCACCATACTGGGCATCGCTGTTGATGTTTTCCTGTGGCAGGCTGTAACCCAGCTCAACAGGCACCAGTACATTGTTTTTATTGCCCACCAGGCCGCTCCGCTTGCGGTAGAAATAATCTACGGTACCGGTCAGTTTGCCTTTCAGGAAACTGAAATCGGCACCCACATCGGTTATCTTGCTGGTAGACCAGGAGATTCTTGTATTGGGAACGCCTTTATCACGTGAAACAGTAACCGCATTTCCGTCTACGATGGCAGTTCCCTGGTTATAGTTATAACCTTCCAGGTAAGCATAGGCCGGCACAATAGGGTCGGTACCGTTCAACGCCCGATCGTCTCCCAGCTGGCCGTAAGAAGCCCTGAATTTCAGATCGCTGAGAATGCCTCTATCGCCCAGTAATTGTTTTACCCATTGCTCTTCCGTGATCCTCCATCCGCCCGATACGCCGGGAAAATAACCCACTCGTTTATCCGGTGCAAACAGGTAGCTGGCATCGCGCCGGGCAGATACTTCCAGGAAATATTTATTGGCATAGCTATAATTAATGCGGCCGATATAACCGATACGCGCCTGCTTGTCCTGGCTGTCCTGGTATTGATCAATGGTAGGGAAATATACCAGCGGCAGGTTGTTGGAAATAGGCGAAGCATGTATCCAGTTGCGGCGGTTTTCCAATGTAATTCTTTCTGCCACAAAAGTGGCGCCGATGGTGCTCAGGCCAAAGGTATTATTATAGTTTACCTGGCCCTGAACAGTGGTGTTGATTTGTTTAATCTGTTCGCGGTCTCTCCACGGATTGGTGCTTCCACCCGTTACATCGTAGGTCTGGGTAGCCGGCCGGTAGGTATAGGCTTTATAGGTATACTCCTGGTTATTTTCCAGTTCATCTGCCACATAATAAGAATACACACCTCTCACGGTAAGCCCGGTAATGCCCGGCACGGTATAGTCTGCACTAAAATTGGATTGCAGTACGCGCCAGTCGCTGCGGAATTTACCGGACAGTTTTTCACTCAGGAAGGCATAATTCGATTCGAGGTGCGGCCCCAGGTCGTTCAGGTAATTGGGGTTGTCATTTGCATACGGTCTTTCAAGCGGCGTATTCCTCAATACGGCCAGCCTGGCCAGGAAGTAATCATCGCCGCCCGGTACACCCGGGTTCTGGCGGGTTTCAACGCGGCCGTTTATATTAACACCGAACTTTAAGCGGTTGGATAATTTGGCCGTTACATTCGATTGTATGTTGGAGCGGTTGAAGCGGTATTCCTTGCCCAGCATAGAATTCTGGTAAAGATTGGTAGCCGATACATAATAATTTACTTTATCTGATCCGCCATTCATGTTCACGTTCACAGAATTCTGCGGCGCCGGACCAGACAGTACATAGCTCCTCCAGTCGAAACTACGGTAAGCATCCCCTGCGCTGGCACCCTGCTTGTATTTATCCAGTTCCGACTGCGTAATGGTAGTGCTGCCATAGCTGTTTATCTGCGCTTCGGCCAGGTAACGCTCATAATCATAAGAATTGGTAAGCACTTTGGGGAAACGGGTCCAGGTCTGCCAGCCCGCATAGGCATCCAGGTTAATATTATTTCTTCCGGTAGTACCTTTTTTAGTGGTAACCACTACAACGCCATTGGCGGCACGTACGCCATAAATGGCAGCGGAGGCGTCTTTTAGTATGGTGATGCTTTCCACATCGTTGGGAGCAAGGTTATTGAACTGCCCGGCATCCTGCTGTATGCCGTCTATTACATACAGCGGTGTACCCATGTTGCGTATCTGTATATTGGCGGAAGAACCCGGGCGGCCATCAGGCATGCGGAAAGTAAGGCCCGGTATCTTACCAGCAAGGCCCGAGCTGACGGTAGAACCACCGTGCACCCGGTCAAGATCCTTGGAAGTAACCGTAGAAATGGCACCGGTCAGTGATTCTTTTTTTCTGGATCCGTATCCTACTACCACCACTTCGTTCAGGTCTTTGTTATCCCTGTCGAGCGAAACAGTAAGCGTAGTTTTGTTTCCCACTTTCAGCTCCTTGTTCAGGTAGCCAACAGAGGAAAATACCAGCACGGCGTTCTCTCCTTTTACCGCAATGGAAAATGCCCCGGCCCCGTCTGTTATAACGGCGTTCTTGGTTCCCTTTTCGGATACCGTTACCTGGGAGACACCTGTATTCACGCTGTCTGTAACAGTACCTGTAACAGTAACCTTGGTATTAT
Organism: uncultured Flavihumibacter sp.; assembly: GCA_964245425.1. Classification (GTDB taxonomy): domain Bacteria; phylum Bacteroidota; class Bacteroidia; order Chitinophagales; family Chitinophagaceae; genus JACMLD01. The sequence goes on along the minus strand of CAXTMV010000029.1, from coordinate 12,521 downwards.
TCTGTGAAAAAACGGAAAGAAACGGAAAGAGCAGGAGAAGGAAAAAGAATAAGGGCTTTCCGGTTTGCCGGCTGCTTTTTGCGGATAAAGCAGTAGCAGGCATAGAATGCTTTGTAAGAAATTTCATACAGCAATCAGTTGTTAGTTAATAATGGATGTAATCGTTTACATGATTTTTTCAGCGATATTGCCTACTTTTAAACCATAATGTGAAGGAACTTAGAAATTATGGTTCTGTTAATTCAGCACGTATCATAATTTTTTCAAATTGTTACATTCTCATTATTGAACCCTGTTTTCAGCGAATGGCATTTTGATGCGCTTACAACAGCCTATTAAAAATTCATCCAACTGATGAAACGATTGCGAACCATACTACTACTACTGCTGCAATGGGTACTTATATGCACTGCCTGCATTCATACCGCAAAGGCCCAACCTTATTATTTCAAACATTACCAGGTAGAAAACGGTCTGTCTAACAGTACCGTTAATTGCAGTGTGCAGGATAAAAACGGTTTTATCTGGTTTGGTACAAAAGACGGCCTGAACCGTTTTGACGGATACCGCTTCCGGCTGTTCAACACAGAAGAGAATGAACGATCGTTGTATCCTGATTTTATTTTTTCCCTTTTCTGCGATGCCGGCGGCGTGCTCTGGTGTGGTTGCCAGAAAGGCCTGTACCGGTTTGATGCGCAGAAGGAACAACTGGTACGTTTTCTTGATACGCTTACGGATGTGTCCGCTATTCAGTCGGATAAAAACGGGCAGCTCTGGCTGATATCGCGCCAGCGCGCCTGCCGGTATAATTTTGCGAGTAACCAGCTGACCGTTTTCCCCACGGCTACTTATTTCAGCGCTACAGCGCTTTGTATGTCGGAGGATGGCAATATATGGTTTTCAACAGATGATGGCCTGCTGGAAAAATTTGGTCCGGCCAGCGACAGCTTTCGGGCATTCAATGTTTTTTCGCATTCACCCATACCTGCCTCCCGGTGGATACAGAAGATAAAACCTGCCGGGGCTTCTTCTATTTATATCGGCACCACCAGCCAGGGACTGAAACAATTTGATATTGCACAGGAAACTTACGAGGATGTGCTTACTTACAATACCGACAAGACAACCATTTTTGTGCGCGATATATTAAACAATGGTAACAATGAATTCTGGATCGCAACCGAATCGGGTATTTTTATACTACAGGGCAATACCGGCAAAGTCATCAACCTGAAAAAGAAATTTCTTGACCCTTATTCGCTGTCTGACAATGCCGTTTATACCCTTTGCCGCGATACCGAAGGCTGTGTATGGGCGGGCACTTATTTTGGCGGCGTAAACTATTACCGGAAACAATATGCCAATTTTCAAAAATATTTCCCCGATAATACCGGCGCAGCCATCAGCGGCAACGATGTACGGGAGATCTGTGAAGACGGTTATGGCAATCTCTGGATAGGCACGGAAGATGCCGGCCTGAATAAATTAAACAAGGCAACCGGGGCCATCACGCATTTTGAACCCACGGGCGAAAAAACAAGCATCTCGTATACTAATATTCACGGGTTGCTGGTCGCCGGCAACAATTTGTGGATAGGCACTTTTGAACATGGCCTGGATATCATGGACATCCGCACCGGCAAAGTGAAAAAACATTACACCGCCGGTACCGGTAAGAACGACATGAAAAGCAATTTTACCCTTTGCCTGCTGCAACATTCATCCGGAAACATCTTTGTTGGCAGCAGCAATGGGCTGTACCGCTATGATTCCACTGCCGATAATTTTACAGTGCCGGCCACCCTGCCGCCCCATTTATTTATTTCTTCATTGATAGAAGCTCATGATCATATTATATGGGTGGGTACCCACAGCAATGGTGCATTCTGGTTCAACCCGGCCACCCGGGCAACGGGCCATATCAGCAATGAACCGGATAACAAGAACAGCCTTACCAACAATGATATCAACGCCATTTATGAAGACAGTTTTCACAATATCTGGTTTTCTACAGAAGGCGGCGGATTGTGCAAACTAGACGGCAGCCGCAAAACAGTTTCCCGCTTTACCGTTAAAAACGGACTGCCCGCTAATTTTATATTCAAAGTACTGGAAGATAATAAAAAGCATTTGTGGGTAACCACTTCCAAAGGACTGGCAGATTTTGACCCGGTTGCCGGCACCTTTGCCGTATACACCCGCGCCAATGGGTTATTAAACGATCAGTTCAATTATCATTCGGGTTATAAGGATGCGCAGGGAACGCTGTATTTTGGCAGTGTAAAAGGCATGATCAGTTTTAACCCGGCTACTTTTTCGCAAAGTAATTTTACCCCGCCTATTTATATCACCGGCTTCCAGGTAAACAATAAAGAACTGGAAGTGGGTAAAGACAGCGCGGTACTGCAGCAATCGATTATGTATACTTCCAGGCTGACATTACCCTACAACCGATCTTCTTTTAGCATCGACTTTGCGGCACTCAGCTATACTTCGCCGGAAATGACGCATTACAGCTATATCATGGAAGGGCTCGACAAAGAATGGACCTACCTGAATGCCAACCGGAAAGTGTATTTCACCAACCTTGCACCAGGCACCTATACTTTTAAAGTGGGGGTCACCAGGCCCAACCACCCGCCCCGAAGTGTTACGCAACTGGTCATCCGTATCACGCCGCCTTTCTGGGCCACTTATTACGCCTATCTTCTGTATGCAATCGCTTTTGCAGGCCTGTGCTATTATATTGTTCGCAGTTACCACAAGCGAATCGAAAATAAAAAGGAGAAAGAAATCTATGAGGCCAAGATTAATTTTTTTACTATTGTGGCACACGAAATAAGGACCCCGCTGACACTGATAAAAGGCCCGGTGGAAAACCTGCACGAAAAAATAGCAGCCCTGCCGGAAATTAAGGAAGACGTGATTACTATGGAGCGGAATACCAGCCGCCTGGTGGCATTGATTACCCAGATACTGGATTTCCGGCAAACGGAAACCAAAGGATTCAGCATCGATTTTACAAAAGCCGATGTCAATGGCATTGTACGGGAAGAATACCTGGACTTTATGCCAGTCGCCAAAAAAAAGAACTTGTCTTATACGGCCGACCTGCCGGCAGACCCTGTCTTTGCCATGGCTGATGAAGAAGCCCTGCGCAAAATATTCAGCAACCTGTTTAGCAATGCCGTAAAATATGCCGGTACGCTGGTGCATGTTCGCCTGCTGCCGCCCGTAAAAGAGGATGGGTATATCAGCATCGAGATCAGCAACGACGGTTTCCTTATTCCGGGAGAGATGAACGAAAAGATCTTTGAACCTTTTTACCGCCTTAAGGAAACCATCAAACAAAAAGGTACCGGCATCGGGCTGGCGCTGGCCAGGTCGCTGGCAGAACTGCATAACGGCAACCTGTACCTGAAAGCGGAGCGGGACGCTGTTAATACTTTCGTGCTAAGGCTACCACTAAGGCCACCCGAAACCCAGCAACGTAAACAAAAACAGAAAAAACTATTACTGACTACAAATAAATAAAGCTGCCTATGTTACCTGTTATCCTGCTGGTAGATGATGAAGACGAAATACTCGACTTCCTGGAAAGAATACTGAACACCCGGTACCATATTTTTAAAGCTTCCCACGGGCAGGATGCGCTGACCCTACTGGCAGCAGAAGCCGTGCAACTGGTGGTCAGTGATGTAATGATGCCCGAAATGGATGGATTTGCCCTTTGCAGGCAAATCAAATCCAATTTTGAATACTCGCACATTCCTGTGATCCTGTTAACGGCACGCAATACCCTGCAGGCCAAAATAGAGGGGCTGGAACTGGGGGCCGATGCCTATATTGAAAAACCGTTTTCAAAAGAACACCTGCTGGCACAGATAGCCAGCCTGTTGTCTAACCGCAATATAGTGCGCGATTTTTTTGCCAGCTCCCCACTGGTGCACATAAAAAGCATGGCGCATTCAAAAGCAGACGAACGATTCCTGGAAACCCTGAACGAAACCATCTGCAAAAACATGGAAGATACAGACCTGGATGTGGAGAAGCTGGCAAAGCTGCTGAACATGAGCCGCATTACCCTGTACCGGAAAATCAAAGCCATCTCTGACCTCACACCCATTGAGCTGATCAATATCACCCGGCTTAAAAAAGCAGCCGAGTTGCTGGCAGAAGGTGACAACAAGATTTATGAAATAGCTTATATGGCAGGCTTCAGCTCGCAAAGTAATTTTGCCAGGAATTTTCTGAAACAATTCAAAATGACACCTACGGAATATATGCACCTGAAACAGGGCGAGAAGAATGTAAGAACCTGATTGAATGAACGAATGCGGTAAATATGAAAATTCAAATGCTGCCGTTCGATCGCGTATTGACAGCTGCCATCAAATCCCCAAATCAGCCATCAGACATCTTTTATGAGAACGTACTTAGTTATTATTTTTATCTTTCTTCTACAAACGAACAACCTCTGTTCCCAGCCCTTTAAAGGGCATGTTGAAAAAATTGACCCTGCACTGGATGCCATCATCCGCACCAATGCTAAAATAGACATCATCGCCGACAGCCTCGATTGGTGTGAAGGCCCCCTGTGGGTAGAACAACAAAAAATGCTGTTATTCTCCGATGTTCCGCAAAACATCATTTATAAATGGACCGCCCAAAAAGGCAAAGAAATATACCTGGCACCTTCCGGCTACACGGGCATTATTCCTAGGGGCGGCGAAAAAGGATCAAACGGGTTGGCGCTCAGCAAAACAGGGCAGCTGGTCATTTGTCAGGACGGCGACCGCTGTATGGCTGTGATGAAAACGAGCTTGCGGGATCCCCACCCCTCTTTCAGGGTACTGGCGGCAAATTACAAAGGCAAAAAATTCAATAGCCCCAACGATATGGTGTATAACCGGCAGGGCGACCTGTTTTTCACCGACCCGCCTTACGGACTGGAAAAGAACATGGATGATCCGCTGAAAGAGCTTTCTTTCCAGGGCGTGTATAAAATAAACAAATCTGGCAAGCTGGTATTATTGCTCGATTCAATCAGCAGGCCCAACGGCCTGGCTGTTACGCCCGACCAGCAATCGCTTCTGATCGCCAACTCTGACCCGGCAAAACCTTATTGGTATGCCTACGATTTCGGACCAGGCGAAAAGCTTATTCACCCTAGAATTTTTTACGATGTCTCCGCGGCTGCCAAATTGGAAACCGGTTTACCCGACGGAATGAAAATAGACCGCAAGGGAAATGTATTTGCCACCGGCCCCGGCGGGGTATGGATATTTAACAGCCGGGGCAAACTATTGGGCAAGATAAAATTTGATGGCGTTACTTCCAACTGCGCTTTATCGGCCGATGAAAAAACGCTCTATATTACGGCAGACATGTATGTGTTGCGGGTAAAAATGCGTGCCTGATTTTTCTACCGCGGGAAGACAGTTCGCCGTTTGGTCATTCGTGGTCCGCAACCATTATGACGCTAAAAAATTGCACTGCAGAACGATGAACTATCTGCCGTATAGATTATTATATATTTTCAACTGCCCTTCAACGGTAGCGCGTTCCGCATCAAAAAAGCGGGCGGCTATGCCTAAAATATGTAGGGCCGACCGGTAGTTTGCCAGCAGGGTTTCGTCGCCTATCACGGAGATGGCTACCCGATCTTTCTTCAGCAGGTATTGCAGTTCGGTTCCAATCAGCAGACCGCTGAGGTAAAAATAATTGGCGGTTTCGGGCATTTTTTTGAAGAGCTGGTTGGTGCGCACCATAAAACTGGTATGCAGGATGTTTTGTTCAAGGCTTTGGCGCAACCCCTGCTCAAAAGCCGAGCCGTTAAAGGCATCGTCGGTAATGTTTCCGGCAACAACACTATTCGCCAGTATGCTTTTCCGTGAAAGCAAGGCAAAAAACTCACCTGTCATATACGTAACAATGCCGGTGGCCCACCCATCGGTTACGGTAACATGCTTGGAATGGGTGCCGGTAAAAATAAAGAGTTGCTCATCGTTGCGGGCTGCGCCGGCGCAGCCGACTAGCTGTGTTTCTTCGCCGCGCATGACATCTGCCGCCGTGGCAGCGCCTGAAACAATCACCCGTTCATGGGGGCAGTCGCTGGTATCTTTTATTCTTTTGTATTGCAAATCTGATCCGTTCACTGAAAAAGGCAAGACACGGTAGGGTAATTCAATCATGCCGATGGAAGCAGAAGCCATACCGGAGATGACAACAGGCAATCCATCCAGCTTGCTGCCATATTGCAGTTCAATGGCACTGATATTTTTTTGTATGACGGCACTATAAAAAGCAACCCGATCTCCTTCAGCGGCCAACTGCTGCTTCCATAAAAGCTGTATGTCAGCAATGCCTTCTGTTGAAGCAGTTGCGGCCAGTACCTGTCCGGCCGCTGCGTCTACCAGGCGCAGGCGGAAAGAAGAAGTGCCCCAGTCGCAGCTTAGAAACCAATGCTTATTCATTTTATCATTGTTCATGGTGCTTTGTTCCTGATTTTTTCCACCAGCTAGCCACCTGTGCCATGAATCTTTATAGCTTTTGCAAAACCTGGTTGAAGCCACAGCATAATGTTCTCAGCGTACCCTTGTCCTTTTTTTGATTTACAACAGGGGTAAACCTATTTTAGGACAAGTCAGATAACAAAACGATGAGTGTCTATGACACTGTATGCCTACTTGCTGAAAAGACCGGTAAAGATATACCGGTTTAACGGACGGCCGCTGCAAAACCGGCGGCGGTTTGTGTAAGCTTTGCCAGGTAAGCGGCTGTTACCTGCTCGCTGCTGTTTACGAGTGCCGTGCCAATGCCAAAGGCAACAGCGCCCGTATCTTTGAACGCTTTGATATTAGACAGGTTTACGCCGCCGGTGGGCATCAGCGGAATATGGGAAAGCGGGCCCCGGATATCTTTTATGTATTGCGGGCTGGAAGCAGGAAATACTTTTACGATATCTGCACCTGCCTCATAGGCCTTCAGGATTTCAGTGGGGGTAAAGGCACCGGGTATGCTGACAATGCCCCGTGCTTTGGTAACACGAATGGTCTCCGGATCGAAGGATGGCGAGATGATAAACTGTGCGCCTGCATCCATGGCCGCCTGCGCGGCACCGGCGTTGAGTACGGTGCCGGCACCCACAATCAAATGGCCGGTAGCGGCGGCTGCCAACTGCTCAATTAACTGTAGGGCATTATCAGAATTCAGCGTAATCTCTACGGCAAATATACCCCCCGCCTGCAGGGCCTGCACAATCGGTATTACATCTGCCGGGCGTGCACCCCTGATGATCGCAACTGTTGTATGCCTGGTAAGAAGGGATAGAACTGTCATAAGAAATAATCAGATCGGGCAATTAGCCCAACACATATTTACATATCCGGGTGCTGCTCATAAATGGTCCATTGCTGTAGCTTGCCCGCTGTTTTCTTTGCAAGGGTAATGGCGCTGTTTACAAGCGGTTTGCTATTGGAGGCTGTTAAATACAGTTCCGTACCTTTTAACCGGATCAGGTAACTATTTTTACCGGCCGGTATAAAATCGTATTGCTGGTTGCCGGCATTGGCCAGCAATGGCTGCTCTTCCATAGCAATGCCTTCTGCGGCCTCCTGTTTGGGTTGAAAGGTCTTGCCTGAAAACAGGTTCTGCAACTGGTAGGTATCACCTGCCATATGTTTAAAATCCCAGGTCATGCATTTCCAGTTCACGGGGTTATAGGCCACCAGCGGCGTACCGTTGGCTGTATTGGCGTCTTTGATACGGAGCAGCAGGCCGGTTTCCATGTTTTTTATTGCATAAGTGCCTTCAATCACCTGGCAAAATACCGGGGCAGTTGCCAGCAGCAGCAGGGTACCAAACAAAGCTTGCAGAAAAGATTTTTTCATGATATTTATTTTAGACAACCTGTTGTAAAAATGATCCTCGCCTTTGCCAGACCGGGTGCTGTCATACAGCCGCCTTGCCTGAGCAAACAATGTACCATTGTAAAACAGCCGGTAATTTTTCTTATTTTCTTCCTACCTTTTCTTTCCGGGTCTTTAATTTCGCAGCCGCATAGTTGCCGATGGCTTCTCCTTCCGTTAGGCCATTCTTTATGGCAGTGATATAATGAATGCCCCCGTACAGCCGGCTCATGGCGGCCTCCTCGGCTGCAGCTTTAAAAGACGCAAAATGACGAACCGGTATATCGAATGCAGTCTCTGTTGAATCTGCATAATTGAATTTTTCACCAAACAACCGGGTAAGGATAACCGCAGAACAGGCAGATACCACGCTGTGCCCGCTGGTATATTCCGGAAAAGGGGGCGTTTGCAGCAAGGGCGTCCAGCCCTGGCTGATATAGAGGTTGATATAGGTTTCCGGCCTGATTACCCGGCTCCGGTATTTTTCATCCCAGCAGCAGATAAATGCATCGGCCAGGCCAACGGACAGGCAGGCATAGGCTTCTGCTGTATGCACCAGGTCTGCATGAACCTGCCTGCAGGCCAGCCCTGCAATATTAATCCAATGGCCGCCCGGCGAAATCTTTTTGGTAGCATACATTACATGGCCGTTCACATTCATCTTAAATGGATTGCAGTCCCAAAAATTCGCCATCGCCGCCTGGTCCGGTGTCAGTTGCGTGCCAGTCACCTGTACTTCCACGGCTTCTTTGTAAAAAGGGCTGTTTTTGTCTGTCGAAAACGGAACCGCGGGTGCCGGCCTGAACTGCCCCGCTGAATCAATCACAAATGTTCTTATTTTGTTCCAGTAAGGCTCAATGGCTTTGATATAAGCCGGTGGCGTAGGTTTCCAGGATTCATTGTCGTCTGTGACCAAATATTTTGGAAAAGATCTTGTTTTTTTATAGTTATCCTGCGCGGACCAGGCCAGCACATGATCCGCAATATTTTTCCCGAACGCCAAGGATTGCTCCAGCACTGGCGGCGGCATTCCGGTGGCGGCAAATTCCTGTATTATTTTTTTCCGGAAGTCCTCTATCGCCTCTTCGGAAATCACCATCGTTTTACCCGTTAGTAAAACAGCGTTTACAGCAGCCAGTGAGTAACAATATTCCTTTCCCGCTTCCGGCAAATCAAAAGCAGTGAGTTGCTGTAATTGTCCTGCCAAAGATAAAAAGCCGCTGTTTTCGAAACGCGCGGCCTCGTAAGCGGCCACACTGATATAGGCGTAGGTGCGGCTGGCAACCGGCGGCGAATACACATCGTGCACCATTACGTCGGTCACTTCCTTAATGGCACGGTGCAGGTAAAGAGGATCGGCCGCCAGTTCTTTCCAGTTTTTTTTATTTCCGAAAACAGCTGGCAAGCACAAAAAACAACTTATAAAAAAAACAAGCGGGCGCTTCATAACAGTGTACTGGTTTATAAAATCGATGCTGCGCAGGCAGCTTTCAAAGGTATCATTAAAACATTATTCGGGGTCGCCCAGCCAGAAATCAAAAGGTTCATCCCGAATGGCCACCAGGGTATTGTCTTTCAGCACCAGCTCGGCCACCTGTATGGAAGAACGTTTGCTGTTATAGCTGTAAGTACCATTGGCCTCCAGGGTGGCATCAAAATGCGTCTTTCTGCCCGGGTGGGTAAAATAAAAAATATAACTCTTTCCGCCGGTTACCACCACGTCTGCATGCGCTCCGGTAGGGCTGTCTTCCGGGCGTGTGCCATTTTTATCCAGCACCATACCCTGTCGTTCCCATTCCTTTGCATCTTTTGATTGGTATACCCGCAGGCCGGCCCATTCATCCGTAATCATCCAGTAACTACCTTTGAACCTGAAAATCTTGGGGCCTTCGTGGGGTTTACCACCAATCGCCGGTTTGTCCTGTAAGGTCCAGTTCACCAGGTTATCGCTTTCACCCGTCATGGTAATGCTGGTTCTGTCGTCTTTGTACCAGATATGCCATTTGCCATCCGGCAGTTTCAAAAACGTTGGGTCGATAACGTTATCTGATGCCAGTTTTAATTTTCCTTTATAGGTCCAGTGCCAGCAATCCGTGCTGCTGTAATGGATAATGGACGCTTTACCACCCCAGTTATTTCTAACACCTGGAATATACGCCAAGAACATATGATACATTCCTTTTTCATAAATGATATCGGGTGCCCAGAATGTGTTTATCCCTTCTTCAAATTCCAGTTTGGGTGCGCCTTTGTATACCCAGGTCTGCCCGTGATCGGCAGACACCGCCACGCCAATACTGGTTCCATAACAAAAAGCAACATTGGCAGATTCTACATTGGCCCTGCGCTGCGTATAAAACATCCACCATTCTTTTTTCTGTCGATTGTATACCAGCACCGGGTCTGCTGCCCCGTCGTAGATAGGATCCCTGAACAGGGGCGCCGGTGCCCGGTGCCTGCTGAGGGTATCGGCAGTTTGCGCGCGGGCAGAAAAAAAATACCCCAGCAGAAATGATACTATATAAAAGCAGCATCGCAATCTCATAGACATTTTATTAATAAACGCTGTTAACCTATACCATTCTGAGAACCGGCACTATCCTATTCTGATCATTTTATATTCAGGTGGTAACAGCTGGTTAAATCAAAAGCCAAAATTCAAAAATCAACAGTAAAATTTTTGCGCTGACTATCCAGGAAAAGGCTTCTTGATTTTTCCGGATTGAATTTTTACTTGTAAGTTTTGAATTTGCTCCGGGAAAGTCGACATCATACACTACTGTTGCTTCGACTGGGCTACTAAACGCGCAATGGTATCTATCTCCCCGGTTGAATAAGGTGTAAAATCCGGGCGGTACAAATCATGTTGCCAGGTGGCTGGTACGGAGTCGCCGGGCCGGTGCCCCCAGGGCAGATCGGTTTGTGTTTTTCCATTTACCAGGCCCCAGAGCATACAACCCACTTGCTGATCCAAAAAAATGGCCAGGTTAGTGGCTATCAACGAACCGGCCGGCCGGTTCATCCATTCTGTGCAGATCAACGGGCGGTGGTATTTTTTTAAAGTGCTGATCTGGTTCTGTAATACCTGGCTGTTGCCATAATTATGAAAACTGATGATGTCCGATGCGGCCAGCACTATTTCATTTACCCTTTGATCCTGGTTCCATACATCGATGGTAAGGGGTTGTGCGGGGCGGATGGCCTGCGCCCAGGCAATCACTTTTTTGAGCAGTGGAAAACTGGCAGCACCCAAGCCGCCATTGCTGGGTTCATTGTACAGGTCCCACATCAATATTCGGGGATCATCTTTGAACCTGCTCATAACCGCCTGTACATATTTTTCTATCCGGGGATGCGTTTGCGCATCAATGACCATGGTATGGCCGGGGCTGGGCGACCATGCCCAGGCGTACCAGCCTTTTAATGGCTCCGGCTGAATACCCACTACAGGATCGTGGTTGATACCAAATACACAATCATCAAATAAGGCTGGCACAAACTTTATCTTGTGGCGCTGGCAGATATCCATAAACAGATCCAGCGTATGCAGAAAATAAGCGGGGTCGTCTTCATATACCGCAAATTGCAATACGGCCCTTGCCACATTCATACCGCTTTTTTCTGCCAGTGCCAGCTCTTTATCAATCGCTACCGGGTCAAAACTTGTTTTATCCCACATCGCCGTATAATTAATGGCATAGGCCGGAATATAATTGAACCCACAGTACCAGGGCTCATGCCGGTACCATTGCCAGGCATGCTGCTGCGTCCAGCGGCCGGCGGTATCCTGGGTATAGCCCTCATGCATAAACGTACAAATAAACAGCAGGCAGAAGAAGAACTTTTTTATCATATGGAAATCAATAGTAAAAACTTAACAATCAAAAATGTACCAGGCCATTACGTCAAAGAAGGGTTTGCGCGATGCGTACCGCGCAGGTTGACAGTTAAAGCCGGCCGCTAACAGCTTCTCTCAAAGCAATAGCGGGTTCAGCGCAGAAGCAGCGGCAGTGCCGGGTGGCAGGCCGCCCAGCCAGCGTTGCCGGTCGGCTTCCTGGTGTTCATTCATTGGTTCGGTAATCTTTGCGTTGTCTGCGAAATAGATGATGGTCATTACTTCCCTTGTAACAGCGGATGCATTGCCTGGTGCATTGTGCAGCGTCCATCCATAATGCCAGGTGGCATCGCCGGCCTGCATCTGGCTGGCGCGCGTAATGGTAAATGCTTTATCGCGGATATGTTTTTCCAGCAGGGCTTCCGATTCGTCTGAAATCGCCAGGTTCCCCACAAAACCTTCTTTGTGCGAACCCGACGCAAATGTCAGCATCCCCATTTCTTCATTGATATCCATCAGCGGCATCCACATGGTAACTGTATTATTTGTATTCAATGGCCAGTAATACTGATCCTGGTGCCAGGGCGTAAAACCGCCGCCCGGTTCCTTGTACAAAGCCTGATCGTGGTACAGCCGCACATTTGCCACACCCAGCAGGTCTGCCGCTATTTTTGCAAACCTTTTTGCCAGCGTAAATTTCTTTACCTGCTGATCAACTTCCCACAGATTCATCACCTGTAAAAACGCCTTGCCATACGTGTCCCGTTCTTCCAGCT
>CAXTMV010000028.1:0-34164 GCA_964245425.1 uncultured Flavihumibacter sp. | reverse complement strand
CCATCAATAACTTTTCAACAAATATACTAACTTAACTTAATATTCATCACACTAGGTTAATAATCGTACTCATCTCCCTTCCAATCAGCGTTCCATTGAGCCTTTCATCAGCAACTGAACTGTTTCTTCGTTCTGCTGACGCAATACCACTTCTTTGCCGGCTGTCATTTCTTGCAGCAGGGCTTCTTTGTAATGGCGGATGGTTAAAAGCGTCAGCCCTTTTTCTACCATTACTTCAAACAGCACGGCTGCAGCAGCTGCCAGTTTTTCTATCTTGTCGGTCCGATCATCCAGGCAAACCACCAGGCTTACCGCACCGGTCTGTATCAGGTTGGGTTTAACCTTTATTTCGGCAAAGATGTCGTACAACCGGCTCATGGGCTGCTCGCCGATAAAAGAAAAATCCTGGGTATGGAGGTGTACCAGTACCTGGTTTTCTTTTACAACAATAATAGAAGGCAGGTGCCCGATATTCTTATTATGAATAACCGTACCCGGTAGGGCTGCATCTAAAAAGCACTTAACCTGCAGCGGTATATCCTTGTTCTGAAGCGGTTTAATGGTTTTGGGATGTATGACCTGCGCACCGTAGTAAGCCATTTCTATCACTTCATCGTAATTCAGTTCGGTCAATAACTGCGCGTGGGCAAATTGTTTGGGATCGGCATTCATTACACCCTCTACATCTTTCCAGATGGTGAGGCGATGGGCATCCAGCATATTGGCAAAGAGGGCGGCTGTGTAGTCGCTGCCTTCCCGCCCAAGCGTGGTACTTTCATTTTCATCAGTGGCGCCAATGAATCCCTGGGTAATCACCAAATCCGATTCCGTAAAAACAGGGACCAGGTTTTCGATTATGCGGCGGCTGGTAAACGCCATATCGATACTGGCATCGCGGAAATTATCATCGGTGCGAAAGGTATCTCTTACATCCAGCCAGCGGTTGGAGATACCTTCCTCGTTTAAAAAAGCGCTTACGATGGCCGTCGACAACAACTCACCGGCACATACTACCTGGTCGTAATAGTAGTCAAATTCCCGTACGGGCTTGTCATGCAGCAGCCATTCCACTTCCGTAAAAAAATCGCGCAGTTGTGTTTCGCAGGCCAGGTAATTGCGTACCAGGAGGTATTTGGCCGTGGTCAGGTGCTGGTTTTTCACCTGCTCAAATAATTGCAAAGCCAGGTCGGACTGCCCGCTGAAAAAAGCTTCCGCTACTTTTTCAAGGGCATTGGTGGTTTTACCCATGGCAGAAATCACTATTAATATTTTCTGCCCGGCATAACTGCGCAGGATAGCCGCTACATTCTTTATTCTTTCCACACTGTTTACACTGGCCCCGCCAAATTTGAAAACCTGCATACTGAAGCTGTTTGTTTTTTATTTACCTGCCTGCAAAGAACGCAGATAATTAACGGATTTCGGTATTTGCCGCAAAAATAGCTGGTACAAATGGGTTTGTGATCTGTGAGCCGATGCCGATGGCAAGAATCATAAAAGCTGCCGGGATGGTAGGATAAAAAAATGCCTGCTATCAATAAGCCAGAGAGCGCGGGCGCCCTGCCCTTTAGAACAGGGCCGGGGCTGAGGGTAAAACTTTTGCTGGTATGCCTGCCTTGCAATATTTTTGCCCCACTTTAAAAAGACTATCGTATGGCAAGATCAATTGCATTCAGGGAAGCTTTGCGCGAGGCGATGAACGAAGAGATGAGGAGAGACGACCGTGTTTTTATCATGGGCGAAGAAGTAGCCGAATACAATGGCGCCTACAAGGTTACGCAGGGTATGCTGGATGAATTTGGTCCCAAAAGGGTTATTGATACGCCTATTTCCGAGCTTGGCTTTACGGGCGTTGCCGTAGGGGCGGCGCAGCAGGGGCTCAGGCCGATAGTAGAATACATGACCTGGAATTTTGCGGTGCTGGCGCTCGACCAGATCCTGAACACGGCCTCTAAAATGCTGGCCATGAGCGGCGGCCAGGTATCCTGCCCCATTGTTTTCAGGGGTCCCAATGGCTCTGCCGGACAGCTGGGTGCGCAACACTCTACCGCATTTGAAAGTTATTATGCCAATATACCAGGCCTCAAGGTCATTTCCCCGAGCAATCCTTATGATGCAAAAGGGCTGCTGAAACAGGCCATCCGCTACGAAGAGGACCCTGTTATTTTTATGGAAAGTGAAGTGATGTACGGCGAGAAAGGAGAAGTACCCGAAGAAGAATATTATATACCGTTGGGCAAGGCCGATATTAAAAAAGCCGGCCGCGATGTAACCATCGTATCCTGGAATAAAATGATGAAAGTGGCCCTGGGTGCTGCCGCTGAACTGGAAAAAGAAAATATCAGCGCAGAAGTGATAGATATGAGAACCATCCGCCCCATGGACTGGATGACGGTGCTGGAAAGCGTTAAAAAAACAAACCGCCTGGTAATAATAGAAGAGCAATGGCCTTTTGCTTCCATCTCATCAGAAATCGCTTACAGGATACAAAAAGAGGGCTTTGATTACCTGGATGCGCCCATCCGCCGCATTACCGCAGCAGATGCACCCCTCCATTATGCCGCCAACCTGGTAGCACTGGCCCTGCCCGATGTTCCACGTACGGTTAAACTGGTTAAAGAAGTCATGTACCTTAAAAAATAAACCGCAAAAAATATATAAGAGTAGCCCCGGTAAAGCCGGGGCATTTTTATGCGAATTATTTTTACCAGGCACCTGTTTACGGGGCAGAACCCCGAATAAAAACGAGGTACCGGTAGCTATTAAGAAAATGTTTTAATGATAGATCCGACGGTGAGCAGGAAACAATAGGTGGATGCCATTAAGATGCCTGCCAATAAGATCAGTCTGCCGGCTAACTGCCATACATTGTAATCGGACACAGATCGGTGGGGGAGTAATTTTGCATTCATAGGATATGTATTTTAAGATGAACGGATGAATCCAAAACTAATCATTTGTGTTACCCTTTGCAAGACCAGATATACTTGATCTTAATAGTATAAATACGAGGACCAGGATAACAAAGAGATAAAAATGCTTTTACCGGATACTGCCGCCGGGAACTGTAAGGGCGGGGCTGGCCACTTTCCTTTTGTTGCCTAATTGTATATCCCGGCGAACCTATGCGATAACCTGGTTGCGTGCCCCGCGCTCTTTTTCTCTTTGTTTGCTTACCCTTATCTTCGTTGAACAAGCGCCATGAGGAACCAGCTCAGTATTTTGTTGATATTGCTTTTATGCGGCACAGCGGCCTGGGCAGGCCGTGTAAGCGGTACCGTAACGGACGAAAAAGGCGAACCCCTGCCGTATGCCTCTGTTTTTGTAAAAGGTACCACCATTGGCACCACTGCAAATAACCAGGGCAACTATTTCCTTGATCTGGATACAGGCAATTACACCATTACCTGCCAGCATGTTGGCTATACCCGCCAGGAAAAGGCCGTGGCCGTTGCAAAGGGCCCTACCGAACTGAATTTTCAGTTGCTTTTGCAGCAAACCACCATGAAAGAAGTGATTGTAAGACCGGGTGGCGAAGACCCCGCTTACGAGATCATCCGCCAAGCGATCAAAAAGAAGAAAGACTATGCGGCCCCGCTCGATTCCTTTACCTGCGAAGCCTATATAAAGGCATTGATACGCACCCGAAAAGTACCCAAACAGATACTGGGCAAAAAAATAGAGCCATCCGATAGAAAAGAAATGGGCGTAGACTCTGCCGGGCGTGGTATTATTTACCTGTCCGAATCACTTACCCGCGTGGCTTCCAAAAAACCGGGCAAAATGAAACTGGAAGTATTGTCGGGCCGGGAAAGCGGGTCTAACGGTTTCGGGTTTAATTTTCCAACCTTCACCAATTTTTACAACAACAATGTTAATGTATTTGCCATACAGCAGATCAGTCCGCGTGGTTTTATCTCGCCGATTGCCGACGGAGCGCTTAGCTATTACCGGTATAAATACCTGGGTTCGTTTTTTGAAGACGGCAAGGAAATCAACCAGATCCAGGTCATCCCGCGCAGGAAATATGAACCCCTGTTCTCCGGCACCATCAACATCACGGAAAACGACTGGCGCATACACAGCCTCGATCTGATGTTGCTGAAAGAATCGCAATTGCAGATCCTGGATACGCTTATCATCAAACAGATTCATGTACCCATTGGCAATAATATCTGGCAGACAAAAGACCAGACCATCTATTTTACCTTTAATGTATTCGGGTTCGATGCCATTGGCAACTTCATCAATGTATACAACAAGTACGACGCCAACCCGCAGTTCTCTAAAAAATATTTCAACAACGTGGTAATGGCCTATGATACCGGTGTTAATAAAAAGCCCCTGCAATACTGGGATTCGGTAAGGCCTGTGCAGCTGACCCCTGAAGAAGCCGTTAATTTTCACCTGAAAGACAGTGCTTTTCAGTCGCAGCAGGATTCTTTGGTTATCAAACACCGCACCGATTCCCTTCGTAGAAACCGTGCACGCATCACACCCATGAAGATACTGTGGCAGGGCTTTACCCGTTCAGATTACCAGACCGATCATCCTTTTTCCTATACCTGGGAACCACTGCTTAAAAATCTTTATTACAATACGGTGGAGGGTATTGCTGCCAATGCAGAGGTTACGTTCCGGAAATCTTTTCCGGCATTGAAAGAACAGATCAGTTTTACCCCGCATATCCGCTACGGCTTCAGCAATACGCACCTGAATGCCTGGGGCACGATGGTATTCAGTAAAAGAGTGTTTAACCGCGGGGCAGAAGGCGAGGGCGGCACGTCCAGCAGGCATTCCTGGACGCTTGCCGGCGGTAAACGGGTCAGCCAGTTTAATAATGACAACCCAATAACACCCCTGCTGAACACCGCCTATACCTTGCTGTTCCGGCGTAATTATATAAAGCTGTATGAGAATTATTTTGGCAATATTGCCTGGAACAAAAGATTCGACAACGACCTGCGCATCACCGCCCATGTTTTATATGAAGACCGGCTGCCGCTAAACAATACAACCGATTATTCACTTTTTAAATACGGCGAACGGGCTTTTACCCCCAATTATCCTGTTGAACAATTGTCTGCCCAGTTTAACCGGCACCAGGCGCTGGTGGCAGGCATCGATCTGCAGTTCAGGCCCGGCCAGCAGTATATACAGTACCCCCAGGGCAAGCGCCCATTGGGGTCTAAATACCCACTTTTATCACTTAGCTACAACAAGGGCATCGAAAACCTGCTGGGCAGTGATGTAAATTTTGACAAGTGGACATTTGCCTTGCAGGACGATGTAAATTTTAAACTGCTGGGCCTGCTGAAATACCATTTCAGCATCGGCGGTTTCCTGAACAGTAAAAAAGTCTTTATCCAGGATTACCAGCACTTTAACGGTAACCAGGTTTTTTATGCCAGCACCTACCTGAACAGCTTTCAGCTGGCACCTTATTATGCCAATAGTACCATCGCCGCTTTTTATGCGGTTGGTAATATCGAGCACCATTTTAATGGACTGCTCACCAATAAGATCCCCGTCTTTCGCAAGCTGAACTGGCAGCTGGTCGCCGGCTCCAACGCCTTTTATGTGAATACACAAAATAATTATGTGGAAGCCTTCGCCGGACTGGAAAATATTTTTAAACTGTTCAGGGTTGATGTAATTGCTTCTTACCTGAATGGCAAAACCGGGCAGGTGGGCGTACGGGTAGGTTTTGGGGGATTGTTTGGCGGGAGCATTCACTTATAAAACCAGTTCAGCGTTCGATGGTTTATAAAAAGCTCAACGGTACGATGCTTCACCAGTCTGTTGCGTAGCCGCGCCGCCAAAATGACATTCTAACTTCGAAAAAAACCGCCATGAAGGCTTCTTTAACATAACTAAACCTTAAAACAACCCGCTGTTCTTGCTAAGACGGGCTGGGTTACTTGACCAATTCCTGCCTATTTTTTACCTTTGTCAGTATCAGGAAATTTTGTTCACAACGCAAGTGTCCTTAAAATTTCAACAACTATGGGAGTATTACACAACCGCGTCTCGCAAAAAGAGCTTAAAGAACGTTTGTACCAGGAAGCGGAACCCCGCACTACGATTTCTTTTTACCATTATTTCCCGATTGCAGATCCAAAAGTCTTTCGCGACGAGCTGTATAAGATCCTGGAAAAAATAAAAGTATTTGGCCGCATTTATATTGCCCATGAAGGCATCAATGCACAGCTGAGTGTTCCGCAGGGTAATTTTGAAATGCTGAAAGCTTTTCTTTACTCTATTGAACCGCTCAAAGACATCCGGCTTAACATGGCGGTAGACGATGATGGCAAATCCTTCTGGGTATTAAAAATAAAAGTGCGCGACAAAATTGTAGCAGACGGGATAGAAGACAGCAGTTTTAGTATGGAGAAAAAAGGCAAATATGTGAACGCCGCACAGATGAATCAATTGCTGCAGGATGAAAATACCATTGTGGTAGACATGCGCAACCACTATGAATACGAGGTAGGGCATTTTGCCAACGCGCTGGAAGTGCCCAGCGATACGTTCCGGGAGCAATTGCCGATGGCCGTTGATATGCTGAAAGAGGAGAAGGAAAAAAACATCATCATGTATTGTACCGGCGGCATCCGTTGCGAGAAAGCCAGTGCCTATATGCTGCACAACGGGTTCAAAAATGTTTTTCACCTGGAAGGAGGCATCATCAACTACGCCAAGCAGGCAAAGGAAGCGCAGCTGGAGAGTAAATTCATCGGCAAAAATTTTGTGTTCGACGACAGGCTGGGAGAGCGGATAACCGATGATGTTATTGCCAAATGTCACCAATGCGCAGTACCCGCCGATACACATACCAATTGTAAAAATGATGGATGCCACCTGCTTTTTATACAATGCGAAGCCTGTGTGCAAAAATATGATGGCTGCTGCAGCAAGGAATGCCAGTGGGTGTACAACCTGCCGGCGGAAGAGCAGGCGGCCCTTCGCAAGGGCACTGATAAAGGAATGATGGTATTCAATAAATCTAAACACCGCCTGCGACCCAGGCTGAATGAAATAAACAGGGAAGAATAAGCATGCTGGCCGGCGAAACCATCGGGCAAGCGTCAACGGCCATTACCCGGCCGCAACCGGTGCCGACAGGCATCGCCTCTTTTGGGGCTTACTTCCAATCAAACAAACCAAGCAACTGGTCAACCAACCAATTACTCCGCGCTCCATTTCAGGCAAACCGGGTTGCCCACGTCAATCTTCTTACCAGTATCCGTTAGCAGGCCGGTTGTTTTATTGCGTTTAAAGATGATGATATTGTCTGTGTTCTGGTTGGCCACCAGTAAAAAATTGCCGGTAGGATCGATGCTGAAATTACGAGGCCCTTTACCCAGGGTAGACTGGTAACCAGCCACCGTTAGTTTACCGGTAGCGGCATTTATTTTAAAAACGGTAATGGTATTGGCATCGCCCCGGTTGCTGCAATACAGGAATTTTCCATCTTCTGAAACGTGGATATCTGCACTGCCCATAAAACCTTTAAACCCCGGCTGGGCGGCACTGATTTGCTGGATAGCGGTGAGCCGGCCGTTGTTATACCGGTAGGCCACTACAACGCCGGTAAGCTCCTGTATCAGGTACACATATTTATCGTTGGGGCTGAAAATAATATGACGCGGGCCGGAGCCACCAACCGTCTTTACAAAACGCTGCGGCGCCGGCGCCAGCTTACCTGTTTTCTGATTGAAGGAATAGATCATGATTTTATCGGTGCCCAGATCGCATACCAGCAGGTACCGGTTGTCTTTTGAAAAGAAAGTACTGTGCACATGGGCTTTCTCCTGACGATCCTTATTGGTACTGCTTCCGCTGTCTTGTATCAGCGTGCTGGCGGCATCCAGTCCACCACCTGGTTTTACCGGAAAAACAGCCAGGTTGCCCCCGCTGTAATTCGCGGCGGCTACCCATTTCCCGGTTTTATCAGTGGTCACAAAACAGGGATTGTCGCCCTTTGAAGCCTGCTCGTTGATAAAACTGAGTTCCCCTGATTTTTTATCAAACTGGTAGGATCCGATTTCACCACCCCCATTTTTACTATCTTTTTCAAAAGCGGCATACACATGGTGCTGGTCGGGAGCGATGGTAACATACGATGGATTGGGCGCTTTGATCTTGCTTTTGTAAGTAGCGTCACCACTTGTACTGTTAAAATCGTACACGTAAATACCTTCGCTTTTACCACTGGTATAAGTGCCAATAAAAAGATAACTCTTTTGTGCCTGTACCGGAAGTACATAGAGCAGGATAACAAGCCGGAAAATAATTTTCATGATGCTGACAAGTTGCAAATGATAAGTAACGAACCCAGAATGTAAGAAACTGATTCGTTGCGATGAACAACGAATGAACACTACATTTGTGTTTAGCAGCGCTAATATAAGCAACTGGTTGTTTGTAACCTTAAAATTTCAGGCATATAGATGGTAATAAAAAAAAAGACAAGTGTTGGTGTTTTTTTGCTGGTAACAATTGTTTCATTGCTGGCCTTACTGGCAGGCAGCTGCGAAAACGCGAATAACGATGGACCTGTTGCCAGCTTTCGTCAATTGGTGCCTGCTTATATCAAGGACAGTGTTTATTTGTCATCCGGCAATCCATTCTCCATGGATAAAGCCAGGCTTGGCCGTTATTTTTTTTACGACCGGCGCATGTCTTTAAACCAGTCAAAATCCTGTTCCAGTTGCCACGACCCTGCTTTTTCTTTTACAGACGGCTACCGGCGTTCTACCGGCTCGCTGGGCGACCAGGTGCAGCACAACGCACCAGCGCTGATCAATATCGTTTTTGATAAATACCTGACCGCGGCCGATTCTACCCTGCATTTTCCCGAACAGCAAATAAATAATCCCCTGTTTCACCAGCAACCCGTTGAACTGGGCTGGGCCGGTCATGAAAGCAGCATCCTGGAACGCTTAAAAAAGGACAGCTTCTATTATAACTCCCTGCGGCGCCTCTTTCCCGGGGACCGGGAGCCGTTCTGTACAAAAAATATACAAGCCTGTATTTCCAGCTTTATAAAAACCATTCTGTCTTTCAACAGCCCTTACGACAGGTACCGCTATCGCAAAGACAGCACCGCTCTGACCGCCGGACAGTTAAACGGAGGGAGGCTATTTTTCTCTGATCGCTTGCATTGCAGCGCCTGCCATGGCGGTATCAATTTCTCTATACCGGTAGTCAAAGACAAATATGGACAGGCAGATTATTACCAGAATACTGGACTGTACAATATTAACGACAGCGGCGCCTACCCTGTAAGCGACCAGGGGCTATATACCTATACCAGACGGGCCGCCGATATGGGCAAATTCAGGATCGCATCCCTGCGAAACCTGGCATTTACGGCGCCTTACCTGCACGACGGAACAGCGCCCGACCTATCGGCGGTGATAGACTTGTATGCAGCCGGGGGCAGACCTATATCAGGCACTCCCAACAGGGGTGACGGCCGTTTAAATCCTTTCAAGAGCCCGCTGATAACTGGTTTTATTCTGAGCAAACAGGAAAAAAAAGACCTCGTTTCTTTTTTACTGTCCTTGTCTGATACTACCGTATGCCGCAGTCCTGCCTACGGCAATCCTTTTATAAAAGATGAGACAAAACCATAATCCTGCTCCGCCGTTGCGGAATTTACTGTTCAAAATAATGCCTTCCGCCTTAAAAATGGCCGTTTTTCCCGCCTGCTCCAACTAAGGGTTTTCTATTAAATATTGATACCGGTTTTACAGGGCGATCCTGTAAAATGATGAAATTACGGTCGCTGCTGTTAGCCTGAAAAACAAGGCTTCAATATCATCCTAATTCGATTGTACGCCTTCCCATACTGGTTAAAAAGCAAGTGGATTTTCAACCGCAGTTTGAATAAAATCAAGTAAAAAAAGAGGTTTAACAAATTACATTTATTTGAAAGTCAGCCATTTAAGTAAAAATAATGATCTTTTAACAGTCGTCTACATAAATGGCCCTTACATCGTCTACATAATCCACTTATCGAAAATAGGGGTGGCTTCGTCTAATACACTTAGCAAGGCTTAGCAACTCTCATATAGGATAGTAGTTTTGCATCAGCGACGGTATAATTACTGTCACGAATTAAACGCAAACGTACCCTTATGAAATTAAAATTTTACTCTTTACAAATTGCCCTTCTTTCAATGGCTGCGCTATTCTGTCAGAAAGCGGGTGCGCAGATATCCGGTACCGTGTTCCGCGATATGAATGCCAACGGTGTGCAGGATGCAACGAATCCTACAGAGCCAGGCCTTTTTGGTGTGGTGGTGAACGCCTATAATGCGTCCAACACGCTGATTGCCACGGTGACCACAAATGCTGCTGGTAACTATACATTCAATACATCACAGGCGCCTGCCGGTACGGCCATCAGGCTCCAGTTTACGGCAACAGTTGGCGATTATCCTTCAAAAAGAGGCGCTGCAGTCCGATCCAATGTGCAGTTTGTTACCGCGGGTTCAGCCGCAACAGGTATCAATTATGCCATTGCCACTAAAAAATTGTTGTCCAACAACGCCAATCCTTATGTTGCTACCACGGCAGCCACCAATGGTAATCCATTGTCGAGCGGTGCAGGCACGGCTGGCGACAATGACAATCTCTATGTATTTCCTTATGATTTAAGCGCAACCGGCGGCACTACCCGCAGAAGCAAGAACAAGTACACAGGTTCTGTGTTTGGCCTTGCCTGGCAGCGCGAATCGCGTACCCTGCTGATGGCGGCTTACCTGAAAAGGCATGCGGGTTTTGGCCCGGGTGGCATTGGTGCCATCTACCAGAGCCAGATTGCTTTAGACGGTACACCCGCAACGCCCACCTTGTTGCTGGATGTAAATGCACTGGGCCTTAATGTAGGAACAGACCCCAGGGTGAACGTATTGCCCAGCCTGGCCAGTGCTGTTAACACAGACCAGGGTGTATTTGCCGAAGTAGGTAAAAGAGGAATTGGTGGCCTGGAACTGGCCGACAATGGTCGTGACCTGTACCTGGTGAATATGTTCCAGAAAAAATTACATTGTATCAATATCGGCAACCCGCTGAAATCTTCTTTCAGCAGCGCCGATGTAACCGGCTCCTGGGATATACCCAACCCGAATATTTCCGGAACACAGTTTCACCCCATGGCACTGAAATCGCACGATGGCAAAATGTACATCGGCGGTGTAGCAGCAAAAGAGACCAACAATGCGCCCAATACATCTGATAATACAACCCTGACCGGTGTTGTATACGAGTTTGATATTAAAACAAGCACCTGGAGAGAAGTGATGCGTTTTCCTTTAACGCACCGCCGCGGATATACAAATAGTGATTACCGTTATGCCAACCGTAACAATTACTGGAGTGCCTGGCAGAACAACGGTGATATATCGCTGGGTGGTCCTTTGCGCAATGACCTGCTAGGCGCCTTAACCGGTGGTAATGCAACCGGTATTTATTACCCGCAACCCATGTTCAGCAGTATTGAATTTGATGTGGATGGTTCGATGGTAGTAGCACTGCGTGACCGTTTCGGCGACCAGGGTGGATATGCCAACCTGTTTGAAAGTGGCAACGTTGCTGGCGAAACCTACCGTGTATTGTCTTCAGGTGAAATGATGCGGGCTGGCAAGAACGGCACTACCTGGACCCTGGAGAATGGTGCATCGGTATCTACATCGGGGGTTACCACTACCACACCGGGTGTAACGGATAACAATCCGCTGTCGCTGGGTTCCTTTCTTGCCCTGCTGGGTACGCCCTGGGGCGGAAGCTACGGCCCCGGCGGTGGTTACTATTATTACAACCAGAATTTCAGTAATACCAATGTGCCTGCTGCTTTTGCAGGAAGCACCAATACCAGTCACTACTTAAAGACAAACGGTGGCCTGGCGCTGTTACCGGGTTACAATGAAGTGATGACAACTGCCATCGACCCCATGTCGCAGTCTTATACCAATGGGTTGCTAAAAAATTATAACCAGGGCAGCAATGCCGGTAATATGGCGGGCAGGATGGCACTGATTATATCTGCCAGCAACGACCCCACCAACATGGGTAAAGCGGCAGCACTGGGCGACCTGGAAATCTTACTGGACGCGCAGGCAGTAGAAATTGGCAACCGTGTATGGAACGACCTGAACGGTAACGGCAGGCAGGACGCTGATGAGCCCGGAATCGGCAATGTGAAAGTTGCTTTGAGAAGTCCCGGCGATGACGGCCAGTACAATACCGGCGACGACCAGATCTGGAACACGATCACCGATGCTGACGGTAACTATTATTTTGACAACAGCATTGTAAACGACACCCGTCGCCCTGCCGCATGGATTGGCGTTAGCCCCACTAATTCAGGCATACTGCCCGGTTTTGAGTACAAAGTTGAAATCAATGGCGCGCAAACACCGTTAAACGGCCTGCTTTTAACAGCGGCGCACACAGATGCTGATGAGATTGACAATGACGGTACCTATAATGTAACCATGGCCGAATACATCATTAACCCGGGTGGTTCTACTGCAGCCAACAGCAGTTTTGAAAACAACTATAACATAGATTTTGGTTTCAGCAATAACACCCTGTTATCTGTTAAACAGCTTACCCTGACCGCAGACGTTAGCGGAACCGATGTTACCCTGCATTGGAACACCAGCAACGAACTGAATGTAAATAAATATGTGGTGGAAAGAAGCACAGACAACAAACTGTTTACTACCATCGGTTCAGCAGTATCCAAAGGAAATGGCAATTATGCATACCAGGCTACCGATAATATTTCAGCAATAGCAGCGGCTGTTATTTACTACCGGATCAAGGAAATGGACATGAACGGCAATATTCATTATTCGGCCACTGTTTCCGTAAACAGCAAACAGGTATCAAAAGTAACGGTAACGCCCAACCCCTTTGTATCGTATATACAGGTGCAGACCCCGGCAGTAAAGAATGAAAAAGCAACCCTGCGCATTGTGAATGCCGGCGGACAGGTTATCTATACCAAAGATGTGCAACTGGCACAGGGACAGAACAGCTTTACCATCGACGGACTGGGAAATACTGCCAAAGGAATGTATTTCTTTGAACTGCAGAAAGACAACGGCATTACCCGCGAAAAAATTATGAAACAATAATCATCGCCTTCCATAGACGTACCCTCACCAAGTATCATTTGCAGTGCACTTCTGAAAAGGAGTGCACTTTTTTTTGCCAACCGCTGCGGAAAAACGGCCATACGCACCCGGTTATCGAAACAAAAAATCCATTGGGCGCTATCTTCCGTTCTTTCGTCTAATACGCGTCCAAAAGTTTAACAGGGAAGCATTTTGAAGGTACTTTTACACTATCAAACAGTATTAATACTGTCATCCTTATCCCGCAAATCCTCCTCTGAATTCCATCTTATATCCGCAGAATTACCGCAATCACGTATTCAATCTTATTTAGAAAGACATTTAAATCTGTACCCCAAAATGAAATCAATTTTACGCAACAAGGCTATTTGCGGTAGCCGCCTCTTTACTCTTACAGGCAGTTTAGTTTTACTCCTAATCGCCGGCTTACAAAAATCGTATGCGCAAACCGGTTATTTGTATGTACATGCCAAAGCCATCAGCGAGGACATTCATCAGTCATTTAATTTTTCTGTATCAGGTGGCAGCACCCAGGTACCCAGCTTTAACCTGGAAGATCAGCAGCTCAATATTGAACCGACCGATATTGGCGCCGGCCACGGCACCGGTGGGGGCGAACTTTGGATAGTGGCGGGTGCCACCAAAGGAGCCAATGGTAATGTCTACCATCGCGCAGCCAACAGTACCACCTGGAATATGCTTAACGGACAACAGGGCTCCTCCATAGACGGCGCAGACCTGGGCCATTTTGTAATGGTCAATACCAATGGAGATGCTTTCGTGTACGATGGAAGCAATTACACAAAAATACTTGATCATGGCAGCAACAATATTAAAGCGGTGGATATCGCCTGCAATGGCAGTATTGCCGACGGCACCGGGTTTGTTGCAGTTGTTGACGATGCCGGCCATGTATGGAAATATACAGGCGATTTCAGCAATAACAATAACACATGGTCAGATATCACACCCCTGGACTTTTCCGGCAGTAAGTTTACCCGGCTAGACATCAACACGACCAACAATGATATTGTGCTGATCGATGCTGTTAGCTGTGTTACCAAAATAAATGCAGCAGGCGGCGGACTGCTGTATTATGCAAAGGCCCTGGGCATTGCCAGCCTGGCCGCCGATGTAACCATCGATGACAATGGCGTTGTTTATGCCATTTCAAAAGACCTGGCAGGCATGGATGCCGTATACAGGAACAGCGGCTCTACATTGCTCACCTGGGTGGAAGAACCCCAAACCGGACTGCACTATGTATTGACCACTGGCGATGCCAACCAGGTTTGGCTAATCAAAGGCTTTACGGCCGCACAACAAAGCTCTTTCAGCAACCAGTCTACCATTTATACAAGGGTAGGCGATGGCTCGGGCAGCTGGATAGACGACGAGCGTGTGCAGACTACCCAGAACGACAACGCGATCATGATTCCCGTTGCAGCAGGTACTTATACCATTACAGAAGCCAATACAGCCGGTTGGAACCTGCAGAAATTAGATGTGTATGATCCTAGCAGTGGTAGTAACGTAAACGTCGCCAATAATACGGTAACAGTAGTAGTCGCCGCCGGCCAGGTAGCACATGTACTGTTCACCAACGGAATCATTTCACCCACAGCTATGTCTGTTGTTGCGGGCGCATCCACCCTGATCACTAATTTTGGTTCCGGCGCACCCAATACACGCGGCGCCCCGCTGACAGGTTTCACCGATTTCCATTTTTACAGCGATATTTCTAAAAACACCACACCCGATGGTTATTACTCACTGACACAAAACTCACAGGGCGGTTGGGGCAACAGTACACTGACCGACCATACCGGTTTGCCAGGTGGTTATTTTATGATGGTAAATGCATCCTATGCACCCAATGTGTTTTACAAGCAACGGGTAACCGGCCTTATTCCCGGCCATATTTATATGCTTTCTTTCTGGACCGCCAACCTATCACCTTCTTCGCCTTTGCAGCCGATGATACTGGCCGGACTGGCCGATACCAGCACCGGGTTAAGCCTCGGTTCCATCAGCACCGGCTCATTGGTAAAAGACAATAACTGGCATCAGTATGTGTATTCTTTTCTTGCACTGACCACAACCGGCGATTTGTTTTTACAGAACAACGCACTGGGCGGCTTTGGTAATGACCTTGCGATAGATGATATTTCCCTATCGTCTTTCTCCACCCTTCTACCGGTAAACATTATCAGTTTTGCCGCACAAAAGGAGAACCAGGACGTAGTACTGAACTGGTCCGGAACCGCACAACTGAATTTTGACTATTACGGGCTGGAGCGTTCGGCTGATGGAACACATTGGAAAAGCATCGCCCAGGTAAATGCAACCAATACCGGCGCCGCCGTACAGGATTATACCTATACAGACCAGGCTCCCCTGAGCGGAACCAATTACTATCGGTTGAAGGAAGTGGATCTAAATGGGGATGCAAAATACAGTGAAACAAAAACAGCGGTTTTTGCAGGTGCCAGCGGCAAAACGCTGTCAACCTGGCCCAATCCCTTCGTGTCTTCATTACAGGTACAGGCACCGGCTGATAAAAACCAGGCTGCCACCATCCGCATGATAAATGCAGACGGCCAGGTGGTATTCAGTAAAAATGTGCAGCTGACGCAGGGGCAGAATAATTTTACGGTAGACGGTCTTGGTAACCAGGCCAAAGGCATGTACCTGTTCGAATTGCAAAGCGGCAACACCGTAACACGCGAGAAGATGATGAAACAATAAGATGCTATAGCTTTTACACGCTTCGTGAAGACAGAGATGGAGATGGAGATACAGTGCACTTCTGAAAAGGAGTGCACTTTTTTTGTGCACGGGTGTTATCCCTTTGAATGTAATCGGAGCAAGTAGGAGGAACTTAAACAATCCTGCATCGCAAGCGGATGTAATGTGTCTGCAACCGATCTCAATAGGATGGTTATTTTCATACGCCTGTCAACAGCGGTTCAAACAGGCTCCTCCCGGCGTAAGCGGGGCACTATAATAAACTGTTCAGCGATGCAACCACCGCTTCGTAGGTGGCAGCATCCTCCATCGGTTGCGGCACAAAGGGTTTACCAATTACTTTTTCGTATAATTCAATGTACCGCTTGCTGATGGTATCGATCCATTCATCTGTCATCACCGGAACCGTCTGCCCTTCTTTGCCCATAAAATCATGGGCGATCAGCCATTCGCGTACAAACTCCTTGCTGAGCTGCTGTTGTCTTTCCCCTTTTGCCTGTCTTGCTTCAAAACCGTCTGCATAGAAATAGCGGGAGGAATCTGGTGTGTGTATCTCATCCATCAGGTAAATGGTATCAGCTATTTTCCCGAATTCATATTTGGTATCCACCAGTATCAGGCCTCTTTCAGCCGCTATTTGTTTTCCTTTTTCAAACAGTGCAAGGCTGTATTGCTGCAGTACTTCCCAGTCGGCTGCTGTCGCCAGGCCTTTGGCAATGATCTCCTGCTGGCTGATGTCTTCATCGTGCCCTTCGTCGGCTTTGGTGGAAGGCGTTATAATAGGATAGGGAAAGAAATCATTTTCTTTCATGCCTGCCGGCATGGCCACACCGCACAAAGCCCTTTCACCCTTGCTATAGGTTCTCCAGGCATGGCCGGTCAGGTTTCCCCTTACCACCATTTCTATTTTAAAAGGGATGCATTTATTGCCGATGGAAACATGCGGCGCCGGCGACTCCAGCAGCCAGTTGGGGCAAATGCCGGCAGTGGCGTGCAGCATATAAGCAGCTATTTGATTTAATACCTGTCCTTTAAAAGGTATGGGGCGCGGCAATATCACATCGAATGCAGAGATACGGTTGGATGCCACCATTACCAGCAGCCGATCTTGTATGGTATACACATCTCTTACCTTGCCACTGTAGAATTTCGTCTGTTGCGGAAAATTAAAAATTGCCATGCACCGAAATTACGTGCCGCCTGCCCATTGCAGCTTACAAAATATCAACAGCGTATGTGCATTTGTGTAAAAAATTTTTTTTGCGGGGAAACAGCACAAATCGGTACTTTGCCCTGTAAACGCCTTTCTAAAAAGCCATATATGAAAAGAAACCATCATCCTGCTTATCTTTTGCTGATCGCCTCATTGCTGTCTTTTGCCGCGGCTGCCCAAACCGTTACCATTACAGGCAATATAAGAAACAGTGTCAGCAAAGAAGCCGTTCCGGCGGTATCTGTGACCATTAAAAATACTTCAGCCGGAACTTTCACCAATGAAAAGGGAGATTTTAAATTAACCACTTCGCAGAAACTTCCGTTTACGCTGGTGGTTTCCTCTATCGGCTTTGCCAGTTTTGAAACAGAAGTATCAAGCGCTGCTGTTCCCTTGCAGGTAGATTTTGTGCCTGCTTCTTCACTGGGTACGGAAGTGGTTATTTCTGCCAGCAGGGTGCCGCAGCGCATACTGGAATCGCCGGTATCTATTGAAAGGGTAAGCGCCGCCAATATCCGTAATGCGCCGTCTGCGTCGTACTATGATGTACTGGCTAATTTGAAAGGGGTGGATATTACCACTTCTTCACTCACTTTCAAAACACCCAGCACCCGCGGTTTTAATGCCAGCGGTAATACCCGGCTTAATCAATTGGTAGATGGCATGGATAACCAGGCGCCGGGCCTTAATTTTTCTGTAGGCGGCGTTATAGGCCTGACCCAGCTGGATGTTGATAATATTGAATTATTGCCGGGTGCTTCTTCCGCGTTGTACGGCCCCGGCGGCATGAATGGCACCATCCTGATCAACAGCAAGAATCCTTTTAAATACCAGGGTTTGTCTTTTGAGGTAAAAGAAGGCATGATGAATACGGACAGCCGTTTCAGATCGCTTTCACCTTATCATAACTGGTCGATGCGCTGGGCACAAAAAGTGTCGGAGAAGTTCGCCTTCAAAATAGGCATGGAACTGGTAGCCGCCAAAGACTGGCTGGGCTATGATAAACGCGATTATTCGCGCACCGGTACCGTTGGCAAGATCATTGACGGCGACAGGGCTACCGACCCTAATTACGACGGTGTGAATGTATATGGCGATGAGACCACGATCGACGTCCGGTCGAATGTATTTCCGGGGCTGGCATCCGCCGCACCTTTCCTGAAAGGCTTCCTGGATACCCTGAACGGCGGCAAGCCCATGAACGTATCGCGCACCGGTTATAATGAGAATGAAGTGGTTAACCAGAATACCTTGAACTATAAATTAACCGGCGCCCTGCATTATAAACTATCTTCCAGCACCGAGGCCATCTTGGCGGGACAATGGGGCACCGGTAATACCATTTATACCGGCAGCGAACGGTATAGCCTTAAGAATTTAAAAATTGGCCAGTATAAAATAGAACTCAATAATCCCAACTGGATGCTGCGGGCCTATACCACGCAGGAAGATGCAGGCGACAGTTATAACGCCACCGTAACAACGCGTTTGCTGAACGAAGCCTGGAAACCCAGCGGTGGCAGCAACGGCTGGTACGCACAATACGCACAGGCTTATGTGGGCGCCCGCTTAACCGGCGCCACCGATTTCAGCGCGCAGCAGCAGGCACGCGCCGTAGCCGATATTGGCCGGCCGGCACCCGGCAGTGATCAGTTCAATACCCTCCTTAACCAGGTGAGGACCGTACCCATCTCAAAAGGCGGTGGCCTGTTCCTTGACAAAACCAACCTGTACATGATTGAAGGGCAGGCTAACCTGACCCCCTACACGAAAAGCGTGGCGGATATCATTATCGGTGGCAACTACAAGCGGTATGTATTAAACAGCGAGGGCACTTTGTTTGCAGACAGCACCGGCAAAATCGGCATCAATGAATTTGGTGCCTATGCACAGGCATCCCGCAGCCTCTTCGACGATGTACTGAAACTGTCTGTGAGCGGGCGGTACGACAAAAACCAGAATTTCAAAGGCAAGTTTACGCCCCGGGTTACCCTGGTTATAAAAGTAGCGGAAAACAATAATTTCAGGGTGAGTTACCAAACGGCCTACCGCTTTCCGAGTACGCAACAACAATGGATCAACCTGAACATCGGATCCAATACCCAGCTGATCGGCGGCAATAAAAGCTTCCTCGATTATTATAACCTCCGGAACACCACATATGAACTGAGCAATACCAATCCCACCACGGTAAACACTACCCCCTATGCCTACCCCGATTCAAAACCTGAATCGGTTACCACCTTTGAAGTGGGTTACAAAGGACTGGTGGTAAAAGATAAATTACTGGTGGATGCCTATGCTTATTACGGTGAATACAATGATTTTATTTACCGTACCCTGGTGATTCAGCCTACCAGCGGCAATGTACAGGATGTGGTGACGGCACTGGCCAATAATATTCCCGCCAGTAATGTGGGCCGTATCTTTTCGGTACCCACCAACACCACCAGCAAGGTAAAGACCTATGGCTTCGGCCTGTCTGTAGACTACCGGCTGCCACTGGGCTTTGTGATCAGCGGTAACCTGTCTTCAGATGATCTGAAAGACGATGGCGGTTTCCGGTCTTCGTTCAGCACACCCAAATACAGAACCAATATCAGCTTTGCCAATACGGGCTTTGGCACCGGCAAACGAATTGGCTTTAACGTTACCTGGCGCTGGCAGGATTCATTTTATTATGATGGTGATTTTGGCGCCGGCAATATACCGGCCACCCGTACATTGGATGCACAGGTCAGTTATAAGATCCCGCATTCCAAAACAGCCGTTAAAATAGGCGCCAACAACCTGCTGAATCAATATTATATAAACGGCATCGGCAATTCCATAGTAGGCGGCTTGTATTATGTGTCGTTCTCCTATAATGTTTTCTAACTGTACCGGGCAACCGCTCAACCGTTAACCTCTTTAAAAACGCATATATGACTATCCTCAATAAAATAATAAGCGGGCTGGCAATCGTTCTCTTGCTGATACTGCCCATGGTTTCCTGTAATAAATTATATATCGATCCGGTACCCCTGCCCATACCGGCCACTGCCGCGGGTAATACGCTTGCTAAAACGCTGGCCGCTTCCGCCGGCGACAGTCTTTATTATAAACTGGTACAGCGCTCTGGCATATTAACTGCCACACCGGCAACCATCACCGATTCCAGTTTACGGTTCACCATGTTTGTACCGGATAACAATGCCATGCGCGTTTTTATAAATGCCCTTTCCGGTAATATGGTACCGCTGGGATCGCCCGACGCGGTATTTGCCGGCTTCATTGCTGCCAATATTCCTGTTGCCAATGCAGTAGCCATTGTTAGTTATAATATTGTTCCGCAGGTGCTCACCACCAGCAGCTTCCCCACCAGCTTTCCCAACCTGCAGTACCCAACTATTTATAACCCGGCGCCTACACTCAGTTCATTGTTACGCCTCACTACTTTCCCCAGTAAACGGGGCAGCCTTGTATGGGTTAACAATATACCGCTTTCAGCAGCCGATGCAGCAAGTACCAATGGCATCATTCATCATGTGCCGGCAGTGGTAGTGCCGCCCAGCGCCAGTTTATGGGGCCGCATCAGTACAGATCCTGATATGACTTATTATAAAGCCGCCGTATTGCGGGCCGACAGTGGTAAAGCGGTTACCGATGCAACTTCCCTGCAGGGCGCGCTTGATAATATCGGTGCCAACCTCACTGTTTTTGTACCCACCGATTCGGCCATGCGGGCCACCATTACAGGCCTGATAGCACAGGGCCTAATTGCGCAGGGTTTACCGCCCGCTAATGCTTTGTTAACCGCCGCTGCACTGGCGGCAACGCCTGCTGTATTCAGCAATCCTGCTTTGTATACGGCTATTACACCCACACTGGCACAGGGCATTGTTGGTTACCATATACTGGCAACCAGGGCATTCACGGTTAATTTGCCTGCTACCGCCACTACTTTTTATACTATTATCGGCGGGCCGCCGCTTCCTTATCCGGGCCTGAGCATCCAGGCAAGTTTTGCGGGCCCGGGTGTAATTGCCGCCAGGGTAAAAGGAGCTGCTAATGCTAGCGCTTCCAATCTGCTGCTCGACCCAACACCTTCTACCGGCAAGAGCGATCAGAATGCAACCAATGGGGTACTGCACAAAATTGACCAGGTGTTATTACCTCAATAGCGTAATAAGTTTTCAGGGGCGGGTAGGCCGGCCCGTGAAAGTCCATTGCGCATGTAGACTTAAAACGTAACACTAAAATTGTACACGTTCTTACACGTTGAACCGGAAATGCATTACATCCCCGTCCTTTACAATGTATTCTTTTCCTTCTATGCGTAATTTACCTACTTCGCGGGCAGCGGATTCGGAGCCGTATTGTACAAAATCGTTGTAGCCAATTACTTCCGCTTTGATAAACCCTTTTTCAAAATCAGTATGTATAACACTGGCCGCCTGCGGGGCTTTCCATCCCTGGTGGATGGTCCAGGCCCTTACTTCCTGCACACCGGCGGTAAAATAAGTATAGAGCGATAATAGTTTATAAGCCGATCGGATCAGTTTATTCAGCGCGGGTTCGGTCATCTTATATTCGTCCATGAACAATTGCCGGTCGTCCTGGTTGTCCATTTCAGCGATCTGCGCTTCAATAGAATTGTTCATTACAATTACTTCGGCATTTTCTCCGGCTACGGCTGCTTTTAAAGCGTCTGAATATCTATTACCGGTATGCATAGACGCTTCGTCTACGTTGGCAACATACAACACGGGTTTGTCGGTCAGCAACAGCAGGTCGGCCACGGCCGTTTTCTCTTCTTTGTCGAGGCTTAGTTCGCGGATGTTACGGCCATTGTTCAGGTGTTCCTTGCAACGTTTCAGCACCTCGTATTCAGCCTTTAATTTCGCATCGGCCGTCTTCAGTAATTTTTCTGTTTTGGATAATTTCTTATCAACACTTTCCAGGTCTTTCAGCTGCAGTTCCGTATCGATGATCTCTTTATCGCCTACGGGATTGATGGCGCCTTCGTCCCGCAAAATATTTTCATCTTCAAAACAACGCACTACGTGCACAATCGCATCCACCTCCCTTATATTGGCCAGGAATTTATTACCCAGGCCTTCACCCTTGCTGGCGCCGCGCACGAGGCCGGCGATGTCTACGATCTCAATTTGTGTAGGCACGGTGCGGTTGGGTTTTACCAGCTCCGCCAGTTTGTCTATCCGTTCGTCCGGCACGTTTACCAGGCCCGTATTGGGCTCAATGGTGCAGAAACGATAATTGCTGGCCTGTGCTTTTGCGCTGGTGCTTACCGCGTTAAACAGCGTTGATTTTCCCACATTCGGCAATCCTACAATACCCGCCTGTAATCCCATCTTTATTTATTTTGACTGTTAAATATTGCATTTTACATACCTGCGGGAAAGCCCCGGCCAGGCTGCTTGTTTTTGAGCCGCAAATATAAGGTTTTACACGGTTATGGGCCAGCGAGCGCTTGTTACCGGATGCAAAAGCAAGCAACGCAGCCTTTGTTCATTTTTGTTTGCAACCGGCCTGCCATACACGTACAGCGGGTTTCAGCTGAATCCATTATCTTCAAAGCCTAATCAAACCATCGCTATGGCGCTGAGCAGGATCTGGAGTGCTTTTATACTGGTTTCAATTCTGGTAGCGGCCGCAAAATTTATTTCCGGCAACGAAAAGCAGGTATTTACGGCCATGGTAACAGGCAAAAAAGACGACTCTGTACAGGTGAGGGAAATAAGCCTGTCTGCGGCCGACCCTGCGCTGGTAAAAGCCCTGGATTCGAGCAGTCGTGTAAAGCAGGGCGGACTGGTTTACAAAAAACGGGGAGATAAGATCATTGGCCTGCAGTTGCAGGTCGCCAACGGCATCATCGATACCTGCTGGGACGCGGTAGAAATTTGCCTGAAACTGGTAGGCATACTGGCCTTGTTCATCGGGTTTATGAGCATTGCCGAGAAAGCAGGTGGTATCAGGCTGCTGTCGAAAATAGTGGGGCCTTTTTTTTCAAGGCTTTTTCCCGGAGTACCCAGCGAGCACCCGGCCATGGGACATATGATTATGAATTTTTCTGCAAACCTGCTGGGGCTCGACAATGCCGCTACGCCTTTCGGGCTTCGGGCCATGGAGAGCCTGCAGGAACTAAACCCTTCAAAGGACACGGCTTCCGATGCGCAGATCATGTTCTTATGCCTGCATGCCGCCGGTCTCAATATTATTCCCATCAGTGTAATCGCCATCCGGGCCAGCCAGCATGCCAGCAACCCGGCCGATGTTTTTATTCCCTGTATGATTGTAACTTTTGTGGGAACGGTAACGGCCATGCTGGTAGTGTCTTTCAAACAAAGGATCAATGTGCTGCAACCCGTTATTCTGTTATGGGTACTGGGTATTTCGGTGCTGATAGCCTTGCTGATATGGTATGTTACCACGTTGCAGGCAGCAGGTATACAGTCTTTCTCCGCTGTACTCAGCAATGGACTTATCCTGCTGGTATTTTTCCTGATCGTACTGGGCGGGGTGTATAAAAAAGTCAATGTATACGATGCTTTTATTGAAGGCGCCAGGAACGGTTTCGACACCGCCATCCGCATCATTCCTTACCTGGTGTGCATATTGGTAGCCGTTAGTATGTTAAGAACCAGTGGCACATTCGATGTGGTGATCGATTGGGTAAAGAAATTTTTCGCCTTACTGGGAGCCGATACCCGTTTTGTGGAAGGATTGCCAACGGCTTTGATACGGCCATTGAGCGGAGGCGCCGCCCGCGGCATGATGGTGAGTACGATGACCACTTATGGCGCCGATTCATTTGCAAGCCGTTTGTCGGGCATCCTGCAGGGGGCTTCCGATACCACTTTCTATGTGGTAGCCGTTTACTTCGGATCGGTTAATATTAAGAACAGCCGCTATTCAATCGGCGTAATGTTATTTGCCGATCTCATGAGTATCATTACTTCCATCTTGTTGTGTTATTTATTCTTTGGGTAATTCCGGTTTAAATAGTTCGTTGGTTCCCACGTTCATTTATTGCTTCTTTGCTGTTGCCGTCTTTGCATGAAAATAAATGTTAGGAGCTGCTATTTTTTGACGTTTCGTTTTGTTGCAGAGAGATTTCCCCTTTTTCCGTTTCTACTTGTTCTACTGCCACCGCATATTTGGAAGGATGGATGGGATCACCGAACTGCAGGGCATAGGATTTGGTGAACTCGGCACCATAGTATAAAATGATGGAAGAATAATATATCCATACAATGATAATGATGAGCGAGCCGGCAGGCCCGTACGTGGAACCAATCTGCGCTTTGGAAATGTAAAAAGAGATCCCGAATTTGCCCAGCAGGAAGAGAACAGTTGTAACGAGGGCACCCGCCAGCACATCTTTCCACCTTATTTCTGCGTCTGGCAATACTTTGAAAATAATACTAAAGATAAAACAGGTGATGGCAATCGTGATAAGCAGGTTAATGATATAAAAGGCAACTATTGCAATACCCGGAAATTTTCCTGCCAGGTAATGGCCAAAACTTTCAATCAGGGCCGATAAGGCCAGCGACACCAGTAAAAGAAAGGCAAGGCTGATGATCACCGAAAATGAAATAAAACGGTTCTGCAGGTATTTTAGCCATCCTTTTTTGGGCTTCGCCTTTACACCCCAGATCATATTGATGGAATCCTGCATTTCAGCAAATACGCTGGTGGCACCCACCAGCAAAGTAATAATGCCGATCACCGTAGCCACGGTTGTTTTGCCGCTCAAAGAGGCGTTTTTGATGATCTGCTGGAGCTGTATGGCCGTATCGTGCCCGGTAAACCCTTCCAGCTGCCGGTAAATACCGCCCTCAATAGCCTCCCGCCCAAAAAAAATGCTGCAAAGCGTAATGATGATGAGCAATAAAGGCCCCATGGAAAATACCATATAATACGACAGGGAGCCGCTGAGCTTGGGTACTTTGTCATTAATAAACCCGCTGAATGAGTTCTTTACCACCGCCCACAAGACCCCGATTTTCTTTTTTATCGCCATCATATGGTGGAATGATGCAGCTATTATGCCAATTAAGAAATATGATAGATGTGGGGAATGTGTTGCAGGTGGAAATGCAATAAAGCTTATGGGAACGCTTGCTGCTAATAAAACAGGGTGAGCCGCTTTTTAAAAGCGGCCCACCCTGTTCCGGTACGTTAATAAGTAGCAAAAAGCGATAAGGACTTGGTAGCCGCCTTGTAACTACCACAATAAGCAGCTGTATAGCTGCGGGTGGGCGTCATGCTGGTAATAAAAAATTTGGCCAGCAGGGGGGTGGTGGTACCCGTATTATACAGGTACAAAGTATCTGTAAGCCCCGATGCATACGGTATAAAAGCAGTAGCCGATGCGGTGGCCACATTGCTAAATACCGGCGTGGTGGCGCCTCTTCTGTAAGAATACACATCAATGGCCGGCACCGCCGTGGTATTATAGATAAAATTGGCAAACCGCAGCATGCAGCTGGTGTCTTTGGGTACGGTAATGGTATTGAGCACCGTCGTTTGCTTAACGCTGGTAATGGTATCGTAGGTAAAAATGGTATAGCTTTTACCGGCATCCAGGGTTTGCGAAAACGTAAGCGGCACCTGGGTAGAAGTAGCCAGGGTATCTTTTATTAAAAAAGAACGGTTGCCGGATGCCGTAGTAAAAGCATAGGCCGTTCCGGGAAACACACCAGCAAATGCAACGGCGGCGCCGGATACCGGCAGGTTGTCTACGTAAACATAATTGCGGGTGGCTTTAACGGTGGCGCTAAAAACCTGTACAGCCGCTTTTGTGCCCAGGGTATTATCAAGCGGGGCCACCTGGGGCGTTTCGCGTGTGCAGGACAGGTTCAGCAACAGGGTTGCCAGCGCGGCCAGGAAAGGCAGGTATATTTTTATCATTTTCATATTGAAATATTTTCTTTTTAAGAATAGAGTTATGGCAGCGAGAACCAGCATTCCTGGGTAATATAATCGTTGTTCAATGCGCCAATTCTTGTCAGCTCCGGAATATCGTACAGGTATTCAGAATTGTACCTGGGCCTGCAGCGGTAAGCATATTTACCGAGGTTGGTGGATATCAGGTAATTGATCGGCGCCGTAGGCGGTGGTGTAAAATTGGTATACACCGGCTGGCCGGTACCCGGGTCGGTATCATGGTTATAATGGTACCTTCTCATATCAATCCAGGTCTGGTGTGTCCCCCAGCCGTACAAAGCAATGTATTTCTGCAGCATGATCTGCGAAAGGGTTAACCCTGCGGGGGCCGCCGGTACAATGAGTGGGTTGGCCAGGAACGCATCGCGCGTGGCGGTGGAAATGGTATGCCCTGCGGGGATGGCTTTTGTGTATTTGGTGGTCAGCAGATCAAAATCCAGTTTAACGGCATTGCTGTAGGCCGTCAGGGCAGTTGCTTTATCGCCTTTCAGGTATGAGGCTTCTGCAACAATAAACTGCATTTCTGATGCCGTCATGATGGGCCAGGGGCCTTCGTTGGCGTATACATACCGCGCGCTGTCGTTATTGGGTGCCGTGGTAGCGGAAGCATTGGGTACGGAATAACGCCAGAAATTCTTGGGGTAATTGGCGGTTACGGTGGTACCGCTCAGGTATTCTGTAACGCCCAGCCAGGGTGTAACGCCTTTAAAGGTACCATTGGCGTTTTCACTCAGCATGTACCAGGTTCTGGGATCGGCAACACCGGTAAAGACACCGGTGTTCACGCCAGACATCAGGTCGGCTATATAGCCGCCCTGGCGGATGGTGCCTATGTTGGAACGGGTAGGGCCAAAATAACTGTTGAATCCATTGCTTGAATTGGCAACCGAAAAAGTAGCCATGGTATTGTCAGCATTGGTGACTTGCGCCAGGTTCGCATATTTGATCGCAGAATCGGCATAATGATTGGTAGTAAAAACGGTTTTGGCACTCAGATCTATATAAGAGCGGGCCAATGTACCATATACAAATTTTTTCCATTTGCTAAGATCACCACCATTCAGATAGGCGTCGCTTTGTGCCAGGTTGGTGGGGTTTACATTGCCATCTGTTCTGTTCAGGTAATTGAGCGCTTTAAAACAATTCAGGCGGCAGCTGTCGTACCAGAGATTGGCTGAATCATAATGAAACTGCGACAGGTTGGTATTGAATGCCTCCTTTAAAATGGCATCGTTGTATTGGTTTACCAGCTCCAGTTGTCCCCAGGCCCTGATGGCATAGGCAACGCCCACAAAATCCCATTTCTGATCCTGTGTGCCCCATTCTATGATCCGGTTAACGTTCTGGCCATGGCCGTAATAATAGGTAGCCCAGATACCGCCGGTGTTATCGCTACCGATGGTACCGCCCATTTCGCCATAGTTTTCACCGGCGGTGGTAGAACCCCAGTACTGAATATAACGCCCCAGCAATATATCGTCTATCTGCAAACCATAATTGGTGCCCGCGGCAGAGTTAAAAGCGGTAAAGCCGCCGATAACGCCCGGCAATATGGTTTCAACCGGCACCTTAACGGGTGCATTCGGGTTTAAATAAGCATCATCGATTTTCTTGCTACAGGAGCTGATGCAGCACAGCAGGAAAGCACCCGGAAGAAAGATGGCTTTAAAAATGTTGTTTCGCATATAAAAAGTTTATTGTGCAGTGATAAGAATATTAAAAATTAGCCCTGAGCCCCAAACTCAAACTCAGCGGCGTAGGAGCGCTGCCCAGGTCCATGCCATAACCACCTACACCAGAAGATCCGGGGTTGTTGGCATTTACGGCAGGGTCAGCACCATAATAATTGGTGAACAATACCAGGTCGTTGGCGGTGATGAAAGCACTGATGCCTGTAAAGGCTTTTAAGTTACGGAGCAATTTTGCCGGCAGGCTATAAGATAAGGTTACATCGCGCAGGCGCAGCCAGTTCACGTTTTTCTGGATGAATTCTTCATCCGGGAGCGTTGTATAATAACTGCTCAGGTATTGCGGAACAATGGCCAGCGTGTTGGCTGTTGGCGTGGCGCTGTTTTTATTATTATCGTTCAGCACACCTTTTACCAGCACCGGTGTACTGCGGTTGGCAGTGCGCGCGCTTTTGCCCAGTGTAGTCAGCAGCTGATCGGTACCGTTATAGATATCACCGCCCATTTTCCAATCCCACAGGAAACTCAGGTTCCAGTTCTTGTAACGGAAGCTGTTCAGCGTACCCAGGGTAAAATGCGGTGTTCTGTCTGCGATTACAAAATTGGTTCCGGCGCCGGAGGTTACCGGTATGCCTGTTGACGGATCAATCAATATCTGGCCGGCATTGTTACGTGTATAGATGGAACCCGTAATGGTGCCGGTGGAGAAGCCGCGCACCAGTCCGCCCCTTACATTGCTGATATACGTATCTGAGTTATAAAAATCCTTCAATTGATCAATGGAGGCGGGCAGTGTCAGCACCTTGCTCCACATATGATTGAAGTTGAAAGTGATGTTCCAGTTAAAATCCTGCGATCTAACGGGATTGGCGGTCAAGGTTAATTCAAGGCCCTGGTTGCGCAGGGAAGCGGCATTGGTGGTATTCAGGATAAAGCCGGTAGCATAGCTGGCGCGATAACC
This sequence comes from uncultured Flavihumibacter sp., assembly GCA_964245425.1. Lineage (GTDB taxonomy): Bacteria > Bacteroidota > Bacteroidia > Chitinophagales > Chitinophagaceae > JACMLD01. Next base: position 5,445 of record CAXTMV010000028.1, on the reverse strand, counting down.
CTGTGCAATCTGGTTGGTGCAAAGCGTATTGTAATAAGCACCTTCCAGGGTAAGGGCATTGTTTAAAAACCGAAGTTCCAGACCTGTTTCATACGTCTTCTGTTTTTCCGGTGTCAGGAAAGGGTTGGCATTGGTGAAACCATAGGTATAAGTTACCGGCAGGGGTGTACTGCTGAAATTGTTTACAAAAAAGGCCTGGTTTGAATAGGGGTCATTTAACCGGGCGGTATTGGCAAGTGATCCCCTGATTTTCGCATAGTCGAGGAAGTTACCCTTCTTCAGTGCCGGGAAGATATCAGACAGGATGATGCTCAGGCTGGCACCGGGATAATGATAGTTCCGGTTACCGGCGGGTATGGGTGAAGCCGATTCAAAGCGATGAGAATAAGTAAGGAAGATAACATTCTTGTAACCGAGTGAAGCTTCTCCGAAATAAGCAATTTCTCGGAAGATGCTTACGTTGGGCAAGCCAAAGTAATTCCGCAATAAACGCTTGCGGGTATTTACGGCGGTATTACTGCTGTCTTTACTGGTAGAATCTTTCAGGTTGGTACCGTATACGGCAAACTGTTTTGTCTCCAGGTCCTGCCACATAGTACCCACCAGCAGGCGCGCACTGAAGTCGCCCACCTGTTTTTTGGCAGTAGCGGTAATGGTATGGTTATAACCCTGGTAAGTTCTGTAATAATTATCCAGGCTGCCGCCGATGGCGCTGGTTAACATAAAGGATTCAGGGTGGTTGAATACATAACCATTGTCTTTATAGGTATCGTATCCGAACCTGCCGGCGATGGCCAGCCAGGGAAAGGGATTGATATCGATGCCCAGGGTAGTTATAAAACGGCTGAGCTTGTCGCCGGAACTATTGTTTTTGGCGCTCCAGTAAGGATTGTCATAATCCGCATTGCGGTTGGTCTGGTTAAAGATCAGCAATTTCTGCCCGGTTTTATCTTCGTAGTTGCGGATATCGTTGTTGGCTGGCCAGGAATAAAGATCCAGCAGGTAGCCGCCCGCGCCGGAGGCAGTAGCCGTGCTTTTCAGCGGGCGCAAATTATCTGCATTGGTATACGCTACGGAAGGTGTAATGGTAATGTATTTACCTATTTTGGTATTGTTGGAGATCTTGAAATTGTATTTTTTATACGTATTGAAAGGCACCACACCATGATCATCAAAATACTGGCCGGTGGCCCTGAATCCTACATTCTTGGTACCAAATTCTGCGCTGAGGTTATGAGTTTGCGAAAAACCAGTGCGGTAAAAATGATGGACATTGTCGAAAAGCTGGGTACCGGGTTTCCATACCGGGCCAAAAGACTGAAACTGTCCGAGTGCCGGCGGGGCAGTAGGTATATTGTTGCTGGCACCGGGACCGTAGTCGTTGTTGACCTGTGCGAAGCGGGTAATTTTTTGCATCCGGAAATTATCATCATAAGAAAGCAACACTTTACCACTGGTGTTCTTTGCTTTCTTGGTGGTAATTACAATGGCACCTGAACTTGCCTGGCTGCCATATAAGGCAGTGGCTTCGGGGCCTTTCAGAATGGTTACCGTTTCTATATCGCTGGGGTTGATGTCTGCAATACGGTTGGTATTGTCGTTGTTACGGTTATTGCCGTCTGAAGCCAGGCCGATACCGCTACCGCTCTGCGAATTGGAATTGAGGGTCTGGTTATCGATAATAATACCGTCTACAATGAAAAGCGGCTGGTTATTGCCCGACAAGGTATTAAAGCCCCTGAGAACGATGGCTGCAGAGGAGCCCGCCGTGCCGGAGGTAGGCGTAACCGTTAGCCCCGATACGCGGCCCTGTAAACTGGTGATGAAATTTTCCCGCTGGGTTTCCTGGATGTCTTTTCCTTTTACCGTTTGTACCGAATAGCCCAGCTCTCTTGAATTTCTTTTGATATCCATGGCCACCACCACTTCACTCAACTCACTGCTTAGCTTGGCCATGGTTGCTATCAACGTGGTATTGTCGCCCACCGTCACCGTTTTTTCACTGAATCCTACGGAGCTCACAATTAGCACATCGCCTTTGGCAGCGTTCAGTTTAAATCCGCCATCTTCGTCGGTTTGTGTACCCCGGGTAGTGCCTTTGACCTTAATAATGGCACCACTCACCGGCTTTCCATCGTCCGATAAAATCTTGCCCGTGATTTGTTTTTGCTGTGCGTGCAGCCAGGTACTGCAGGCAAAAAGCATCAGGCATAAGAGCCACGCAATTTTTCTCATAAAGTTGTTTTAGTTTTTTAAATCAATATCAGCCGGTGGTTTCAGGATATTGTACAACAGTTATTTATTACAGGACGGTTTGTTGTTTTATTTATAATACTTCTACACCCAATGCGCGATAAGGCTCCAATACCCGATCGTCTGGTGCCAATTCAGTAATCAGGATATCGATCTTGCCAATACCACAGATCTGAACCGGTTGAAATGAATTCAATTTTTCTGAAATGGTCAGGCAAACGGTCTTCTGCGACGATTCTATCATTGCCTTTTTTACCTGCACTACATCCCAGTCGTTATCGGTTATACCATGCACCGGGTCTATCGAGTTAACGCCCATCAGGCATAAGTCGGCCTTCAGTTGTTTTATTTTGGCAATGGCATCGCCCCCCACCGTAATTTTTGAGCTTTTTGAGACTTTGTCGCCGATAAGAATCACTTCAATATTCGGGTGTTGTGAATATTCCAGCACGGCCGGCACGCTGCCGGAGATAAAAGTGGCCTTTAGCTGCGGCGGCAGCATCTTCGCTATTTCAAGAATGGTAGTGCCACCGCTTGTCAGTACAAACATGCCATCCCTGATAAGGTTAACGGCTTTTTGTGCGATGGCCTTTTTATGTTCCAGCGCATATGTTTTGGCAACCGGGTTGCCGGCATAATTGAAAGATTGTGACAGGGCACCCCCATGTACTTTGATGAGGCGACCTTCATCAGCCAGTTCCTGCAGATCTCTTCTCACGGTATCCTCGGAAACCCTTATCTCCTCGCTGAGGCTGGCAGACAAAACCTTATTGTGCAGGTTCACCTGGTGCAATATAAAAGCCTGGCGTTCTTTTTTAAGCATAGTAAGAATGTCTGATCGCTGATATAATGATGCCTGATTTACCGATTGGCAGTTATCATGTTCATTAGACATGATACCTGCTCATTAAACAGCTGACAGGAAAATGGTATGCAAAGACAAAGAAAGCAGGTAAGAAACAGGAGATGTTCTCATAACATTGGTTTTGGTTGCTGATAAATGATAAACAGTTATGCAAGCGCGTTGGGGGCTTTTTTCAAAGGGAAGGGATAAACCAGGGCAGGTTGGTTCTATTTTCAATATTAAGGCAAAAGCTGCATAAAAACGCAAAAAACAAGATAACCCTGCAAAAAAAAGAGCATTTTTAATGCGGGAATGCTGCATTCAGCACAAATTAAATTCAACAGGCTTTTTTGAGAGAAAAACCTTGTTGGCAGAAAAGTGCTTAAGGAAGCAGGAAAAAATACAGCTTTTATGGATGGCCCGGCAGCGCAGGCCAGGGCCTATTGAAGCGTAAAGCGGGCCGTGAGGCCGAAAGCGTCGGGCACCAAGTTGATGCGTGGAATGATATCCAGCTCCGGTTTCCAGTCGAGCGAAAGATTCAATGGTATGTTTTGAAATTTATAGTCCAGCCCGATAACCCCTGTAGGTCCCAAATAGGTGCTATGATCCTGAAAGCCTACATAACCGCCACCGCCATAATACCAGGTAAAGCCGGGTGTTGCATTAAACGGGGTATGCTTTTCATAGAGGGCACCCAGGCCGAAACGGCTGCCGCCAAAGGAGATCAGTGCATCTACTGCATTGCCTTCACTAAAAAAATATTTTACAGACACTGAATTGCTCAGTGTGGGAGAGGCATCGCTGAAGCGGATACCCAGGCCCAATTTATAATCATCCTGGGCATGCAGCGATACAATGGAAAAGCAGGATGCAATGAGGAGGGTGATCAGTAGTTTGCGCATGGCAGGAATGTTTATCCTTAGAACGAAAAAATGGTGCCGGTATAATAGGCAGGGTTATAAATTGCTGTTAACGTTGATGCGAAGTAAGGGGGTTTAGGATTTCCTTTTTTGAATAATAAGCCAGCGCCTCCGTTAAAAACGGAGGCGCTGGCTTATTATTGTGGTAGATGGTTCGGGCGTTGTGTTATAGGATTGAAATACTTATTGGGTTAAATAAAACCAGGCATCCAACATCCGTCATCAGGCATTATTCTTTCCAGGTTTTTTCACCTTTTTGCATTTTGTCAATGGTTTCCTGGTAATCTTTTTTGCTGCCTTCATCGGCTAGTGCAACGGCTTTTGTTTCCCATTGAATGGCTTCGTCTTTTTTACCCATCTTATACAGAATATTTGCATAGGTATCTATAAAAGCGGGGTTTTGGTTATCGGCAAAAGAACGTTTGCTCCAGTCAAGCGCCTCGCTTACACAGGTCATGTCTTTACAGTTTTCAAAAACCGTCCAGGCATAATCATTTAGCTCCATAGGTGAAGCGCCCTGGCCATATTTGCCCATATAATCTTTTACTACCACCTGGTAATTGTTCCAGTCTTTGGTATGCTGGTACCAGATCACTTTTGATTTGGCCAGTACTTCGGGGCCCTGGGCGGGAAAGTTTTTGGTAAGTGAAGCGTTGATATCATCCCAGTTGGGGTTTTCCTTGGCACTGCGGGGAAATTTCTTAAATACTTCTTCCTGCATGATGATGGACTGAACCGTTTTTTCTGACACGCCTTTTCCGACTATGGCGTCTACCTTATCAGGATGCTGCATCATCATTTCAAAGCCCTTGTCTTTGCTGGAACGGGTAAAATTCTCTATCAGCGCCAGGTTAGATTGGGTGTAGAGATCCGTTTGCGTGGCCAGGAATTCATCGGAAATCTTTTTAGCATTTTCCATATCATAGGCGCTCAAGGCGCTCAGCGCCATGGAATGGAGAAAGCCGGAGTCTTTCTTGCCGTTATTGTACTGGTTTAGTAAAGTATAGTATTGCTTGGCAGGGTCTTTGGCATCCGTAGCTTTGGCAATAAACATGGTAGCATCGGAAGAACCGACAGAACGGTGCACCGCTACGCCGTTCTCATCAAAAAACAAATAGGTAGGGTAGGCCCTGATGACATATTTAATGGCCAGGTCGTGCCCGGTCTGGTACCATTTCTTTACCTCTTCATTATCACCCGCTGTGGTATCCAGCTGTACTTTTACGCTGATATAGTTCTGGTTCAGGTAACTGCCCACCGCTTCCTGTGGAAAAACCTGCGCGCTCATGAATTTGCAGGGACCGCACCAGGTGGTAAAACAATCCATGAAAATAAATTTGTGTTCGGCTTTGGCTTTTGCCTGTATATCGGCCCAGCTGGTGCCATGTTCAAAATGGATCCCTTTTTCCTGCGCAAACAGGATAACGG
>CAXTMV010000027.1:0-34351 GCA_964245425.1 uncultured Flavihumibacter sp. | reverse complement strand
ATTCCTTTGTAAACGCCTGTCTCACCGTTATGCCGGGATTTTTATCTGCTGCGTAAGTAGCTGCTGAACTTATAAGGGCGGCTGTAATTGTTAAGGAAAGAATAATCTTTTTCATGATAATTAATTTATAAGGTTTAAATAATAAATGATTGTTATTAATTTCTTTGTAAAGCTACACTTGCACAGAACGCCTGGAAACAGTATTACGGTGAAACGCTGTTTTTACCGGTTAAACAGTATACCGCTGCCGGTTAGCCTTGTTATTTTGTGATGGCATCACAGAAAAAAAGAACTTTCATTATCTAAGACGACACAAAAGTATTTATGTTGCAGTATGACAACGGCTATACTTGACCGGTGGTAGACAATCTTACCGCTGGTTAAAAAAAAGAACCGGCAGTGGCTCGGGTTCTTTTCGCATATTGTACAGAAAGCCGTTGCAGTCGGCCTTTGCAAAAGGTTTTTGTAAAATGAAATAATAGAGGTTAAGCTGGCGTTAAAATAAACCGGTGGCTGCAAGCAATTCTTTTTACCGGCCTTCTTTGTTTTTATTGTTTTATTTTAGTGCATACAAGCACCATGAATTATCTCGCCCACGCATACCTTTCGTTTAATGAGCCTGAAGTGCTGGCCGGGAACCTGATCAGTGATTTTGTAAAAGGGAAGAAACAATTTGATTATCCGCCCGGTATACAAAAAGGTATTTTTTTGCACCGTCAAATAGACCAGTTTACGGATACCCACCCGGCTACCCGCGCAGCCAAAGAAGTTTTCAGGCCGCATTATCGCCTGTATGCCGGCGCTTTTACAGATGTGGTATACGATCATTTTCTTGCCACCGACGAAAATGAATTTACCCCGGGAAGCCTGCTGGCTTTTTCTGCCACCACCTATCAGCAGATAGAACCGTTTATAGCTATTCTGCCAATATCCTTTCAAAAGATGTTTCCACATATGCGGCAACAGAACTGGCTCAATAATTACCAGTACAACTGGGGCATCGAACGAAGCCTGGCCGGGGTAGTTAGAAGAGCCGCCTATTTATCAGAATCCGATACCGCTTTTGCTTTATTTGAAGCGCATTACGGCCATTTACGCGATTGTTATCATCTTTTCTTTCCCGCATTAAAAAAATTTGCAGCAGAACAACTGGCTGATCTTTGAAATTTATGGCAAGGGCTATATTTGCATTGCTAAAAAACCGATAATGAAAAAATTGTTTGCTTCCATATTATTGATCGCGGGCTGCCTGCACTTCGCAGCTGCACAGTCCAGGTTTCCCCTGCTCGACAAATCGCCCATGGATATGGCCTATTACCCGGTCAATTATCCGATTCTTCGGATACAGGACAAAGCAGCCGAGCCCTTAATGGCAAGAGTCGTTTACAGCCGGCCACAGCGGAATGGCAGAAATGTCTTTGGTGAATTGCTGGAATACAATAAAGTATGGCGACTGGGTGCCAACGAGGCAACCGAGATAGAATTTTTTAAAGACATGACCATTGGGGGTAAAATGGTGCCCAAAGGCAGGTATACACTGTATGCCATCCCTACAGAAGAAAAATGGACCCTCATTATAAATAAGGAAACAGATATCTGGGGCGCATTTAAGTACGACAGTGGAAAAGACGTTGTAAGGGTAGACCTGCCTGTTCAAAAACAAACGGAACCACTCGAGGCTTTTACCATGTTTTTTGAAAAAGCCACCACAGGTTTTGTTCTTACCGCCGCCTGGGATACAGCACTGGTATCGCTGCCGCTGAATGTATACGAAAAACCGGTAAAAGCACCCAGGAAGAAATAGTTGATGGGTTGATCAGTTGATTAGTTGACTGGTCGCGCGCCCAATCAACCAATCAACTGATCAACCCATCAACCAATATGTGTGGCATTGCCGGAATCATATCAATCAACCCGAACCGGGTAACGCTGAGCCGCCTGAAATCGATGACCACCGCAATGGCACACCGCGGACCCGATGGAGAAGGTTACTGGATAAGCCCGGGAGCTGTTGCCGGGCTGGGCCACAGACGGCTTTCTATTATTGATCTGTCTGCACAGGGCGCACAGCCCATGCACTACCTGGGGCGCTACAGCATTGTACACAATGGCGAGATATACAACTACATAGAACTGAAAAAAGAATTGTCTGCCAAAGGCTACCGGTTTTCTTCACAATCTGATACAGAAGTTATAATGGCTGCCTATGATTGCTGGAGCAAACAATGCCTGCAACATTTTGATGGCATGTTTTCATTTGCCATTTGGGATGAGCAGGACCAAACCCTGTTTGCGGCAAGAGATCGGCTGGGTGAGAAACCTTTTTATTACTGGTTTAACGGGGAGGAGTTGATTTTTGGATCAGAAATAAAGGCTTTGTGGGCAGCGGCCGTGGTAAAACAGGTAAACGAAAACCTCTTATTTAATTTTATTACCCTGGGGTATACCCAGCATCCGGGTAATGCAGAAGAAACGGCGTACGAGCAGATCCGCAAACTACCCGCCGCCTCCTTTTTTACCTGGCAACCCGCCAAACAAAAAGACCTGGCAACGACCCGTTACTGGCAGGTAAATCCACTGGCCACTGATAATAATATGCCCGAAGAAGTGGCGATTGAGCGCTTTTCGGAATTGTTCACACAATCGGTTAAAAGAAGGCTGAGGAGCGATGTACCGCTGGGAACCAGCCTGAGCGGTGGCCTTGATAGCTCTTCCATTGCCGTTACCATTAACCGGCTACAGCAAGCACCCTTCCGGCTACAAACCTTTTCCGCCATTTTTCCCGGGTTTAAAAAAGACGAATCTGCCCATATCCAATTATTGTGCGGCCAAACGGGCATTAATAATGCGACGGTTCAGCCCTCTGCAGAAGGGTTTATTCATGATTTCGAAAAACTGTGCTACCACCAGGAAGGGCTGATGGGCTCCGCCAGCGTTTACGCACAATACAAAGTTTTTGAACTGGCGGCTACGCATAATATTAAAGTTTTACTGGATGGCCAGGGGGCAGACGAGCTGCTGGCGGGCTATCATAAATACTATCATTGGTACTGGCAACAATTGTTCAGGGAAGACAGGGAAGCCCTGCAACAGGAAATAAGCGCTGCCCGCCTGCTGGGCGTACAGGACGATTGGAACTGGAAAAACAAACTGGCCGCCCGCCTGCCAGGTTATGCAGGCATTTATATAAAGAAAAGGCAGCAGAAAAAATGGTTGCCGGCCGGAATAACCAAACAGTTTGCTGCCAGTCACGGCGCTTCTTACTATCAGCTACCCCGGCAGGATGGGTTAAATAATGTACTCTATTATAATACATTCAATAACGGGCTGGAAGAGCTGTTGCAATATGCAGACCGCAACTCTATGGCCCATGGCCGAGAAGTACGGCTGCCCTTTCTGCAACATGAACTGGTAGAATTTGTTTTTTCAATGCCTGCCCGCTTCAAGATCAAAAATGGCCGTACCAAATGGCTGTTGCGTAAGTCCATGGAAAATGAATTGCCTTCCGATATTATTTGGCGAACGGATAAAACCGGTTTTGAGCCGCCCCAAAAAGAATGGATGCAGCACCCGGTATTGCAGGAATATATCCGGGAAGCAAAAAAAAAGCTGGTAGAACAGGGCATATTGAACAAGCAGGTACTTACAAAAAAAATACAGCCGCAGGATTCCCACGCGGCTGATAATTTTGACTGGCGTTATTTAGTAGCCTCGCGGCTCTGACAATTTAGGGATGGATGCTCAAACGGATATCAAAGCAGCATCTTTTTTTGATTAGTGATCGGCCCTTGTATATTTTTCGGTTACTTCTATATTCCGTGCATTGTCAATTTTTACGGTCAGCCAGTTTTTCTCATCTTCCAGCTTTACATAATAAGTCACCTCGTCTCCTACTGTAAATTCAGTAACGCCAAAAACGGTCTTGTCTGCATATTTCTTTTTTAGGGTACACTGTATGTCTACCGGCAGCTCTTTAACCGTATAATACCGGCGGGAGCTCAGGAAGTTTCCGTCTTCATCATACTTTACATATGTGTTGATGCCCTGTTGTGAGAACCTGACGGTGTATATATTTGCCGCGTCCGTCCATACCACATTTTCTACATCTTTAAAAGTGGCGTTAAACGCTTTCAGCGCTTTCTCCGAAACCTTTGGCGTATTGGCAAATGAACTGGCGGTTATCAGTACTACACAGGCAAACAAAATTACTTTTTTCATGGCTTGTTTTTTTAAATTGATAGAATAATAACAAGGATAAGATGACGTGATAAAAGTAAACCGGAACGGTGGGCATGTCAATGCAATTGGTAATGCCGGTAACTACTTGATAAGAAATGAAAAGATTTTTTTTCGACAGGCAATAAACCCGTCTGGTAACAAAGGCTGAAAGCCGCAAGCAGTAAGGTTTTTATTATTGTTGCGTATAAATTGCCATCTCATCGTTAAGCCTGTGTTAAACTGGAATTGTGTTTGCTTCATGATAATTATGCATCTTTGCAGCATTAAAATGTACCACTAAACATAGTATACCATAACAAAATCAATATGAAGATCGCTACAAAATTTATACATGCCGGCGCTGAACCGGATCCTTCTACCGGCGCCATTATGACGCCTATCTATCAAACCTCTACTTATGTACAGGAGGCGCCGGGTAAAAACAAAGGCTTTGAATACGCCCGTTCCCAGAACCCCACCCGGAAAGCACTGGAAGATGCGCTGGCAATTATTGAAAACGGTTCGTACGGCCTGGCTTTCAGCAGTGGCGTAGCAGCAACCGATGCGGTCATTAAGTTACTGGCACCGGGCGATGAAGTAATTGCTGCCAGCGATATGTATGGTGGCACCTACCGGTTATTTACAAAAGTGTTTGAAAAATTCGGTATAAAGTTCAGGTATGTAGATACCAGTAATATTGCCAATATCAGCGCAGCAATTACAGCCAATACCAAACTGATCTGGCTGGAAACACCCACCAACCCGCTGATGAACATTACGGATATAGAAGCGGTTACCCAATTGGCTTCACAGCAGAAAATATTGGTTTGCGTAGACAATACCTTCGCTTCTCCGTACTTGCAAAACCCGCTGGATTTGGGAGCGGATATCGTGATGCATTCCTCTACCAAATACCTGGGTGGCCACAGCGATGTAATACAGGGTGCACTGGTAATGAATGATAAAAATCTTCGGGACCAACTTTACTTTATCCAGAAAAGTTGTGGCGCCGTGCCCGGGCCCATGGATTGCTTCCTGGTACTGCGCGGCATTAAAACCCTGCATGTGCGCATGAAACAGCATTGTGCAAATGGCGCAGTTATTGCAAACTGGCTGCGCAACCATCCGGCAATTGCAAAAGTATACTGGCCCGGTTTTGAAGACAGTGCCAACCATGCCATTGCTACAAAGCAGATGCGCGGTTTTGGCGGCATGATAAGCTTTGAACTGAAAGATAATAGTACCGCCGCTGCCATGAAGGTATTGTCTTCTACAAAAATATTTGCATTGGCCGAAAGCCTGGGCGGTGTTGAATCATTGATCAATCATCCCGCCACCATGACGCATGCATCCATACCGCGTGAAGAAAGGATTAAAAATGGGTTGAGCGATTCGCTGATCCGGTTGAGCGTTGGTATTGAAGATGCAGATGATCTGACGGAAGATTTGCAACAGGCCATTGCCCAGTGATAAAACAGGATGACCAGATGATGGTGCGCAATGAAAAACTAAAGGATTTCCTGGATCGGAAAGCAGCTGAATACAACCAGCCTTCTTTCATTGAAGATGATCCTGTTTGTATCCCGCATTTATTTACCCGGCAGCAGGATATAGAGATCGCTGCTTTGTTTGCTGCCCTGTTTGCCTGGGGCAACCGCACTACCATTATCAATAAATCAAGAGAATTGCTGGGGTTAATGGACAATGCGCCTTATGCATTTTGCCTTCAGCACAATGATGCGGCATTGAAAAAGTTGTTACAGTTCAAACACAGAACATTTAACCCTACCGACCTGCTATATTTTATCGACTTTTTAAAATATCACTATACCCATCATAACAGCCTGGAAGGGGCTTTTACAAAATGGATGAACCCGGCAGATAATAACACGGAACAGGCCCTGGATGGCTTTTATCATTATTTTTTTTCGCTGCCCGATGCACCGGCCCGTACCCGCAAGCATATCGCTTCGCCGCAAAAAAATTCTACCTGCAAAAGGCTGAACATGTTTTTAAGATGGATGGTAAGAAATGACCACCGGGGCGTTGATTTTGGTATCTGGAAAAAGATAAATCCCGCGCAACTGGTATGCCCGATAGACCTGCATGTGGCCAGGGTGGCCAGGCGGTTTGATCTATTGCAGCGGCCGGCGCTTGACTGGCAGGCGGCCGTAGAACTAACGGACTGTCTCCGTACCCTCGACAGCAAAGATCCCGTGAAATATGATTTTGCCCTTTTTGGTTTGGGTGCAATTGAAAAATTCTAAATGGACAACCAGGCCCTTATAACGCTGCTAAACCACGAAATGGAAACGGGGTTACCGGAAGGTATCCCTTTTACCGGTATCCGGGAAAAGCTGCAGGCCATCATTCATGATCTGATAGCTACTAATTTTGATCGATTGATTCATATTCTCTACCGGGTAGATGTAAACGAAAGAAAACTTAAATACCTGCTGCAGGAAAATATCGGCGAAGAGGCAGCAGTGATTATTGCTGATTTAATTATAGCCCGGCAGCTCGAAAAAATCGCCAGTCGTGATAATTTCAACCGCCCGTATGATGCCAACAGCGAAGAAGAGCAATGGTAATTACTATTTCAGCATCAGCTCACTCACTTTTTCCTTGTCTTCCTTTTCTTTTTTCAGGTCGAACATCGTTCCGAAAATCCTGTCCCAGATAGTGGTGCTTACGCCAAAACCTTTTTCCTGTTCCTTGTAATGGTGCAGGTGGTGATTGCGCCACAAAGGCTTCATCCACCTGAACGGCGGGTTACAGGCATGAATAGCATAGTGCATGGTGCCATAGAGCAGGTATCCCATTAGAAAACCCGGAAAAAAAATAAAAACGTTGTTACCCAACAGTCCGTACTGAAGCGCGAAAACAAATGCAGCAATAACCAGGCTGGGCACGGGCGGCATGAAAAGACGCTCCCGGTCCCGGGGATACTCATGGTGATTGGCATGAATAATATAAATGATCCGACGGGCTTTTTCGCTATGGGCTATATAATGAAAAACAAAACGGTGCATCAGGTATTCAAAAAAGGTCCAGGATAAAACGCCGCCCATGAATAGCAGGGCGATGTGTGGAAACATAAAATAGAACTTGCTATAACCATGCTGCACTAAAAATAAAATAACAGGAAGATATATGCACCAGATTACCAGCGGATGGGTTTTCGTAAGCATTTCCAGGTGCTGGTTTCTGAAGATCCGGGCCTGCCCCTTGTTATGGATTTTATCAAACTTCATCGTAACTATTTGCCAGGCAAAGATAAACAGGTAGCTGATTACTGGCTGGCGGGGTTATTTTTTTTCCAATGGTTAACATGTTAAAAAGAGCAAAGTTTATACCATCGGTCAGGTGGCTGATGTTGAGGCAATTTTTACTCAGGTAGTTTGATGGTAAAAGTTTAATTGTTAACGTTGGTTTTGCCGCGCCGGTAACTTTAAACTTCAGACTTTAAACTTTAAACAATATTTTTGCGCAAATTAAATATCTGCACATGAGTAAGGGCCCGGTTTCGTCATTCATAGAACATCATTACCGTCATTTTAATGCAGCTGCGTTAATGGATGCTGCCAAAGGGTACGAAACCCATTTGCTGGAAGGCGGTAAGATGATGGTAACACTGGCAGGCGCTATGAGCACCGCAGAACTGGGCTTATCACTGGCTGAAATGATCAGGCAGGATAAGATAGCCATTATCAGCTGCACCGGTGCCAACCTGGAAGAAGATATTATGAACCTGGTAGCCCATAGCCATTATAAAAGAGTGCCCAATTACCGCGATTTAAGTCCACAGGAAGAATGGGATCTCCTGGAAAACCATTATAACCGCGTAACCGATACCTGCATACCGGAAGAAGAAGCTTTTCGGCGCCTGCAACAACATATTCACCAGATATGGAAATCGGCAGATGATAACGGCGAGCGCTATTTTCCGCACGAATACATGTATAAAATGTTATTGAGCGGTGTGCTGGAACAATATTATGAAATTGACCCGCTGAACAGCTGGATGCTGGCTGCAGCAAAAAAGAATATCCCTATCGTAGTACCCGGCTGGGAGGACAGCACCATGGGAAATATCTTTGCTTCCTATATTATCAAAGGGCAATTAAAAGCCAGTACCATGAAAAGCGGTATCGAATACATGGTATGGCTGAGCGACTGGTACAGGAACAATTCTTCTGGCAAAGGCGTGGGCTTTTTTCAGATAGGCGGAGGCATTGCAGGCGATTTCCCCATCTGTGTGGTACCCATGATGTACCAGGACCTTGAATGGCATGATGTGCCTTTCTGGAGTTATTTCTGCCAGATATCCGATTCCACCACCTCATACGGATCTTACAGCGGCGCAGTGCCCAACGAAAAAATTACCTGGGGCAAGCTAGATATCAACACGCCTAAATTTATTGTGGAAAGCGATGCTACCATTGTAGCGCCATTGATATTTGCCTGGATACTGGGATGGTAGGAAAGATGGCTGCTGTAGGACTTGCCGATGTCTGATTTCTTTTACCAATGCGCATATTTCCTGATGTTGGGAGGGCGGGATGAGAGCAATGGTAAGCTGCACCGGGAAGCTTTTTGCTTATTTTTTTGATGTCGTTCGCTGCAAAAAATAAATCCCAGCATCTAATGGACGCTATCGACTATACCGCTAAAAAAACTGCTTCTCCGATAGTTGTTGATGGAAATATCAGCAAAGAACCCTGGCAACAGGCGCAATGGAGCAAACGTTTTGCCGATATGGTAACCGGCCAGCCAGGCATGTACAATACCCAGGCTGCCCTGCTCTGGAACGATCTGTATTTATACATCGCTTTTACAGCAGAAGAGCCGTTTGTGGAAGCAAAGCTGACCGCGCGCGACAGCATTGTTTTTACTGAAAACGACCTGGAATTATTCATAGACGGCGGCGATTGCTATTACGAACTGGAAGTAAATGCTGCCAATACATTGTACGAGGTATTTTTTATCTGGAAAGATGCTTATACAAAAGACAGCCGGTTCAATATACCCATGTTTGATGTGCACCAGCAGGAGGCCTATACATTTGGCGGCGATTACGACCGCACAGCTGCCAGCTTCTGGAAGGGCACCCATCCACGCGGCATCCGCTGGGCTTTTACCAATTATGATTTGCCCGGGCTGCAAACGGCGGTGCAGGTGGCGGGTACTTTAAATAACAATACTGATATTGATAAAGGATGGTCGCTGGAGATGGCCATTCCCTGGCAAAGCCTGCAGCTGCTGGCCAATGGAAGAGCCCTGCCACCCGCGCCCGGAGATATATGGAACATGTTCCTGGGCAGGTTTCAAAAGCTGTCGCCTGCTGGTAAAGAACTCAACCCCCATCCAGCCATGGCACTGAACAGCCACGGCGTTTATGACACCCACCTGCCGGAAAAATGGAGCAGGATTCTTTTTGAACTTTGAGCTGCGGGCGTTGAGCGCCTTGCCAGACAAATGGCTGATAGCGCATAACCCGCAGCTATTGAATGTCCGCTAATTCAAAGGGATATCCCTTTTCAGCATATCATCGCGGTTGGCCATTTCCCAGGCAGTATAAAATATCATGCGGGCTCTTTTTTCATAAACATCCCAGTATATTTTATCAACCGTATCGGTGGGCTTGTGATAGTCCGACTGCAGCATCCCATCATAAAAGAATAAGATGGGGATGCCTTTGCGGGCGAAATTATAATGGTCGCTGCGGTAGTAAATGCGGTTGGGATCTTTGGGATCATCAAAACGATAATCGAGGGTAAGCCCGGTGTGTTGGTTGTTGGCGGCTTCATTGATGCCCACCAGTTCGCTGCTTAATTTGTCGTGGCCAATTACATATACATAATTCAGGGTGTCGGCGGTTTTTCTTTCTGTATCTATTCTGCCGATCATGTCGGTATTCAGATCCACCGATGTTTTGTCAAGCGGAAAAAGCGGGTTGTCGCTGTAATGTTCGGAACCCCAAAGACCTTTTTCTTCTCCTGATACGGTCATGAATAAAATGGTTCTGCGGGGTCCATGACCTTCTGCTTTGGCTTTTGCAAAAGCCTGTGCCATTTCAATAACCGTGCAGGTACCGCTGCCATCGTCGTCGGCGCCATAATAAATCTGGTTGTTGCGCATGCCCAGGTGGTCGTAATGACCCGTCAGTATCACGTATTCGTCTTTTTTATCGGTGCCTTCTATATAGCCCGCCACGTTACTGGCATTGTTGGTTATCTTGGTTTCTTCGTAATCGTAGGCGATCTTTATTTTTTTGCTAAAGGTCTCCGTATCCAGTGATTCATTCTGTTTTGCTTTTGTTAGCATGCCGGTAAAAAATTCATCCCCCAAAATTTTATTTGCCATACCCCCGGCAATGGTGAAGCAATTAATAGCATCCGCGCCGCTTTTTATAACGCGTGTATTAGATTTTTTTGCAAACCGGGCGGCGTTCGCGGTAATGGTATCCAGTGTTGCGTTGATCACAATAATACCGGTAGCGCCCTTTTGTTTGGCCAGCGCGGCTTTTTGTGCAAGGCCGCCACCCTGGGTCCAGGCAGATGGCCTTGTACCGGAAATAAAATAAGCACCATTTTTCTTGGGTTCGCCGCTAAATAAAACAACCATTTTTCCTTTTACATCTTTGTCTTTGTAATCGTCGTACGGATCGCTGCTGATGCCATAGCCCACAAATACAATTTCTTTGGCAGTTGTCTTGCCCGTGTTGTTAACGGCTACCTCATCTATATAATCTTTACCTGACAGCAGTGTATGGCCGCCTATTTCCAATTGCGAATGCAGCAGGCTGTCGTAACCAACAGCATAGTATTGCTGATAATTATCGGTACCCGGGGCGGGTGTCAGGCCAAAGGCCTTGAACTGGGTTACAATATAATCGGCTGCCTTCCGCTGTCCGTCGGTACCGGTTTCGCGGCCCTGCATATCGGCGCTGGCAATGATGCTGAGTTGTTTCTTCAGATCTTCTTTGGTTATCAGGGCGCCATATTTATCAGGGGCGCCTGGTTGTGCAAAGCTGGTAAGCACAGCGGTGCTGAACAGCAAACAAAGCATTTGTTTTTTCATGTTTGTAGATTGATTATTAGCAGGCCATTTTATTAATACGGTTCTGGTGGCGGCCGCCTTCAAAGGCAGTCGCCATAAAAATCTCTATCATTTCCTGTGCAAGGGGGAGGGCTATAAAGCGTGCCGGCAGGCAGATGATATTAGCATTGTTGTGCCGGCGGATGAGCGTGGCCACATCGGTTGCCCAGCAAAGCCCTGCCCGGATACCAGCGTGCTTATTGGCTGTCATGCATACGCCATTGCCGCTGCCGCATAATAAAATGCCGAATGCGGTCTCGTTTTTTTCAACACTGGCGCAAACCGGGTGTGCATAGTCAGGGTAATCGACCGAATCTACCGAATAAGTGCCAAAATCGTTCACCTGCCATCCTTTCTGGTTAAGCCAGGGAACCAGTTTTGTTTTATATTCAAAACCGGCGTGGTCACAACCAATGGCCACGGGCAAAGCGGTATCAAAAACAGGCATACTATTTTTTTATTAAGGCGCAAAAATCGTTAAAAAGCAACTAGGATCTAAAACAAGTTGTTGAACGGTAACCGTTCCTGGCAATCAGTTCAAAGTGCGGGGTTCGTAGTTGGTTGCTTTCGCTGAACGGACGTTGAACTTTTTGAACGACTTGAATTTTATAAAAAAAACCATTCTTTCGAATGGCTTTTTAATATTGTTTTAAGATGCTATTAGAATTTGAATATAACACCACCCTGTAATTCAGTGATATCATAACCGGCTTCAACATTCACGCCGATATTGGGAGAAAAATAATAAACACCACCGATAAAAATGCCCGGAGACGCCACTACATCGTGGTGGGTGTACCTGCTGTCGCTGAGATCGGTGTAATTATAAGTACGGAAACCAGGCCCAACAGAGACGCCTGCATACGTATCCAGCTTGTCTACGCCCCAGCTAAAATGATAAGCAGAACGAACAGCTGCAATAACGATATTGGATTTATAACCTGCATAGCTGGCAGAAGAAAAAGATCCGCCAATTTCAAAACCAAGGCTCAATACACCGGGGCCGAGTTGCCACATGCCTCTTTCTGCAGCGGCTTTTAAACCAATGGCCGTTCCGTAACCATAATAACCTGAGCCGTAATATCCGTAGCCACCATAGGAATTTCTTCCCAGTCCCACACCAATATTTACAGTCATTGTGCCTACATCAAATGTATTGCCATTGCCGCCGCCGCGTTTTTGGGCACTGGCCGGGTTGCTTATTATTGTTACTGACACAAACGCAATAACACTCAGAATAAGGTTTGTCTTTTTCATTTTCATTAGTTTAAAAGTTTACAGTTTACAATGGCAAATGTACGACTATGTTCAAAAGATTGCATCGCAAGCCTCAACATTTTATTTACAGGAATACCGCAAAATAAGGGCGCCCAAACCGGCACGCAGATTAACTCCATTCATCGGCCTCTGCTACTTCTCTTTTCTTATAAACCCTGGAAGAAAGCAATACACTGGCTTCAAACAGGGCGTACAGGGGTATGGTTACCAGCGTAAGGCTGAAAGGGTCGGTAGAAGGCGTTATAATGGCCGCGGCAATCAGGATCACCACAAATGCATGGCGACGGTATTTTCTCAGGAACATGGGCGACACGATCCCGATTTTAGACAGGAACATGATGAGCAGCGGCATCTGGAACAGCACGCCGATGCCTACTGTTGTCCAGATAAGATTTTCAATATAATCGGAAAGAGTGGGTTTAAACTCGATCAGGGGGCTGAGCGAATAATTGGAATAGAAGTTAACCATAAAGGGCGTCAGTATATAATAACCGAATGCCACACCCATAAAGAACAGAACAGAAACCCAGAAAATAATGCCGGAAGTACGCTTTACTTCTTTTTTACTGAGTGCCGGTTTAATAAAACGCCAGAATTCCCAGAATACATATGGAAACGCTATTATAAAACCGCCTACAAAAGCAATAGTAAAAGTGGTCATGAACTGTTCCGTCATGGCATTGCTCTGGAACTTGATGGTAAAATCGCCCAGGCAAAGCACATCGCCCAGGTGCAGTTTCCGGCCCAGGTTACATAAACCGGAGTAGGTAGCAAAATCTTTTCGGGCGGGGCCCATAATGATATTGGTAACCACTTCTTTGGCATATATGAAAATAATAATAGCGGCCACCACTACCGCCACTACCGAACGTACCAGGTGCCAGCGCAGGGCTTCCAGGTGGTCAATAAAAGACATTTCTGCGCCTGCGTCGTCTGTTTTTCTCTTGAAATTAAATATTGCCATATAAAGAGCTGCAAATTTAGCAGATTAAGCCTAACTCAGCGGGCATTTAACAAGCGGTTTATAGATTTTTTTATGTCGGAAAGAGCCGGATGGCCCGTTTATGTACGGGAACTGCTGTTATCCGGATGAAGATAGGGGGAAATCTGCTATTATTTTTACGGATGCCCGTGCTGGCGTTTAACCGGCCCAAACAAAGAATCCATAACCATGAACGCCGAAGCAGGAACTACTTCAATATCTTCATTCTTACCATTTCAATGCGGGTATCACTGACCGCCATTACATCAAATTCATAGTCGCCGATGATGATTCGTTCTTTTATCCGCGGAATCTTTTCGTATTCGGCAATGATATAGCCTGAAAGGGTTTCGGCTTCGTCTGCCGGTAATGCGAAATGATATTTTTCATTCAGGTAATCCAGCTCCAACCGGCCGGAAAAAAGAAATTCATCTTCCGCAATTTTCTTTTCCTCAAATTCTTCGGTATCGTACTCGTCGCGTATTTCACCAAAGATTTCTTCCAGCAAGTCTTCCATGGTAACAATGCCAGCGGTACCGCCAAATTCATCCACCACCCAGGCAATGCTTTTATGTTCCCTGGAGAATTTATTGATAAGGTCGGTGGCGCTCATGCTCTCGGGTACGGCGGGTATAGATAATAATATGCTGTTGATGGTAGCAGGTTCCTTAAACAGGTCGAGCTGGTGTATATAACCCAGTATATGGTCAATATTTCCTTCATATACCAGCAGTTTGCTCAGCTGTGTATGCACAAATTTTTTCCTGGCCGTTTCCACATCTGCGCTGATATCGATGCCGGTTATCTCTTTTCTGGGGATCAGGCATTGCCGGATTTTTATATTGGGCAGGGAGAGGGCGTTTTCAAATAATTCTGTGTTCAGGTCTTTGGGAGATTCTTCGCCGGGTTCGTGGTTCTGGTGAAAAAAATGTTCCAGGTCAGAGCGGGTAAAGGCGTCTTTGGTTTCATCTACCCGCACATTAAACAGGTATTTCAGGATCCAGGCAGAGAGTGACACAAAAAAAATAGCCACCGGGTGAAAAAACTGGTAGAAGAAATTAACGATTTTACTTACAGCGGGGTTCAGCAATAATTCACTTTTGGAACGCCAGAAGGCCCGGGGAATAAACTCACCCACCACCAGTATGATAATGGTAGAAGCCAGTGTTTCAAAAAAAAGACGGAGGAAATTAATATAAGCAGCGGGTGCATGCCAGTAAGCTATCAGCCAGTCCCAGGCCGGCGCCAGCATGGCGCCTACCAGCAAACCGTAAATGACCAGGCAGATGTTGAAACCAATAAGCGTTGTGCCCAGGAATTTAGTAGGCGCCGCAATCATATTGGATAGCAGGATACTGCTGCTTTTACCCTGTTTCTTTTTCAGTTCGATGGTCAGCCGGTTCACATTCACAAACGCAATCTGGATACCGGCAAAAAAACCGATCAGGATAATGGACAGCACAATTCCAATCACCGTATTCAGGTTGATATGCATAACACGAATGTAAATAAAAAATGCCGGGGGCCTGCAGAAAACTATCCCTTTGTATTCAGGAAAGCGCTTACCAGCCTGCCTGCCAGGGCGCAGGCTTTTTCGAGGTCGTCGTTAACAATGATATGGTTGAAATGCTGTTTAAAAGAAATTTCGTACGAGGCTTTGTTAACCCTGGCCTGCAGGCTTTCGGTGGTTTCTGTGCCACGGCTCATCAGCCTGCGGCGAAGCTCATCTACAGACGGTGGCTCAATAAAAAGAGACAGGCAATTACTGGTAAACTGCTGCTGAACATGAATCGCTCCTTTTACATCAATGTCCAGCACCGGAAACTGTTGATTGTTCCAGATACGGGCCAGCTCATGCTTCAGTGTACCATAATATTTTCCCTCGTATACCATCTCCCATTCAACAAATTCGTTTTCCTGAATTTTATGCTGAAAAGACTGGGTGCTGATAAAATAATAATCCACGCCGTCTTTCTCTTTGCCCCTGGCGCTGCGGGTGGCGGCAGAAACGGAAAAGGCCAGCTGCGGAAACTGTTGCAGCAGGTGCCGGGTAATGGAGGTTTTGCCGGCCCCGGACGGCGCAGTAATGATAACCAGTTTTTTTGTTTCCATGTTATTATCCATAACCGATTTTTCGGGCAAAGAAAAAAGTATGAGGTCGTACTGCTTACAACTTACTGCTTTTACTTAATGTATTCTTTCGATGCCCGCGCCCAGCTGCCGCAGGCGGTCGTCGATATGCTGGTAGCCGCGGTCTATCTGTTCTATGTTCTGGATGGTGCTGTTGCCGTCTGCGCTCAGCGCGGCGATCAGCAGGGCCACGCCGGCCCTTATATCGGGGCTGCTCATGGTAATGCCGCGCAGTTGTTGTTCGCGGCCGAGGCCAATCACCGCCGCGCGGTGCGGGTCGCAGAGAATGATCTGTGCGCCCATATCAATCAGCTTGTCTGTAAAGAACAAACGGCTTTCAAACATTTTCTGGTGCACCAGCACCGAGCCCTTTGCCTGGGTAGCCACTACCAGCACGATACTCAGCAAATCGGGCGTAAACCCCGGCCATGGATGGTCGTAGATGGTCAGAACCGAACCGTCAAGAAAGGTCTGGATCTCATAGCGGTCCTGCGCCGGTATATGTATATCGTCTCCGTTAAAATGCATGGCAATACCCAGCTGCTTAAACTTATCAGGTATAACGCCCAGGTGTTCAATACCGGCGTTTTTAATGGTGATATCGCTTTTGGTCATGGCAGCCAGGCCAATGAAAGATCCTACTTCAATCATATCGGGCAGCATGCGGTGCGCTGTGCCGCCCAGGTAATCTACCCCTTCCACCACAATCATATTGCTGCCGATCCCACTGATGCGTGCACCCATGCGGTTCAGCATCCGGCACAGCTGCTGCACATAGGGTTCGCAGGCGGCATTGTAAATGGTGGTGGTACCCCTGGCCATGGTGGCGGCCATAATAATATTGGCGGTGCCGGTTACGGAAGGTTCATCCAGCAACAGGTAAGTACCTTTTAAATGGCTGCCATCCAGGTGAAACACATTCTGTGCGGCATTGTAGGTAAAAGCAGCGCCCAGTTTTTCAAACCCGATAATATGGGTATCCAGCCGCCTTCTGCCAATCTTGTCGCCACCGGGTTTGGATATAAACGCTTTCTTAAAACGCGCCAGCATGGCACCGGCCAGCATAACGGCGCCGCGTAAACGCCCGCTCTTGTTTTTATAGGCATCGCTGTGCAGGTAATCGATGTTTACATTGTCTGCCTGGAAGATGCAGGTATCACGGCTTACCCGGTCTGTCTTTACACCCATATCGCCCAGCAGTTCTATCAGCAGGTTTACATCCACAATGTCGGGAATATTGGATATCGTCATCTTTTCAGGCGTCAGCAAAACGGCACTGATGATCTGAAGGGCTTCGTTTTTTGCGCCCTGCGGTGTAATTTCTCCCTGTAGCCTTTTACCCCCGGTAACTTCAAAAACGCTCATGTGTTTAGTTGAAAAGTTGATTGGTTGGCTGGTTAATTTGTTTGCCGGCCGCTCTGCCCGCAAAGTAAAAGCAAAAAGTATTCCCGCAGGATGTTAAAAAAAGAAAAAGGCTGATCAGCGAAGCCGATCAGCCTTTTTCTTGTATGGGAAAATGCCTAGTTAAATCTTTTGCGGTTATTGAATTTGCCGCCATTGTTCTGGTTATTACTGCCGCCATTACGGTTATCCCTCCGTTCGCCGCCGCCGTTTCCGCCACGGTTGTCCCTTCGTTCTCCGCCGCTGCCACTGCCGCTTCTTGCCTGGAACTTTTGGTTGCGCTTGCCGCGGTAATCGCCATAATTGCCACCACTGCCGCGGTTATCCCTGCCTTCATTGGCGCGGTAAGCTTTTACATAAGGGGTATTGGTAAACTCCAGCTGGCCCTGGGTGATATTGGTCAGCTCACTCTGTATGGCATCGTCGTGTACCTGTTCTTTATGCCAGTTGTTGTAAGCCAGTTTCATATAATAGGCTACTGCATTGGCAAAGCCCAGTTTTTTTTCAGGATTCTCTTCTTTTAAAGCCTTGTTGATAACTACTTCCAGGTTCTTGCCCAAATGAGAAAATTTAGGATAGCGTTTGGGATAGCGCAATGGCTTGGGCTTCGACTTCAGTGTTTCTTTTGTGGGAATGGGGTAAGGAGATTCCACGTCCAAATGAAAATCGGCAATCAGGAAAAGATGGTCCCATAATTTATGCCTGAAGTCTTCCACGTTTTTTAAATGCGGGTTCAGAAATCCCATCAACTCAATCATCGCATGGGCATTTTTCTGCCTTTTTTCGGTATCCTCAATCGTGAGTAAATACTCTACCATCTTTTGTATATGGCGCCCGTACTCACGCATAATAAGATGGTTCCTTGTGGTATTGTACTCCATGAGCGCTGAAAGATTTGCCAAAATAAATGTTTTATAGATTATAGGTATTGCCGTACAAAACGCCTGCTGCATTTGATGTTACGGTACACAGAAACCCGTGTTTAGATAAATAGTAGCCGCCCCGAGCCAGGGCATTCTGTTCCAAAAGTAATAAAATAACGCCAAGCATTCAAAAATGTTGTCACAAAAGAAAAGCCGCCGTTCTGGCGGCAGCTTTTCTTTAGATCTGTTTTGTAGCAAAAACGGTCTTTTTACCGGATCACCAGCCTTGTTATCAGCTGCTCACGGGTGCCGGTATTGGTAACACGGGTAAAATATACGCCGGGTGCCGGTTTGCCGCTGAAATTTACAGGAATGATATTGCTGTTCGACAATTTGATTTTTTTGTTAAAGACTACCTGCCCTGCTGTATTTACCAGGTCTACGGAATAATCGCCGCTCAGAAAATGATCAAAGCTCAGCGAAATGCCGGTAGCTGCCGGGTTGGGGTAGATGCTGACACCGGTAGTTGCTTTATCGTTCAGCGAAATCTTCTGAATGGCAGAATAGCCAGATGCATGGGTGCTGCTGACCTGCCTAATCCTGAAATAAAGATAGCCGTTGCTGTTATTGTTTACAGCATAGTTAAAGTTATAGTTGCCGCTGGCATTGTGATCGCCGGGAACGGTTCCTACAGAAGCAAAATCAACACCATTGGCACTGTATTCTACTTCAAACTGGTCAATGGTTTCTGCATTCTGTGCGGTCCATTTCAGCACAATATCATTATTGTCTTTTTTGTAGGCAGAGAAATTCTGCAGGTTACTGGCCAGTGTTGCCAGCGGACAGTAATAATAAGTCAGGCTCATGGTACCGCCAATGGTAGTAGACACGCCCGATTTGTAATTAGACCCGCCATCCAGGGTAATCATTCCACCATTGATGGAAAAAACAAACGGCACGGTGCCGGTACCCAGGTAAGCTGAATTACCACTGGTAGAACCGGTTCCAACAGGGTTGGTAATAATATTGGCCGGGCCATAGGTAATGGTATCCCCGAGCACACCATATTTTTTTAGCGTATCGTACCCATATTGCTGAGAGAAGGGATGACTGATCAGAATGCCTGGTCCCTGTATTTTGGTAGAAAGCGATAACTGGAAAAGAAATGCAGTAGAATCCGGGCCGGTGTTACGCGCGCCGGTAATGGAAGTACCGGTTACGGTATCTGCAAAAGACACACAACCCAAAGTACCCACCGTAGGATTGAACTGTTGAAAATTAAAGCTGAGCGTACTGATGGTAGTAGGCGGTATGGTAAGGGTCTGCTTAAGCGGCTGGGCCGGTATGCCGCCGGCGCACAAACACTGCGCAGCCAGATCTGCCGGAAGATATAGTTGTAAGATGAATAGAAATAAGGGAACGATCTTAATGTAAATGTTTTTCATAGAGTGGTATTTGGATGAACGGATAAACGGATTACAGTTCAAAAATAGCGCAAACATTAGGCCCGCGCAAAGGGTTAGTACCTGTTTTAGGGGTACCGTAAATTCCACATTTTGCCCTCATTTGCTACATAACCTGTTTAGGCGCAACAGCCCCGAACAAGCTTCAAACAGTGTAATTTTGCGTTTTACATGACTATGAAAGTATTTATTGATTTCAGGACTACGTACAAAACGGAGCCAGCCTTAGGGGTTTTTACTAAAGAATATTGGCAGGAATTGGCCATTTTGCATTCCGGCCATTCGTTTTTTTTTATATATGATGAAAAAGCGAGCGCTGCTCAGCCACTGTCAAATGTGCAACAGTTGTCAATAAAAAGGTCGGGCATGGCCTGGTTCGACAGAAAAAAATTGCAGCAGCTGTTGCGGAAAAACCAGGCAGACCGGCTGGTAACGGTGCTGGCCCATGGATTGGACATCCGCTTTCTACACGTTGAAAAAAAGATGGCGCCCGTTAACAAGCGCTTGTTATTCACCGGTGCGGATGCCGGAAAATCAACGCCAGTCACCGTTGTACAGCCCGTTCTAGGCAATGCCATCCCTGCCATGCCCTGGGCGGCGGCAGAAAGTATCAGAACGCAATATACCGCTGGCAAATCCTTCTTTTTATTTATTGGCAATATCACTGAACAAGACTTGCTGGTAGACCTGCTGAAAGCCTTTTCGGTCTTCAAAAAATGGCAGCACTCCAATATGCAACTGGTAATAGCCGGTTATACAACAGCCTGGACGCCGGTGCTGGAAGAAAAACTGCTGACCTACAAATACAGGAACGATGTGGTGGTACAGAAAGATATAGACACTGCTGAAATAGCCAGGCTGGTCGGTGCCTGTTACGCCATGCTGTACCCATCCGCCGGCCCTTCCTTTCCGCTTTCACTTTTATGGGCGCTCCAATCAAATAAGGCGGTGATTGCTTCCGGATATGAAAAGAACCGCTCATTTACCGCTGCTGCAGAATGGGTGCCCGAAGGAGAGGTGGCAGCAGGATTTGCCAAAGCCATGTTATTATTATACAAAGATGAACAGCGGCAGCAGGCATTGGCCCAACAGGCGGCCCTTGCAGCCAGCACATTCAGCCGACAACAGATGCTGACAGATATCTGGCAATGTGTAACGCAGCCCGATGCAGAAAAGAACAGCCTGCAAGCGTGAATTAAATAATGTCATCGCCGCAAGCGCTTGTTCTCTTTTTCTCTTTATTCTCCCGGTCAAAAAATGAGCGGTCAAATCCGCTACCTTTACCATTTATATTTTACACTATGATGCAATCAACCATAACAATAGATGTAGTACTGGATAAAGACAAGGTTCCGCAGCATATCAACTGGAGAGCCAGCGACAGTACAGCCGACAGTGCACAAAAATCAAAAGCCATGATGCTTTCTTTTTGGGATGGCGCAGATAAAGCAGCCATGCGCATTGATCTGTGGACAAAAGAAATGATGGTAGACGAAATGGCCGATTTCTATTACCAGACCATTATGACCATGGCAGATACCTTTAACCGAGCTACCAAAAATCAGGAACTGGTAGACGATATGAAGAATTTTGCCGGCAGCTTTTACAAGAAATTCCGCGATCAGCAACTGAAAGAAAACGCTTTATAATATAATTACACCAATAAAATTTTTGATATGGGCCTGGAGCAAAAAATAATGGCTGACATGAAAGACGCAATGAAAGCAAAAGATGAAGCCGGTTTGCGGGGATTGCGGGCGATAAAAGCGGCCATCATTATCGCAAAAACGGCAGAAGGTGCCGGTGGCGAACTGAAGGAGGAAGACGAACCAACGCTATTGCAGAAACTGGTAAAGCAACGAAAGGATTCACTGCTGATCTACCAGCAGCAGAACCGGCCCGACCTGGCAAAAAAAGAAGAAGAAGAAATAGCCGTCATAGAAAAATTTCTGCCGAAACAGCTCAACGAAACGGAACTGAAAAATATACTGGCGAAAATAATTGCAGAAACAGGTGCCAGTTCGGTAGCCGATATGGGCAAAGTGATGGGCATTGCCAGCAAACAACTGGCCGGCCAGGCAGATGGTAAAACAATAGGTGCGGCCGTGAAGGAATTACTGGCTAAGTGAACCGGATATGTTAATCGATATCATATTTATTGCGCTATTGGCAATGGCCTTATTTAAAGGATATACCAGGGGGCTTATTGTTGCTGTTTTTTCTCTGCTGGCACTGGTAATAGGGCTGGCCGCTGCTATCAAATTATCCGTTGTTACCGCTTCAAAGCTTACCAATGCGGTGCATATTGCCGCAAAATGGCTGCCTGTTGTAGCCTTTACACTGGTTTTTCTGGCAGTTGTGCTGCTGGTTCGCCTGGGCGCCGGCGCGCTGCAGAAAGCAGTGGAACTGGCATGGCTGGGCTGGGCTAATAAGTTGGGTGGCATTATTTTATATATTGCCTTGTACATCGTTATTTTCAGCGTTGTGCTTTTTTATGTCGAAAAAACAGGTATGATAGACGCCAGTACCATTGGTGCTTCAAAAACTTATCCCTTTATTAAACCATGGGGCCCGGAAACTGTTAGTGTACTCGGAAAACTGGTGCCCTGGTTTAAAGATATGTTCGGGCAGCTGGAGCATTTTTTTGCAGGATTGTCGAACAAAATACAGTCCTGACAGCAGGCGAAAGCCGGTCCGTTCAACTCGTCTGAATACAATTACCAGATTTAGCAGAAACATAATATGCGTGTAAAGGCCTGCATTGGCCCAACCGCGGGGTAACTGCATGTAAAAAATGGGTTATAACTTTGATTTACAACCATATTTGTTACAAATCAATTATTTTAGCGGCCAATTCAGGATCCGGTGATGCCACCGGGGCGCCCTTGTAATTTTTTATAATGAATTACGAAATAAAACAGGTAGATAAATTCAGGTTTGTTGAAGAAGGAGCGGGTGAACCACTGCTGCTGCTGCATGGTTTATTTGGCGCCCTTAGCAATTTTGAACACCTGATAGAATATTTCCGGCGCACCAACCGGGTGATAGTGCCCATGTTACCCTTGTTTGACCTGGACATCCTGCATACCAGCGTAGGCGGCCTGCAGAAATTTGTACACAAGTTCATAGAAGCCCGTAATTACCAGAACATCCATGTGCTGGGTAATTCGCTGGGCGGCCATGTGGGGCTGGTACATGTGCTCAAGCACCCCGAACGGATAAAATCACTTATTCTTTCCGGTAGCTCAGGTTTGTTTGAGAACGGTATGGGAGATACTTATCCCAAAAGAGGCGATTATGAATATATCAGGAAGAAGACCGAACTTACTTTTTATGATCCGAACATGGCCAGCAAGGAACTGGTAGACGAAGTGTATGATATTGTTAACAGTCGCATTAAAGTCATTAAAATTATAGCCCTGGCAAAAAGCGCTATCCGCAACAACCTGGGCGAAGAGCTGAACCGGATAAAAATACCCACATTATTGATCTGGGGCAATAACGATACCATTACACCTCCATTTGTTGCCAAAGAATTTAATAAACTGCTTCCTGGCAGCGAACTGCATTTCATAGACAAATGCGGCCATGCGCCCATGATGGAAGTGCCGGTAGAATTTAATGCTATCCTTCATAATTTTTTAACAAAACTCAACTGACCGGCAGCGGTTCTGCGATATTAGCAGTCTATTGTAATAACCTGGTTGTTGACTACGTTCTCTTTAGCGTACTTTTATACCTGCATTGCCTGTCAGCAAAATTCATTTTTTAAAACACCACTGTAACAGTGTTAAACATACAACTCATATCATCCTCCCTTCCGGTATTATCGTTCAGCGATACCATCTACCACGCACAGCAACTGATGGCAGACTATCAGCTGCTGCACCTGCCGGTAACCTATATGGATAAATACATGGGGCTTATCAGCGAAGAGGATGCACTCAATGCGCCGGACGACAGCCTGCTGCTGGAGCAACTGGAACCACAATTGCTGCGGCTTTCTGTAAAGGCGAATTCCCATTTCCTGGAAGCCGTACAGCTTTGCAACAGCTATGGCCTCAGCGTAATTCCGGTAGTTGAAAAAGAAATGGAATGGGCAGGTGCCATATCTGCCCCAGATTTACTGAAGTACCTGGGCCGCATGACCGGCACAGACGAACCCGGTGGGATTATAGTACTGGAACTGGCAAAGGCCAATTTTTCTTTCTCCGAGATCTGCAAACTGGTAGAAACAAATGACGCGCAGATAACACAGCTCAATACTTTTTTTGACAACCAGGTACAGCAGCTGTACGTTACCATAAAGCTGAACCGCTTTGAAGTATCCGATGTGGTAGCCACTTTTCAACGCTACGACTACAATGTTAAATATTATTTTGGTGAGGAACTGTATGAAAATGAACTGCGCATTAATTATGACCACCTCATGAATTATCTCAACATGTAACCCATACCACTCTTTTCCATTACCAGATATATTAAACAAAACCAACCGGGTGACGGCCATAAAAAAGCATTACATCATCCCCTTTCTTTTTTTATGCTGGCCTTTTATAAGCTGGTGCCAGCTGGCTGAAACCGGTGCCGGCAAACCCGCTATAACAGACAGCCTGCACAAAGAAGCCGCCTTTGTGGTAAACGAAATTTTTGTTTCCGGTAATAAAACAACCAGAACAGGTACCATATTAAGAGAGCTGTCTTTCAAACAGGGCGATACACTTACGTTGGGTCGCCTGGCCGCCGGCTTTCAACGTTCCAAAGAACTGCTGATAAATACCCGGTTGTTCAATGACGTTATTATTTCATTAAAAGCATTTCACGGATACCTGGCCGATGTGCAGGTGGAAGTAAAAGAGAGATGGTATATTTTCCCGGTTCCTTATTTCAGGCCGGTAGACAGGAACCTGGCCGCCTGGTCAGAAAAAAATTACAGCCTTTCGCGGGTTAATTACGGGTTGAAATTCCTGCACAGCAATTTTACCGGCAGAAATGACCGTTTGCGGATATGGCTGCTAACGGGCTATACCCGGCAACTGCAGCTGAATTACGACCAGCCGGCTTCCGATAAATCCTTGAAACACGGATTTGGGTTCGGGGTGCTGTATGCGGCATTGAAAGAGATCAATATCAGCACTGCCAATAACCTGCAGAATTTTGTAAATGCAGATACCCTGAAGGGCGCAGGCAGGTACCTGTTCAAGCAGTCCGGCATCACCCTGAACTATTTTTACCGTCCCGCCTTAACCACCCGGCACCTGTTGCGCCTGGGCTTTACTTACCTGCAAACAGACAGCAGCGTGGCGGCCATCAACCCTGCCTATCTGAGCAACGGTGCACGCAATATTTTTTATCCTGAGCTCTCTTATACGCTGGAATACCAGAAAGTAGACTATACGGCGTATGTATTGAAGGGGTTTATGGGCGATGTAAACGTTACGCACCGGGGTATCAACAGCGATATGAACCTTTCGCAGTTTACCGGAAGGTTCACCGGCGGCTGGCCGCTGGGGGGGCAGTACTATGCTGGTTTGCAGGGCTATGGCGCACTTAAACTGCCGCTTGACCAACCCTATTTTAACCAACGCATGTTCGGGTACGGCGACGTGTACCTGCGTGGACTGGAAAAATATGTGGTGGATGGCGTGGCAGGCGCCCTGCTCCGGAGTACGCTCCGCAAGCATTTGTACAATTTTTCTGTCAACGGCGGCCGGTTGCCCACCCTGCCCAGCGTACCTTTTGCCATTTATTTTAAGGTATATGGCGATCTGGGCTATGTCTATAACAGAACATTTACCCAGAATTCACTGGTGAACCAGTTGTTGTACACCGCCGGTGCCGGTATTGATGTGGTAAGCGCTTATGATTTTATATTCAGGGCGGAGTATAGTTTTAACCAGTTGGGCCAGCCAGGTTTTTTTATTCATATCCGTAATGATTTCTAACAAGGGATGGAATGCGGATTTTTATGGATTGAACAGGTGGCCATGACTTTCATAAAAATTCAGAAAGCCATACAAAAAGGTTGGAGGTCAGTAAAATCCTTTTAAATCCAGTTAATCCTTGTCATATTTGCCGTAATTTAAATAAATGAAAGTAGCGATATACAGCAGGGTAATGGATTGGGAGCATAGTACCGAGGTGCAGGAGCTTTTCAACGAGCTGGCCATGCAGAAAATTACCCCTGTTATTTACCGGCCTTATTTCGACCAGATTGTTTCCGGGATCCGGCTTTCTGCGGCGATCACCACTTTTAACGATGTTTCGGAGCTGGACAAATCAATCGAATTCCTGATCAGCCTTGGCGGCGACGGTACTTTATTGGATACCGTTACCATGGTGCGCAATAAAAATATCCCTGTGCTTGGCATAAATTTTGGCAGGTTAGGGTTCCTGGCCAGCATCGGTAAGGAAAACGCCGTCACCGCCATCCGGGCGCTGGTAAAAAGGGGTTTTGTTATAGACCGGCGCTCGCTGATACACCTGGATGCCAGTGAAGAATTGTTTGGAGAAGTGCCCTATGCGCTGAACGAATTTGCCATTCATAAGAAGGATACCTCACCGATGATCAAGATCCACACCTATTTAAACGGCGAATTCCTGAATACCTATTGGTCAGACGGGCTGATAGTTTCTACCCCCACGGGGTCTACCGGCTATTCGCTCAGTTGCAATGGCCCGATTGTTTTCCCGGAAAGCAGTAGTTTTGTCATAACACCCGTGGCGCCGCACAACCTGAATGTAAGATCCATCGTAGTACCTGACAACAACGTTATTTCCTTTGAAGTGGAAGGAAGAGCAGAAGATTTTATCTGCGCACTGGATGCCCGGCGCCAGGTAGTAAGCAAAAGCGTGCAGCTGGCGGTAAAGAGGGAAGCATTTACAATGGGTTTGGTAAGACTGAATGAAAATAATTTTCTGCAAACCCTGCGCACCAAACTGATGTGGGGGCTCGATAGCCGGAACTAATGCGCCAAATGTTAAAGTTTTGAAAGCGCTTGCAGAAGACAAAAGAAAACATATATTATTGCGTTACCAGCATATAATTTTTATTTTGCAGTTATGAGAAAAAATTGGGTAGTTCTTGCAGCGGTCTTATCTGTATTTGCAGCGGCGGCGCAGCCACAGGCTACCGTGCATGAGGGAGAATTTGGCATCAGTGCCGGTGCGGCCCATTATTTTGGCGACCTGAATACCAATGCAAGGCTTAACCGCCCCAAACTGGCCCTGGGAGCCTTTTTCAGGAAACAATTCGGCAATTATATAGCGCTGCGGGTAAGCGGTCACTTTGCACAACTGGGTTATTCCGACGTTTACAATACAAAAAATGCATACCAGCTCCGGCGTAACCTGAGCTTTAATACCAATATCTGGGAACTGGGCCTGCAGGGCGATTTTAATTTCCTGCGTTTTGAACCCGGTACGCTGGACTATGCTTTTACTCCCTATGTTACCTTTGGCGTGGGCGCTTTTAGTTACGATCCCTACGCTTACTACCAGGGACAGAAAGTATACCTGCGCCCACTGGGTACAGAAGGACAGGGTTACGCAGCCTACCCTGACAGAAAACCCTACGGTTCTATGGCGCTCTGCGTGCCCCTGGGCGTAGGCGTAAAATACAATGTAACCGAAAAAGTAAATATTGGCTTTGAAGTGGTCTACCGCTTCACCACCACCGATTATATTGACGATGTAAGCAAAACATATGTAGACCCCAGCATATTTCCCAAATTACCGGATGGCTCTGCTTCGCTGGCAGAAATCCTGAACGACCGGAGTGGTGAAACCGGCACGGATAAAATCGGGTTTGTGAATGGCACCGGAAGGCAAAGAGGATTTCCCAAACAAAAAGACGCCTATGTAATGGCTGAAATCATGTTCTCCTTTAACCTTTCTTCTTATCATTGCCCGAAAGCGAATTAAGTGGGGCGTCGTTAACTAGGCGCTTTTAACGCGTTGCTTGCCTGTCTGGCAGTAATACTTTTATATTTTCCCTCTTGCTATTTTGAAAACCGATAGCTGTCGATTGCTGACAGGCAGCCACCATA
This sequence comes from uncultured Flavihumibacter sp., assembly GCA_964245425.1. GTDB lineage: Bacteria > Bacteroidota > Bacteroidia > Chitinophagales > Chitinophagaceae > JACMLD01. The sequence goes on along the minus strand of CAXTMV010000027.1, from coordinate 6,867 downwards.
TTATCTTTTTGTGATATATTATGGAAAATGCAACGCAATGGAAGCAAAAGCCAATCACTATAGCTGTTAGCTGCCTAAGCCCTCAACATAAAACGCCGCGTGCCAATTGTTTTTTGTAGATTTGCCGCCTTCAATTAACCTGTTATGGAATCGCTGAAAGCCAGTATAGACCTGCATAAACTGCCAAAGCACATCGCTATCATTATGGATGGAAATGGCAGGTGGGCGCAAGAACAGGGGCAGGACAGGCTCTATGGTCATTTTCACGGGGTAGAAAGCGTACGGGATATTGTAGAAGGTTGCGCCGAGCTGGGCATTGGCTACCTTACGCTGTATGCATTCAGTACCGAGAACTGGGATCGCCCCGAATACGAAGTAACAGGATTGATGGAGCTGCTGGTAGATACCATCCGCAAAGAAGTAGATACCCTGAACAAGAATAATATCAGGCTGCATGTGATAGGTGATATTAAGATGCTGCCGGCCTATGCCCAGCAGGAACTGGATGAGGCCCTGGGCTTTACCGCCAAAAATACCGGTTTAAACCTGGTAATGGCACTCAGCTACAGCAGCCGCTGGGAACTGGTGAACGCCGTAAAAAATATAGCGCTGGATGTGAAATCCGGTAAAGTTGACCCGGCAGGCATTAACCAGGATACCCTGCAGCAATACCTGTCTACCAGCAACTTTCCCGACCCGGAACTGATGATCCGCACCAGTGGAGAATACCGCATCAGCAATTTCCTATTGTACCAGCTTGCCTATGCCGAACTATATTTCACAGATGTCCGCTGGCCGGATTTCAGGAAAGAAAAATTATATGAAGCCATTGTGGATTTTCAAAAAAGGGAACGCCGCTTTGGTAAAACCGGCCAGCAGGTTAAGCAGGAAATATCCGCTGGCTGACGGTTTTAACAAAGACTTTTAATTAATCCCTTTAATTTGCCGATCTCTTAAAATGTAAGACTGGATGCCAAAATCATTACGCTTAGTACACTGCTTATTATTTCTTTGTGTTTTTTCATCTCTCCCGGTGCTGGCACAACAACCGGACACATCCAAACCTACATCCGTAGACCCCGAACTCCTGGCCATACCCCAGTCTAAAACGCCTAAGGAATACGTTTTGGCAGGCATCGTTTTTACAGGCACCAAGGCATATGATCAATCCCTGCTCACTTCCATTTCAGGTCTCAATATCGGCGATAAAATACTTTACCCCGGCGGCGACAATTTCAGCCATGCTATCCAGAATTTGTGGAATCAAAAGCTGTTCGCCAATGTGCAGATTTTCTTTACCAAGATTGATGGCAAAGACATTTATGTGGAAATACATGTGGTAGAGCGCCCGCGGTTAGGACTCTTTACTTTCAGGGGTGTTAAAAAAGGCCAGGAAGATGATTTGAAAACCAAATCCGGCCTGGTAAAGGGAAGGGTGGTAACAGAAAACACCAAACTGACTGCCATCGACAATATTCAACGTTATTTTACCGAAAAAGGCTACCAGAGCGCTACCGTTAAAATAGACGAAAAAATAGATCCCAATGTAGCCAACTCCGTTAACCTGACCCTGTACATTACCAAGGGAAACAAAGTAAGGATTGGCCAGGTAAAGATATTTGGCAATGAAAATGTAAAGGAAGGAAAACTGAAAAGCCAGCTGAAAGGCACCAAGGAAGCCATGCGCATCAGCATCTATCCCAGCAAAGACAGCAGTGTTTACGGCAACAACAAGCCCTATACATTTCGTGAATATGTACAACAATGGGGCTTTCTCTCCCCCTCAAAAACCATCGAATTCATCGATCCTTATTTTCGCTTCCGGTTTTCATCTGCCAAGTTCAACGATAAAAAATATGCAGAAGATAAAGTACACCTGATGGAGTATTACAATTCCCTCGGCTACCGCGATGCGATCATAGCAGCAGATACCCAGTACTATAATAAGCTGGGAAATATTAACGTAGACATCAAAGTACAGGAAGGGCATAAATATTATTTCGGAAATATTACCTGGAAAGGCAATACCAAGTACCCTGATTCTATTTTGAATTTAATTCTCGGTATCCACAAAGGCGATGTATATAACCTGGAAACACTCAATAAGCGGGTAGGCAAGCAGGTTACACCGGAAGGAGGCGATATATTGAGTTTATACCAGGATGATGGCTACCTGTTCTTTCATGCAGACCCCATTGAAACCGCCGTTTACAACGATACCATCGATCATGAAATCCGCCTGGTAGAAGGCCCGCAGGCAACCATCAAAAATGTGACCATCAGCGGTAACGAAAAAACAAAAGAATATGTAATACGGCGCGAACTGCGCACGGTGCCAGGCGATAAATTCAGTCGCGATCTGGTTATCCGTACCAACCGTGAAATTGCACAGCTGGGCTATTTTAACCAGGAAAAGATTAATCCCAATATCGTACCCAACCAGGACGATGGAACCGTTGATATTAACTGGGCGGTAGAAGAAAAATCGAGCGACCAGCTGGAATTGAGCGCGGGCTGGGGTGGCGGTATCGGCTTAACCGGAACCCTGGGTGTTACCTTTAATAATTTCTCTATCCGGAATATCTTTAAAAAATCTTCTTGGGATCCGTTGCCGACCGGCGATGGCCAGAAACTGAGTGTTCGTGTGCAAAGCAATGGCCGGGCATTCCGTTCCTATAATGGATCTTTTACCGAACCCTGGTTTGGAGGCAAGAAAAGAAATTCGCTTACATTCAGCGCCGCCAGTACAAAATATTCCAATTCGTACGACTACCGAACCGGTACTTACAGCAAGGCCGCCGGTGATACCTCTTTCTTAAAATCACTCAGCTTTTCCGTAGCCCTGGGTAAACAATTGAAATGGCCCGATGACTTCTTTACCCTGGTATACCAATTAAACTATACCCAGTATAACCTGAAAAACTATCCTGGTTTTTTCAGGCTCAGCGATGGAACCAACCTAAGCAACGGCAGATCGAATAATATCAGTATAAAAGTGTCCTTATCGCGCAACTCGGTAGATGCCCCACTTTTCCCGAGAAGCGGTTCCAGCTTCTTACTGAGCGGCCAGTTTACGCCGCCTTATTCGTTGTTCGATAAAAACCTGGCCACCTCTGCCAATCCATACAAATTTGTGGAATTCCACAAATGGCGTTTCAATGGCGAATGGTATGTGCCTTTAACCAGGGGCGCCGGTGAAGATAGGAGCAAGCAATTTATCCTGAAGCTGGCCGCAAAATATGGCTTCATGGGCCGTTACAGTGCCAAACTCGATTATTCGCCGTTTGAACGTTTTCAGTTGGGCGATGCAGGTCTTTCGAATAACTATGGTATCCTTGGTTATGATATCATTTCGCAGAGGGGTTATCCTATTTATACCAGCTCTGATCCCAAGGTTAACCCCGACCAGAACAGCACCAGCACATTCTTTACCCTGTTTAATAAATACACGGCAGAGATTCGCTATCCTTTTAGCACCAACCCCAGCAGCACTATTTACGGGCTGGCATTTTTTGAGGCGGCCAACGGCTGGTACAATTATAAAGATTATAATCCCTTCCAGCTTAGAAGAAGCGTTGGCTTGGGCATGCGCTTCTTTTTACCGATGTTCGGTTTGCTGGGCTTCGACTATGGCATAGGGCTAGACAGGCTGCAACCCGGTGTTGGGTTAAAGGGCGCAGCTAAGTTTACCTTCCTGCTGGGCTTTGAGCCGGAATAACCAAATAGCCAGGGGAACAAATATTATTTTTCAATGTGCTTGCCTGCCATTTGGCAGGCAGCTTTGTATTTTAAATCTTTCGGGATATTTTTGAATCGTGTTGGCAATCAGCCCTCTAATAAAAAAACAATTGGTATGAAAAAACTACTCTTTTTAACCTGCAGCCTGCTGGCAATGGTAACCATGGCAAACGCCCAGCGCTGGGCCGTGGTAGATACCAAATACATTCTTGACAAGATGCCCGATTACAAGGATGCACAAAAAAAGCTTGACCAGGTAAGCGAACAGTGGCAGAAGGAAATTGAAGTCAAACAGGCTGAACTGGACAAGATGTACAAAGATTTTGATGCCGAACAGGTAATGTTAAGCGATGTGCTGAAGAAAAAAAGAGAGGACGAAATATTTAACAAAGAAAAAGAAACCCGCGATTTGCAACGCAAAAGGTTTGGTTTTGAAGGGGATCTGTTTAAAAAGCGGCAGGAACTGGTGAAACCCGTGCAGGACAAGGTCTATAACGCCATCCAGAAAATAGCCACCGCCAAACAATACGACCTGATTTTAGATAAAAGTGAAGGAATTACTGTTATATTTGCCGACCCAAAACTGGACAGGAGTGAGGATGTGCTGCGTGAACTGGGCGTAAAATAAAGTGCCGCTTTTGGTATCAGCTTGTTAACAGAGGATGTTAAATTATAGCGAAAGCAGCTTTTTGCAGGCAACGGAGTCTTTAATAAACACAACTATAAAATGTGAAACCCTGGTAGCCGGGTTTTATCTATACTAAAAACAAAAACAACAATGAAAAAGGCTTTTACTTTAGTGCTCCTGGCAGCAGTGTTACTAACAACAGGTATCCGTGCGCAGGCACAAAACAAGATTGGTTATATCGCGCTGAGCGATATTATTCTGTCAATGCCCGAAGCTAAAAAGGCTGATACTGCCTTACAGCAGTTCCGGGATGCTTTATACCAGAGCGCCCAGGATAAAAACGCTGCCTTTGATGATGCAGTGGCCAAATTTTACAAAGACTCCGCCACCATGGTGCCTGCGGTAAAAGAAGTAAAGAGAAAAGGATTGCAGGATCAAATGACGGCTATGCAAGGCGAAGAGCAGCGTATCCAGGAAGAATTAAGGAAGAAACAAGATGAAATGTCTGCCCCTATACAAAAGAAAGCCTTGGATGCTGTACAGGCAGTAGCAAAGGAAAATGGGTTTACCTATGTTTTTGTAAAGGAAGCGTTGCTGGTTTCTCCGCCTGCAGATGATATGGCGCCCCTCGTAAAAAAGAAACTGGGATTGAAATAACCCTCACTTAATATCATTTTAAAAAACGTCAGGTTTCTACGCCTGGCGTTTTTATTTTTGTATATGCACAAAGCACAACCCATAGGTGTTTTTGACTCGGGGTATGGCGGTCTTACTATTTTAAAAGACATACAGGCAAAGCTGCCCCAGTATGATTATTTATACCTGGGCGACAATGCCCGGGCGCCGTATGGCAATCGTTCTTTTGAAACAGTTTATCAGTATACCCTGCAATGTGTACACTGGTTTTTCAGCCAGGGTTGCAACCTGGTTATACTGGCCTGCAATACCGCTTCTGCAAAGGCATTGCGCACTATCCAGCAAAAAGATCTGCCCTTGCTGTCGGCGGGTAAAAGGGTGCTGGGAGTCATCAGGCCCACCACGGAAGTAATCGGCACCTTTACGAATACCGGCCAGGTGGGTATCCTGGCTACCAGTGGCACAGTAGCATCAAACTCTTATCCCATCGAAATTGAAAAATTCTTTCCCGGCCTGCAGGTATTTCAGGAAGCCTGCCCCATGTGGGTGCCGCTGGTGGAAGCCAATGAGTACGACAAGCCCGGGGCCGATTATTTTGTGGCGCAGCACCTGCGCCATATACTTTCGCAGTCGGCCGCAATAGATACCCTGTTACTCGCCTGCACCCATTACCCCCTGTTACACAAAAAAATAGCCGCCCTGCTGCCGCCCGGCATCACCCTTCTTTCTCAGGGGCAGATTGTGGCCAATAGCCTGGCAGATTACCTTCAACGGCATCCCGAAATAGCGCAGCAATGCAGTAAAAACGGGCAGCAGGCATTTTACACAACCGATTCACCGGCTGATTTTGATACCCATGCTGGTATTTTCTTCGGGCATTCAGTACAATCACAGCATATAGACCTTGAACCAGGATTGTAGACTCGGAGGTAGGACGAGTATCGGAAAGGATTTTTTGCGGAAAAGACTGGCGGCAAAATCCGATAATCCAAAAAATCCTTTGAAAATCCTTTGAAAATCCTTTAAAATCCTCGTCCTAAATCCTTACCTTTGCCGTCCTTTCACAAACAACGGGTGTGGTGACCTGTTGTCAGACGGAAACACGGCCCCGGCCTTATTTTAAAAAGTGAAAAAAATTAAACAATGAAACAGACATTCCAGCCACATAAACGCCGCCGTAAAACCGTGCATGGTTTTCGTAAGCGCATGCAAACGGCCAATGGTCGCAAGGTATTGGCAAGCCGCCGCGCAAAAGGGCGTCATAAACTAACCGTTTCTGACGAGAAAGGATTAAAATAAATGATTTAGGCTGTTCCGTAAAAGGAATAGTTCTGCAGATATCGTTATAGCCCCGAACTCATTCGGGGCTATTTTTGTTTTCCGGGCGTTCGCCCGGTGATGTATAAAGTATGGGAGAGCGTTTTACACTAGGCAAACAGGATCGGTTGAAAAGCCGGACAAAAATAGAAGCACTCTTCAGTAAGGGGCAGCGCCTCACAGCGCATCCCTACCGGGTATTCTATCTTTTTCAAAATAAAGAGGCCGGCAAAGACCAGGCTGATTTGCAATGCGGCGTAGGCGCCGGTACCCGGAATTTTAAAAAAGCCGTAGACCGCAACCGCATCAAAAGGTTAACCCGGGAAGCCTGGCGCCTGCAAAAAAAGGAGCTGGCAGAGAAAATGAGCGGGCATACACAAACCCTGGTATTATTTTTTATTTATACCGGCAAAGAACTGCCCTCATTTAATTTTGTTAAAGAGAAAATGGCACCTGTAATACAAAAATTACTACTGATTGCCGATGAAAACAATACTCCGGCTGCTTAGCCTGCCTTTTATAGCATTGATAAAAATATACCAGTGGAT
>CAXTMV010000026.1:0-35495 GCA_964245425.1 uncultured Flavihumibacter sp. | reverse complement strand
TTTTGATTAACCCTTTCATACTACCGGCAAACATCCCGATGCAAAATGCATCATTGGTTACCAAAATAGATGCAATATGGTAACTGTTAAGTCGGGATGACTGGATTCGAACCAGCGGCCTCTTCGTCCCGAACGAAGCGCGCTACCGGGCTGCGCTACATCCCGAAAAAGACTTCTGTACCATCAAATGTAAAATATAAGCGCCACTTATCAAAAATACCCAGTGGCGGATGCCCTTATTGCCTAGCTTTATCGCTTATTTTTAAACCATTCAGCTTTATGTTGCGTAAACTATTATTTCCCGCCGCAGTGCTCGCAGTGCTGCTGGCGACGGCCTGCCGGCAACCGACCCCCGCTGCCAAACCCGATTTCCTGTCGGCCAATATAGACAGTACCGTTAACCCGGCAGACGATTTCTTCCTATATGCCAATGGCGGCTGGATAAAAAAGACGCCCATACCCGGCGAAGAAAGCGGATGGGGCATCGGCAATATGGTGCAGGAAGATATTTATGCAAGGCTCCGAAAAATAAATGAAGACGCCCTGCAGGAAAAGGCAGCCCTCGGTACCATCTCCCAGAAGATTGGCGATTTCTGGTTCAGCAGTATGGATACGGTGGCACTTGAAAAGCAGGGCCTGGCACCGCTGCAGGCATCGCTTGATAAAATAGCCGCCATCCATTCCGTCAATGATATTGTAACCATAACAGCTGATTTTCATAACAAGGGTATTGGTGTGCTGTTTGGCGACTATGTGGCCCAGGATGATAAGAACAGTGAGCTGATGGCCTATCAACTGGGCCAGGGCGGACTGGGAATGCCCAACCGGGATTATTATTTTGATACCGATGAAAGAGCTGCCGGCGTTCGAAAAGCCTACCAGGAATACCTCCGTGCAAGCTTTGAACAATTGGGCGATAGCGGCGAACTGGTCAAACAAGCTGTGCAGGCGGTTTTTCAGCTGGAAACCCGCCTGGCCAAAGCTTCCAGGAAATTGGCGGACCTCCGCGATCCTTACCTGAACTACCATAAAATGTCAATGGCTGCCCTGCAGACTTTAATGCCGGGTTATAACTGGAATGCCTACCTGCCGGCTATTGGCGTTGCCAAAATCGATTCCGTTATTGTTGGGCAACCGGAGTTTTTTACTGCATTGAGCAAGGAATTAGCATCCACTTCCATCAGCGACTGGAAAAATTACTTTCGTTTTCATTTGGTATTCAGCAGTGCCGGCTACCTGAACAAACAGACCGCCGACAATTTTTTTGCTTACCGGAAAACCTTGTCCGGCGCCACCCGGCAACGCCCGCGTTGGAAAAAAGTACTGGATGCAGAAGAAAATATTATGGGTGAAGCGCTGGGACAATTGTTTGTAAAAGAATACTTCAATGAAACCGCCAAAAAAAGGTATGCAGACCTGGTGGAAGCCATCCGCGACGCTTACCAGGACCGTATCAAAAAACTGGCCTGGATGAGCGACAGTACCAAACAAAAAGCCTATGATAAACTGGCAAAAATCACCAAGAAAGTGGGCTACCCCGACAAATGGAAAGATTTCAGCGCTTTACAAATAGACCGCGGGCCTTACGTGCTGAACATGCAGCGGGCCAACCAGTGGTGGCACAATTATATGGTTAATAAATTGGGTAAACCAGTAGACAGAACGGAATGGGTTATGTCGCCCCAGACCTATAATGCCTATTACAATCCCAGTAACAATGAGATCGTGCTGCCGGCGGGTATGTTTGCCGTACCGGGCATGCCCGACGCCAGCCTCGATGATGCTTTTGTATATGGTTACGCAGCAGCTTCTACCATCGGCCATGAAATAACACATGGGTTTGACGACCAGGGCCGACAGTACGATGCAAAGGGCAACCTGACCAACTGGTGGCAAAAAAAAGATTCTGTTCAATTTTCACAGCGGGCCAAAACCATTATACATGAATTCAACGGGTTTGTACCGGTTGATACCTTACATGTGAATGGCGATGCCACACAGGGTGAAAATATTGCCGACCTGGGTGGTATATTGCTGGGGCTTGATGCTTTCAAGAAAACAGCTACTTATAAAAAAGGCGAAAAGATAGACGGGTTTACACCCCTCCAGCGGTATTTCCTGGGCTATGCCTACAGCTGGCTGTACACAGAGAAAAAAGAACGGCTGGCAAACCAGGTAAAATCAGATGTACATTCTCCTTCAAAAGAAAGAGTAAACGGCCCCCTGATGAATGTGCCTGAGTTTTATGAAGCTTTTAATGTTAAGCCGGGTAATAAAATGTACCTGCCAGACAGTGCCAGGGTTCACATCTGGTAAAATGTATGTTGAATCTTGCATTCGCCTGCCCCGAAAACTTCGGTGGTCTTTAAGGCATATCGTGGCTTTTTTCTGCCCGAGAAATGGAGATTCAACATTCATTATTCAAAATAGAACGTCGATCCCCAGTCCGGGTTGTCTTGTAAGCGAGTAATGTCCATATGAATAATCGATGCCGGTGGCAAGGTCTTGTGCCAGCAATAAGGGGCCGTCCATATCAATATAATCTGCAAAGGGTGCGAGGTGAGCAATGGCAGCCGAACCAATGCTGGATTCGTTCATACAGCCGATCATTACCTTCAGGCCCATCTCCCTTGCTTTTGCGATCATTCGCCTGGCCGGCGTAATGCCACCGCATTTAGTAAGTTTTATGTTAATTCCGTGAAAATGGTTCCGGCATTGCTCCACATCCTTTTCCGCTACACAGGCTTCATCGGCAAACAGGGGCAGCACTGATTTTTCAAATAATACCTGCATGCCGGCCCAGTCGTCTTTGGCCAACGGCTGTTCTACCAGTTCCACACCCAGGGCTTTCAATCGCGGTATAAGATCTAATGCTTCAGCAAGCGTCCACCCGGCATTGGCATCCACCCTGAATACAGCGTCTGTGTGTGCCCGTAAGGTTTCAATGATGGCCAGGTCTTCTCTTGTGCCCAGCTTTATTTTATATACGGGCCAGGGTTTTTCCGTTAATTTTTCCAGCATCTTCGGGATGGTATCAATACCGATGGTATAATCGGTAGGCGGTACACCCGCCCAGTTGCCGCCCCAGTATTCGTACAAGGGCATTTGCCGAAGTTTGCCAAAAATATCCCAGGCCGCCATGTCTAATGCGCAGACCAAAAAAGGATTTTGCGGAAAAAGGTGGTGCAGGTAATGCCAGTACCGCTCCACGTCTACCAAGGCATACGTTTCACCCAGTTGCTTCTTTGCATCCAAATCGGCCATCATTTTTTCAATAGGTATATTGTAATAGCTGATGGCCGGCGCCTCCCCGTAACCTTTGATTCCATTAAAATCAAGTTCTGTAATAAAGGTGGGCTGGTGTGTTTTGGTGCCTTTTGAAATGGTGAACGGATAGCGGAATGGCAGGCTGAATGATCGGTATTGTACTTTCATAAATGATACCCGCAATTATCAAAAAAATATAAATTCAGTTGCAGTAGCTGCAGCTTTTACCTGGTCCCTTCATCCCTCAAGCTTATACTGCCATTTTAGTATTCAACCCGCTTTTGCCTTCAACCTTAAGCCTTCAACCCCACACCTTATTTTCCTTATTTCTGCGTAAAATACCATTATTTTGCTTTGCAGAAATGTAATCTATGATAAAATCTTTTTGGCAGAAAGCTTGGCCGCATATTACGATTGTTATACTATTTATTTTTGTGGCAGCGTTTTATTGCAAGCCGGCTTTACAAGGCAAAGTGTTGCAGCAAACAGACATCGTTCACTGGAAAGGCGTAGCAGAACAATCATTTCAATACAAAATTAAATACGGGCATTATCCCCTTTGGTCGAACAGCCTGTTCAGTGGCATGCCTGCGTACCAGGTGGCCATGCAGCGTACCTCGCCCATCTCGCTCGATTATTTAAGTACCGTATTAACCCTGGGCCTGCCCAGGCCGGTAAGTTATTTTTTCCTGGCCTGTCTTAGCTTTTACTTTTTATGCCTTGCCCTGCGCATCAACCCCTGGATCGGCGCCGGATGCGCCATTGCCTACGCCTATGCAAGCTTTGATCCGATTATTATTTCCGTTGGACACGATTCCCAGATGTTGTCGCTTGCTTATGCCCCCGGCGTACTGGCAGGATTGTTTATCCTCTACAACAGGCAATATTTGGCCGGCACGGCACTCACCCTGATTTTTTCAAGCCTGCTGATCGCTCAAACCCACCAGCAAATAGTTTATTATACCTTACTGATCATCGGTGCCATCGGCATTGCCTACGCGGTAAAATGTATCCAGGATAAGCAGCTCAAACATTTTTTGATTGCCAATATACTTGCCATGGTTGCCATTGCAGGTGGCTTTGCCAGCAATGCCATGGGTTACCTGACTACTTACGAGTTTGCGAAGGAAAGCATGCGCAGCGGCAAATCTGAATTGACTACCAACCCCGATGGCAGCAAGAAACAGGGCGATGGACCTGATAAAGAATACGCGTTTAACTGGAGCTATGGTATTGGCGAGACCTTCACCGTAATGGTGCCCGCCTTATACGGCGGCGGCGATGCTGGCGGAAAAGAAATTACGGGCGCCAGCAAATTTGTTGAAAAGATCGGCGAAGCAGGCTATCCGGAAGACCAGGCCGGGCAACTGGAAAATAGCAATGTCTATTGGGGCGCACAACCGTGGACAGCCGGTACCGTTTACCTGGGGGCCATCATCTGCTGCCTGTTTATCGCCGGCTTGTTTTTTATACCGGGCTGGCAAAAATGGTGGATGGTAGCCATTGTTGTATTTGCCATCCTGCTGGCCTGGGGCAAGAATTTTGCCGCTTTCAATTATTTCATTTTTGACCACCTCCCCTTTTATAATAAATTCAGGGCGCCTACAATGGCCCTGGTTATTCCGCAACTGGTCTTCCCGCTGATGGCAGGCATGGTATTACAACAGGTACTGTTTGGCAATATGGACGCCGCTGCGAAACTGAAAAAATTCAAACTGAGTGCCTATACCACCGGCGCCCTGTTTGTTTTATTGGCCGCTTTCTATTTTACAGCAGATTTTAAAGGCGCAAGAGACGCGCAGTTAAAAGAGAATTTTGTTAATATGATGATGCGCAGCAGCCAGGGAAAACCACCCTCGCCTGAACTGCAGCAGCAGAGCACCCAGTTTGCGCAGTCGCTGCTAACGGCACTGCAGGAAGACAGGCAGCATGTTATGGGTGCCGACCTGCTCCGCTCCGCGTTGCTGGTGGCCGTGGCCCTTACCTTACTGGGATTATTTATTTCCGGTAAACTAAAAGCGCCGGTTGTGCTGGCTGGCATACTGCTGCTGAGCAGTTACGATGTACTGGCAGTAGGCAGGCGTTATTTAAGTGATGAGAATTTTATAGAAGAGAGCGACTACGAAGGCAATTTTGTACCCACTGCGGCCGACAATACCATAAAAGCCGACCCGGGTTATTTCCGCGTGTTCGACCAGACCGGCGGTGATCCTTTTGCAGATGCCAGGGCCTCTTATTTTCACAATTCACTGGGCGGTTACCTGGCGGCACGCTTGGGCCTTTACCAGGACCTGATGGACAACCAGCTGCGCAAGGGCAATAAAGCCGTATACAATATGCTGAATACAAAATATATTATTCAGCAGAATCCCGCCAATGGACAGCCAGTGGCAGTCGTAAACCCCGATGCAATGGGGCCTTGCTGGCTGGTAAAGGATATTCATTATGTAAAAGACGGTAATGAAGAAATGAAAGCGCTCGACAGTATCGATCTTAAAAACAATGTTATTGTACAGGAAAAATACAAACCGCTGATCTCCGCTGCACCGGTATTTGATTCAACGGCGTCTATACGGCTGGTTCGCAATGTTAATGATACCATTGTTTACCATGCTTCATCAAAAACAAACCAGTTTGCCGTGTTCAGTGAAATCTATTACGATAAAGGCTGGAATGTTTTGGTAGATGGTAAAACAGCATCCTATCTGCGTGTTGATTATGCATTGCGTGGAATGGTATTGCCGGCCGGCGATCATACTGTCGTCTTTACCTTTGAGCCATCTTCGTACAAGACCGGTAATACACTGGCGTTGATAGCCTCGCTGATAGCCTACCTGTTACTGCTGGCGACAGGCTGGCGGCTATGGCAAAAAAAGACGACTGCGTAAAACCAGCCTTCAGACCTTTTCCATAACCAGTGCGATAACTCATTCCTGATACCTTACACCCTAACCCTGTCTCCTATACCCTATACCATCAACCCATTGATTCCATGTCAACCGTCATCAGCCTGGTTTCTTATCCTTTCTTGCCGGCCAAACTGGGCGGACAAAAAGGGATTGCGCTGTTCAATAAATATTTTTCCAGGCATTGCCGCCTGCTTTGCATCACTACCCAAAAAAATAATCCGGCTGCCGCTGAAGGTTACCAGGTGCTGAATGTGTTGCCCGATTCACCGTTGCGCTACATCAATATCTTCCTATTTTTCACACTGCGCCGCCAAATAAAGAAACAACAGGCCAGTCACCTGGTGCTGGAACATCCTTATTTCGGATGGCTGGGCATATTACTGAAATGGGCAACCGGTATACAGCTGGTGGTACATTCCCATAACATCGAATCAACCCGCTGGAAAACGCTGGGTAAGTGGTGGTGGCCCATTCTTTCCCTGTATGAAAAAAAAACCCACCAGGCCGCCCGCTATAATTTTTTTATCCGGGAAGAAGACCGCGCTTTCGCCATTGAAACATTTAAACTGCCGCCATCCGCCTGCCTTACGGTTACCTATGGCATTGAATGGAATACCATACCTGCTGCAACAGAACGGCAGTCTTGCCGGCAGCAACTGGAAAAATTATATGGCATTTTACCGGGCACGACGCTTTTTTTATTTAATGGATCGCTTGATTATGCGCCCAACGCGCAAGCCGTAACAACCATCCTGGAAAAAATAAATCCTTTACTCTTCCCAGGCATGGGCGCTTACAAGATTATTATTTGTGGCAAGGGCCTGCCTGCCGGTATGCATGAGCTGGCAGCCTACAGCGATAAAAATATTATTTACGCCGGTTTTGTAGATGATATCAGTATTTATTTTAAAGGAGCGGATACCTTTATCAACCCCGTGATAGACGGTGGCGGCATTAAAACAAAACTGGTGGAAGCCCTTGGCTATAACCTGAACGTGGTAACCACCGTTAGCGGCGCCATGGGTGTACCGGCTGCGGTTACCGGAAACAAAATGACAGTACTGGCCGACAATGACTGGACTGGCTTTGCAGCGGCCATGCAATTGCCCCCTGACAGCTCAGCTGTACCCACCGCCTTCTTTGATCATTTTTACTGGGATACCATCGCCACAAAAGCATGGGGCTTTATACAAGGATAATATTGCTGCTGCCGGATGTAATAATGCAAATATGAGAGATCAGCGATCAGCCGTATTCACGGCTTTCAGGATTGATTCCCAGAACAGCAATGCCGTATGGTTCCAGGTAAATTTTTCTTTTTGCTGATTGCCCCTTTGTACCAGTTGCCGGCAGAGGGCATCGCTGCTGTACAATTTTTCCATGCCGGCTGCAATCTCTTCTGTTTTAAACGGATCTATCAGAACAGCCGCATCGCCGGCTACTTCGGGCATCGACGTGGTATTGGAACAGAGCACCGGCACTTCACTTTGCATGGCTTCTACTATTGGGAGACCAAACCCTTCAAATATGGGGACAAAGCTTAACGCGAACGCGCTGCCCAGTACCTTTTTCAGATCTGCTTCCGACAGCCGGCCGGTAAAAATAATATCATCTTTAAAAGGGCTGCTATTATAAGCATCCTCAATCAGTGATTTGCTCCACCAGATGGCGCCTGCCAGCAATAATTTATAATTACTGCCGGTGTTTTGCCGGAACAGCGTGTAAGCCGATATTAACCGCGCAATGTTTTTCCTGGGATGCATGGACCCTACAAAAAAGAAATAAGGTTTACCATCGCTGAACTGCTGACGGGTAGCATTTACATCAATCGCAGGCAGGGCACTGAAATTACTGTTGATGCCACAAGACACATTATCAATTTTACCGGCATCCACTTTATAAAAAGAAGCGATATCCTCCTTGCTATAATTAGAAATCGTAGCTATCCTCACCGCTTTTCTTACAAAGCGTTTGAAAAAAAACCGGAAATACAGGCGATTGAGCAATTTAAGATCCTGCGGCTGATGTTCGAAGTTGATGTCGTAAATAACCGGCAACTGTGGTGTGCGAGATAAAAGGCTCAGAAAACCTTCCATAGATACCAGCAGATCCGGCCGGTGCTTTTTCAGGAAAAAAGGCAATACGCATTCCATGTACCAGACATATAATACCGGGTGGCGCAGTGCCGGGAAAACAGCATGCCTCGTCACATTGGGAAAATCGAAATAGTCTTCCGTAAATTTTTTATCGCAAAGAATGAGAAAGCTTATTTCCGGATGGTTTTTGATAACCCTTGAAATGGTATTGACGGTGAAGTAACCAATTCCATCCAGTTGTTTATTCCGCAGCACCCAGCAATTGATCGCTATCTTCATAAGGAGTATTTAGAAACGGCGTTGGCCGGTTATTTTTTTTATGCCGTTAAAAATAAAAACGCCCGGTTTATTATCCAGCATCAATGCCAGCAGGATACGCGGTTTCCGAAGTGGTTCAAAACGCTGGCCCGGTATTAGCGCGTCTGCATATTTCCGGCAATTCCGGATATATTGTGCCACCGTGGTAGTACGCTGTGCGGCCGGTGTTTTCAGCAGCCGGTGTGCAAGGCTTTCACAGAAATACAGCAGGAACTGCTTTCCATACCGGTCAAGCACCGTTGCGATGGCCGCATGCTTTACGCGCAACCCGGCCAGGAAAAAGGCATATTCCCCGAAAGCCTGCTGGTAGTCTTCACCATTTACCAGTTTAGACGTATTGTTGTGCAGCCGGTAAGAAAAAGCGGTTACCGGCGTGGTGGCCTTATAATTCAGTAATATCAGTTTTACCCATAAGGCATAATCGGCAAATAGTAGTTTTGGATAAAGCGTGGTGATACCACCGGCAGCATCATAGTCTGCGGAACGCATCATATAACCCGTACCCATGCTGTCGAGGGTTTGGGTACATTCGCAGGCCAGGAATTCTGCTGCCGTTTGTTTGGCTGCCATGGGCTGGCTGGGACGCATTTCTTTTCCCTGGCTGTCAATAAAAATGAAATGGGCCTGGTACAGGCTTGCCGCAGGATGCTCCTGTATAAGATCGGCCATGGCCTGCAGGTAACGGGGGTGTAGCAGATCATCGTGGCCGATAATCGTCATAAACTGATTCCTAGGTATGGTAAGGATGCGGTGCCAGTTTTCTTCTATGGTCAATGGTGTATCGGAAGGATAACAAACAATGCGTTCGTCCGTAAGGGATCTCACCCATTCAAGCGTGCCATCGGTGCTGCAATTATCCAGTACATGCAAGGCAAATCCCTTCCAGGTCTGCGACAGGATGCTGCCGATACATTCTTTCACGTATTCACCGCCGTTGTATACCGGTAATATAATGGAAAACAATATCATGCTTTTCCCCAGGCCAGCCAAGCCATTTTCTTTTTTTCACTGGGTGATGCGTTTGAATACAAATCAGTTTGATTATCTGCTATTAACAGGTTTTCCTGGTTACCTGCCCAGAAAGTCAAACTTTCTTTCCACAACGGCGGTTCAAACGTTTTGCCGTTGATGTCTATTACCAATACCGTGTATCCCTGTGCAAGAACCTGGTTGGTCATACTTTTTCTCCCACTCTCGAAACGGTAAGCCATAAATTTAGATTTAAACGGGCTGTGCTGCAAGGCCAGGAAAACGGATCGCCTAATCATGAACCCGTTTGTGCGGATATGGGGATTGGGGAAGGGCTTGAAAAGAAAGCGCCAGTATACAAAAGCCTTTACAAATAATTTATACTTTTGAAAGTTATGCATAAAACTTTTATCCGCCTCCCAACCAGCCTGGTTTTTCTGAAAAACAGATGAATAATAACTCTGGTTAGAAGCCGTAGCGCCTACAAGGCCTGCATTGCCTGAATCAAGGAAAACAGCTGCGTATTTTTTTAGCCAGTTATGGTTTTTTAGGGTCGCAAAACTATTCAATATCATTATATATTCGGTCCGCAGGGCTTTGGCTGCTTTAAAATAGCAATCTAAGTCCTGCCCTTCCCCAATACTGATGCTATTGTAGGCAATGTTGCGGGCTTTTGCATAATGGTGGTACTCCGCAGTTTGCAACGGATCTTTTACGCCGTTAAAAACAAGCAATAGCTGGTGATCAACGCCGGCAGTAAACTCACTATATGAGTCGATGAAATTATTGAACACGCTGATTCCGTAAGGCAGCCAGACAAGGTGCACTACCGCAATGGCAGGGGTTATATGGTTGGCAGTTTGCACTAACTGAATGTATCTATTTGTTGTTTTACCCGCAACAGCTGTTGTTGATCTGCCCGGTCTTTTATAACCAAGGCCAGTTCTCTTTTGGTTTTTACGGAGCGGAAAATCCTTACAATGCTTGCGCCAATCAGGGGAAATTTTACCAGTAGCTGTCCGACTTTTTTTGTGATACTTGTGTCCGCCCGGTTTCGTATGCCAGGCAGACGACGGGCAAAGCCGGAGAAAATAACCGTCAGCTCTTCAATACAGGCAGTTAAAGACTTACCGGTAATTTTTGCTACAACTGCGGCCTGACTGGAAATGAATTGCCCGAACTCTTCGCGGTATAGATCATTGTCTACAATAGCATCCATATTAACTGTAGTCTTATCATCTGAAAGCGGGGAATATTCTCTTACTTGGTAAAAAACGGGTAATTCCTTATATTTTCCGGCAGCCAACGGCACAACGGCAGTTAGGTATTCATTCAGGTAAAGATTTTGAACCACAGCAGCAGCAGCAGTAAAAGCCTCTCTCAGCAATGCCGTTCTGTGCAGTGCATAAAATACAGAACGATAAGGATCAAAAAATGCCTCCAGGCGTGCAAATGGGTCTTCGCTTGCCACTTCATTTTCGAGCAGATCTGTGTGCATGGGCGCAAAATCTATCCGCTGGCTGTGCTTTGCTTGCTGGTAACATATAATATTGCCCCCCGCCGCCGAATAATCTTGGTTTATCAACAGAAAGTCGAGGCATTGCAGAAGGCCCGCAGGTATAATAAAATCATCGTCTGCACACATCACCACGTAAAGGCTATCGATCTGGTTGAAGGCATTGGCCAGCTTTTGGGTAAAGGTTTTGCCTGGCATATGCAGGTACCTGAAATGGTTATTTGTGCTAACAGCCAGGTATTTTTCTACAGAACTATCCACTATTACGATGTCGAAAGGACTCGATTCGTAATAACGCAGTATCCGTTGCAGGTAATGTGGCCGGTTATGGGTTGGTATGACCAGCGTTAGAGGCAATTTCATTTCCGGGCTGTGTTAATACCGTTTGTAATTTCTTGTTATCTCCCCAGAATGCCATGGGTTCAAAATCTGTATAGGGGTAATAGCCAAGGTTAAGGCGTATATTAGCATTGTGCTGCTGAAGGTAATTGATCACCAGTTGCTTTACGGTTACTGGTTGGCCGCTGCAGCAATTGATAATACCCTTTGCTTCTTGTTGCAATGCGATCTTTACTATATACTCGGCAACTTTTTCAACCGGCAAATAATCACGTATTTGTTCTCCCCCGCTCATATTAAAACTTTCTGCGTGCTGCTCAATTGCTTTTTGTAATTGCGAAAGTAATGAATTTGGGTTTTGTCCGTTGCCATACATGTAAAACAGCCTAATCCATTTCATATGGAAACAGGTTTCTGCCTCTAAAGCCTCTAATTGCCTTCTAAGCGTATCCTTTGCCAATGCATAGGAGTTGCCCGGCTCTGGCGGCATGTCTTCAGATAAGATACCCTCCCGCATACCATATTCAAAGCAGGTTCCGGTAACAGTAAGCGCCAATAGCCCTTTCCGGATCATATTTTGTAAAAAAGAAAAATGACGGGGCAGGTTTACTTCACAATGAAAGGCAGCTTTGTAATTGGGTAATCCTTCCCAGGCCAGGTGTATCATTGCGTCGGGCGCACCAAACCATGAAAAATAGTCTTTTTCGGGGTCAAAAGCAGCCAGGTCGAAAGAAAGGTATTGAACCTGTCTAAACCATGAAAATTGCCTGGCCTTATCAATAGAAAAAGAGCTGGCGATTACCTGCTGTCCATTTTTTAATAGTTCTTTTATAACATAATTACCGATAAAGCCCGTAGCGCCTGTAACCAGTATTTTAGCCATATTAAATGATTTGAAGGGCGGGTATCGGCACTACAAACCTTCCACCCCAATCTTTTATGTACGATAATTGTTCCACAATTTCAGTCCTGAGGTTCCAGGGCAGAATGATAACAAAATCCGGGCGGCTGTCTTTTAAATGTTGTTCATTTACAACGGGTATATGGCTGGCAGGTAAAAACTTATTCTGTTTGTGCGGGTTGGCGTCTACGACAAAATCAATGAGATCGTTTTTAATGCCGCAATAGTTCAGCAAAGTGTTGCCCTTTGCGGCAGCGCCATAAGCGGCCACTTTCTTTCCTGCTCTTTTTTCTTTTATCAGGAATTCCGTAAGATCGTATTTTATCTGGAGGGCTTTCTGTTGAAAATGATCATAATATGCCAGCGCATTCATTCCTTTGCCTGCTTCTTTTTTTAACAGCAGTCCTACACGCGCATCCACCTGTTTTGTCTTGTCTTCCTGGTGCTTTGCATAAATCCGCAAAGAACCGCCATGCGTGGGAATCTCATCCACATCAAATAATTCGAGCCCCTGTGCGGCAAAAATCTGTCTTACCGTAGTAAAAGAGAGGTAAGAAAAATGTTCGTGGTAAATGGTATCAAACTGGTGGTTGTCTACCAGCTGCATCAGGTGCGGAAATTCCATGGTAACCACGCCATTTTCTGCCAGCAGTATTTTCATGCCGCCAACAAAATCCAGTATATCGGGCACATGTGCCAGCACGTTATTACCGAGCAGCAAATCGGCCTTTATGTTTTTAGCCCGCAGTTCTTTTGCCAGGCGCACCCCAAAGAAATCAATTACCGTGTCGATGCCTTTTGCCATAGCCACTGCGGCTGTATTGGCAGTAGGTTCTATACCTAATACGGGTATGTTTTTCTCTTTAAAATATTGCAGCAGATAGCCGTCATTGGAGGCCAGTTCTATCACCAGCGATTGGCCGGTATAACCGAAACGCTGCGTCATTAAAACCGTGTAGGCTGCTGCATGCTTAAGCCAGCTGGTTGAGTAAGAGGAGAAATATACATAGTCGCTGTTGAATATCGCATCCGATTTTTTATATTCATCCACCTGCACCAGGAAACACTGATCGCAAGTATATACTTTAAGGGGATAAAAAGTCTCCGGCTCATTCAGGGCACTTGCTTCCAGAAAAGAGTTGGAGGCCGGTGAATTAACCAAGTCGATAAAAACATGTTTCAGTGACGTATTACAAAATCTACATTTCATGCTGATGTTTATTTTAAAAGGGTGCCGCTACTGCCTGCGCTAGCCGATCTCAAATGCCTTCAAACTGATCGTCCAGCAAAGGGTGCTCCCGATCGCGATCAGAAATATCGGTTGGCGCAAGGGGCCATTGAATATTCACTTTTTCATCATTGTACCGGATACCTGCTTCGGCCCCCGGGGTATAAAATTCAGTATGGTGGTACAGTAATTCACAATTTTCTGTGAGGGTTTGAAAGCCGTGGGCAAACCCCTCCGGTATATAGATCATTTTCTTATTTTCTGCTGAAAGCGATGTTCCAAACCATTGCAAGAACGTGGCGGAATGCTTACGGATATCAACAACCACATCGAACACGGCGCCTGCAATACAGCGTACCATTTTGATTTCTGCAAACGGCGGCAACTGGTAATGCATACCCCGCAACGCGCCTGCCTGCCTGGTAAAGGAATGGTTGAGCTGCACCCATTCTTTGTGGTGTCCAATCTGGCTGAATTCATTTTTGCAATAGGTCCTGGCAAACCAGCCCCGGCTATCGCTGAATGCAGTGAGATCAACCAGGTAAGTTCCGGCCAGCGGAGCGGCTGTAAAAATCATATTGCCAGGTAATTTTTAATTTGCTCAAATGTAAAAAAAGACTGTCTATCCAGCGGTTGTTTATACCATGCCAGCGACCAGCTGATGGCTTCTGCAGCAGACAATTTAGGCATCCATTTCAATTCCTTTACTGCGCGTGTAATATCCAGCTGTAAAAGGGTTGCTTCATGGGGTTGCTGCTGGTCTGAAACATCTTTCCAGCTACCTTTTCCCCAGCTGTCTATCGCCATCAATACCAATTCCTTTACAGTAAGGTGATCTTCGGGCCGCGGTCCGAAATTATAGGCCCGGCCAAAAATGGCCGGCGCGTTGTCTAAAGCCGCTCCCAGCAATAAATAACCCGTCAACGGTTCCAGCACATGCTGCCAGGGCCTGATGGCACCGGGGTTCCGGACAGCTACCTCTTGGTCATTTTGCAAAGCGCGCATAATATCGGGAACGATCCGATCCTCGCTCCAGTCGCCACCGCCTATCACATTACCTGCCCGGGCACTGGCGATTGATTTATGGTGTGTTGAGTAGGTATGCGTGTTAAAAAAAGAATTCCGGAAAGAGCTCACGACCATCTCAGCGCAGGCTTTGCTGGCACTGTATGGATCATATCCGCCCAAAACGTCTTCCTCTTTATATAAAACATGCTGTTCCTTATTTTCGTATACTTTATCAGTGGTAATAATGACAGCGGCGCATTTTCCATTCAACCGGCTGATGGCCTCCAGCAAATTGGCCGTGCCAATGGCATTTACCTCGAATGTTTCTGCGGGTATGGCATAGGATCTTCTAACCAGGGGTTGCGCCGCGAGGTGAAAAACAACATCAGGTGCAAAGGAGTGCACGGCGGCAAATAGTTTTTCCCTATCGCGTATATCTGCAATAATGCTTCCACCACCCAGCCATTCCGGCCCCAGGAGTTTGAACAGGCCGCTTTGGTATGCAGGCGCCAGCCCATATCCTTTTACCGTTGCGCCCAGTGTATGCAGGAACGCGACCAGCCAGGCGCCTTTAAAACCCGTGTGGCCGGTTACAAAAACCTTTTTCCCTTTATAAACTTGTTGTAATTGCCGAATATTTACCAAAGTTTCCATTTTGCCTTGTTTTGCTGCCATAGCGTCTCCAGTTCAATTCTGTCGCGCAGTGCATCCATGGGCTTCCAGAAACCCCTGTGCCGGTAAGCGGCCAGTTGATTATCCGCCGTAAGCTTTTCCAGCGGTGTGTCTTCCCACATGGTATCGCTCAAATCGCCCTCCAGGTAATCAAAAACCGCCGGACTGAGTACAAAAAAACCTGCATTGATCCACTTGTGCTCGTCCTTTGCTTTTTCGCGGAACGCGATCACGTTACCGTCGTGCGCCAGTTCCATGCCGCCAAAGCGGGCTTCCAGTTGCACAGCAGTTACCGTAGCTATTTTCTGCTGGGCTTTATGAAAAGCGAGCAATGCGGGAATATCGATATCCGCCACACCGTCTCCATAAGTAAGCATAAAATCTTCGTTTCCGATATAATTTTTTATTTGTTGTAACCGGCCGGCCGTTTTAGTAAGGGCGCCTGTTTCTACCAGCGTTACTTTAAACGCCTCGGTATTACTACCATGTATCTCTATTTGGTTGCTGGCAACATCAATGGTTAGGTCCGCGTTATGCAAAAAATAATGCATGAAATATTCCTTTATCACATATCCTTTGTAACCCAGGCAAATAATAAAATCATTGAATCCATAGTAGCTGTATATTTTCATAATATGCCATAATACAGGCTTACCCCCAATTTCCACCATCGGCTTTGGGCGGGTATCGGTCTCTTCGGCAATGCGGGTACCAAGCCCCCCGGCAAAAATCACTACTTTCATAATATGTTCATATCCATTTAAAACTGGCCAAAATTAACAGATAAACACATTTCTTTCTCAAAAAAAAACTTTTTCACGGATAATGCGAATTTTACCGGTTGTTTCATTTGTATATCCAGTACTTTTAATTTTATTGCAACCTCGATGGGCATTATCCAGAAACAAAGCATTCGCTCTACCATAGGCATCTCAATTGGATTTGCAATAGGTGCTTTCAATATGCTGATACTGGCTCCAAAAATTCTTACGCCTACCCAACTGGGCCTCACGCGTATTATTACCGATTCCGCTATTACACTGGCCACCATGTGTACCTTTGGATCTTTACCGATTATTTACAAATTTTTTCCTTTTTACCGGCAATACCTAACACCCAAAAAAAATGACCTGCCTTTTATTACCCTGTTAATTTGCTTAACCGGTTTTATATTTATGTCGCTGGCAGGCTTTTCGGCTCGTAGTATCATTATCAGGAAATTCAGTGAGAAATCGCCGTTGTTCGTTGAATACAGTTACCTGGTATATCCCTTTGCTTTCTTTTTATTGCTGTATATGTGGCTGGAAAGTTTTGGCTGGTCGTTTAAAAAAGCTGTGATATCGAACAGTCTTCGCGAAACAGGGCCGAGAATTTTATTTACCATCCTGTTGTTGTTTTTTGCTGTTCACTTTATACAGCTAAGATCCTTCCTGCTTGTTTTTTCACTGTCGTTTTTGCCTCCAGCTTTTATCCTTTACCTGGTTGTAAAGCAGACAAAAGAGTTTCTGTTCATTCCGCGGATCAGCGTCGTTACCACCCGCATGAAAGGAAAAATGCTCAATTTTGGGATGTTCCTTTTTGGCGCGCAATTCCTGAACCTGTTGTCCAAAACAAGCGATACCTTTATCCT
Source organism: uncultured Flavihumibacter sp. (assembly GCA_964245425.1). Lineage (GTDB taxonomy): Bacteria > Bacteroidota > Bacteroidia > Chitinophagales > Chitinophagaceae > JACMLD01. The sequence continues at coordinate 18,642 of CAXTMV010000026.1, read as the reverse complement.
TACTGCAACATCTAAAAGGGGCCTGATTGATACCGCGGTTTTTACAATTGCCACTTATGTAGTAACCCTGATGGAAATACCCCAGCGAAGTATTAACGCCGTTAGCATACCAGTGCTCGTTGATGCCTGGAAAAACAAGAACCTAGACAGTATTCGTAATATATATACTAAAAGTGTCGCCAACCTCTTGATCATTGGCCTAGCTATGTTTTGCCTTATCCTACTGAATGTGCAAAACCTGGCCATCTTCCTGGGTAAAGGTTATACCGGCATAGAAAAAGTAGTCTTTTTTCTCGGTATCGGTAAATTGATCGACCTTGGTACCGGTGCCAATACCCAGATTATTTCAACGTCTAATTATTGGAAGGTAGATTTTACTACCAACGTTATCTATACGCTGGTTTCTCTACCGTTGAATTACATTCTGATCTCTCATTTCGACTTGCTCGGTGCCAGCTATGCAACAATGATAGCAATTGCTTTTTACAACGCCATGCGATTTGGATTTTTATGGTATAAATTTGGACTGCAACCCTATACGTTTAAAGATTTGCTGGCGCTTGTGTATGCTGCTATTTCAGCTATTGCTGCATACCTGATACCCAAATCAGCCAATATTTTTGCAGACACTGCTGTACGAACCCTGGTTTTTTGTACACTTTTTTTTCCCGCCGTTTATTTTACCGGCATTTCGGCAGAAATAAACCAGTTGATAAAAAAATACCTGTCATGGGTAAGAAATATTATTTTTCGCCGGTAATAAATATAAATTCCATTGCCTGTTCATGTTCTGCGGGCAATCTATTGATCAAGGTACCCGTCGTAAATTAAATGCCTATTAAAATAAACCCTGCATATGTTGACTCTCCTATTTTTACCTACCTTAAATTCGGAACCCCGAACCCATGAATAAAGTAGTGCAATACCTGAAAAGGCTATATATCAGAATTAAATACCATCGATATGGATGGCGGGGCAACTATTCTTCCTGGGCTGTAGCGGCCGCTGCCGCTGGTGGTTACAATGCCAGCAACATTCTTGAAAAAATAAAAACAGCCACCCTCAAAGTAAAAAACGGCGAAGCCGTTTATGAGCGCGATGGCCTCCTTTCCGACAAAATAGAATATTCCTGGCCGCTTCTGGCCAACCTGCTCTGGGTGGCCGGCAAACACAATAACCAGTTATCCGTGATCGATTTTGGCGGGTCATTGGGTACCAGCTATTTTCAAAACCGCCTTTACCTGGCTGGTATGGAAAAGCTGTGCTGGAGCGTAGTAGAACAACCGGCATTTGTACAGGCCGGCAGGGAAGCGATAGCCGACGGACAGCTCGACTTTTTTGACAGCATCGAAGCCGCGCAGGCAGCAAAAGGCCCGCACCAGGTATTGCTGCTCTCCACCATGTTACCTTATATGGAAAAACCGTACGAATTACTGGCCAGCCTGGCCGCAAAGAACATTCCTTATCTCATTCTTGAAAATACTTATTTTAATCCGCAGCCAGGCAACCGGCTCACGATGCAAAAAGTGCCGCCCGTATATTATGAAGCCTCTTACCCGGCCTGGTTCCTTAGTTATAAAGAAGTAACCGGCACGCTGCTTGAAAAATATGATATGGTGGCCACTTACAGCAATGACCAGTTTCTTTACCTGGAAGGAGAAAAAATAATGTACCAGGGGTTTATCATGCAGTTAAAACCCCCTTCCTGAATATATTCCGTAACCATTTTTATTTCCCAAATCCCTTCTTTGCTTATGGCCTATTTAACTGATCTGAAATCATTTACCGATAAGCGTGGTAACCTTACCGTTATTGAAAAAACAATTCCTTTCGACATTAAACGCATCTTTTACATTTATGGCGTTGACAGCTCTTCCAGGGGCGGTCACCGGCACAAGACAACCGTGCAGGCAGCCATTTGTATACAGGGCTCCTGCCTTATTAATAACCATGATGGTAAGCGAACCGCCAGTTTTCAGCTCGACAGACCTGATAAATGCCTGATTATAGAACCCACCGACTGGCATACCATGGACCAGTTCAGCACCGACGCGATTTTAATGGTATTGGCTTCCGAGCATTTTGACCAGAACGATTATATCTTTGAGCCTTATGGCAATGATTGAATATGAGAACCTGGGTAAACTGAACCAGCCTTTTTTTGAAGATTACCAACAGGCCTGTACGACTGTACTGCACAGCGGCTGGTATGTATTGGGGCAGGCTGTTACCAGTTTTGAACAGGAATATGCCGCCTATTGCAACACCCGCTTTGCCATTGGTGTGGCAAACGGGCTGGATGCCCTGATCCTTGCCCTCCGTTCTTTTGATTTTCCGCCCGGCTCGGAAATCATCGTGCCTTCCAACACTTATATCGCTACCATCCTGGCGGTGGTGCATAACCAGCTAAAACCTGTTTTAGTGGAACCCGATATCAATACTTATAATATCGACCCGGCCAAGATCGAGGAAAAAATAACCCCGCAAACAAGGGCCATCCTGGTGGTACACCTGTATGGAAAACTGTGCGAGATGGATCATATTAGTGCCATAGCTGCCAGACAGCACCTCGCGGTAATTGAAGATTGCGCGCAGGCACATGGTGCACACTACCTGCATAAAAAAGCCGGTAGCTGGGGCCATTATGGCGCCCATAGCTTTTATCCCACTAAAAACCTCGGCGCCATTGGCGATGCCGGTGCCCTTACCTGCAACGATGCGGCCCTGCAGAAAAAAATAACCTGTCTCCGGAACTACGGATCAACGATTAAATATTACAATGAAGTGCCCGGTTTTAATTCCAGGCTCGACGAATTGCAGGCGGCTTTTTTATCCGTGAAACTTAAAAAGATAGATGCGATCAATGAACACAAGCGAAAGCTGGCGGCCATCTACCTGGAACAACTGAAGGAAGATTTTATTAAACCCAGCGTACACGCCGACTATTACGATGTATACCATACCTTTTGCATCCGGCATCCCAAACGGAACCAGCTAAAAGAATACCTGCTGCAAAACGGCATAAAGACAGAAATCCATTATCCTGTTGCCCCCAATAAACAACAGGCCATGGCAGGCATACTCAGTAACCAGCCCACCCCCATCGCTGAAGAGATCCACCAAACCATATTAAGTCTACCGGTTTCCTATTGCCATTCTGAAGAGGATATAATCCGCGTAACGGAGGCCATGAACCGGTTCTAATCCTGAGTGGGCAGCGCTTGCGGCGTTACTCACGTCTCACGAGTCCCGTTTTTATTTTAGCAGCATCACCACCCCTTTTTTAAAAATCGATCCGCAAAAAGTACTGGCTTTTACAATGTATACAAAACCGCCCGCTGGCTGCATCGTTCCCTTGTATCGCCCATCCCAACAATTCAACGGGTTGCTGGTATGGAATATTCTTACCCCAAAACGATCATACACGGAAAAATCCAGCTGTTGCAAAAGACCTGCATAACGGCTTAACCCAAAGCAGTCATTCTTGCCGTCGCTATTCGGCGAAAAAGCATTGGGAAGGTTTACCTGCAAATCGCCGGTATGTGTTACCTGCACATTTACCGTATCGTAACCGGAACAGCCGTTCATATCTGTTCCTTTCACAGTGTACAGGGTGGTTTGGGAAGGCGAAACCAATGGCCTGGCAATGCTGCTGTCATTTAATCCTGTAGCGGGCTGCCATAACCAGCTGACGCCGCCCGCGGCAGCAAGCTGACTGGTTGGGTGCTGGCAATCAATCTCATTTGAGCTGGAAGCCTGAACCATTGGCAAAGGCAGCACCGTTACCCGTGTAGACAGCGTTGCAGAATCATTGCAGGCAGTTGCTTTTATTTTTACCGTATATAAGGTGGTGGCTGCAGGTGAGGCAACCGGACGGGCTGTATTGGCATCGCTCAGCCCTGCAGCGGGTTGCCAGCTATAATTGTTGCCCCCGCCGGCATTCAATTGTACGGGTGTGCCGCTGCAATCGCCCATATCCGGTGAAATACTGAAAACAGGCGGCGGCGTTACCGTTATCCTTATCGAATCGGATTGGCTGCATTGGCTGTTGTCCGTAACCGTTACATAATAAACAGTACTGACAACCGGCGCCGCTACCGGGTTGGCAATGGTAAGACTGCTGAGGCTAGGGGCCGGCAACCAGGCGTAACTGCTACCTCCGGCTACATTGAGCTGCAGGGTCTTGTCGTGGCAAATAACGGCATCGCCTGTTTTGGTAATAACAGGCCCCGGATTTACTGAAATCAATACCGTATCCTTTGCTATGCAGCCATTACTGGTGATGCCTGTAACAATGTACGCTGTAGTAACAGGGGCGCTGGCAACCGGACCGGCAATGGCAGGGTTAGAAAGACCAGTGGCCGGCGACCAGTTATAACTGCTAACGTTGCCGGTTGCCTGCAACTGAACAGGTTTGCCTGTACAAACCATGGTATCATTATTTGTTTTAACAATGGGCTTTTGGACTTTTATAACCACGCTGTCTGACTGGATAAAAACGGGTGCAAAAGAAATATCATCCAGGGCAAAATCATTTCCGATAACGGCCGTATTAATGTTTACAATAGAAATAACTGCCGTGGTATTATTGCCTGAATTCCATTTGGTATAAAACTGCGTCCAGGTGCAGGTGGGCAGGCTGGCGTTTATTAATACGCCGGCCTGGTGGCCATTGATAGAAAACTTCAATTGAGCCGGATTGGGCGGCCAAAGCGCCTGCACCCAGGTGGCGAATGCATAATCAGTATTGGGTGTAACGGCCACCGTCTGTTTCCACACGTTTACATCCGGCACAGGCGCACCATTTACCAGCAGCATATTGTCGTTGCCTGTTGTATGACCGGGGCAGTTGCTCAGGCTGGCGTTCCAGGCATTGGGACTGCTGCCCACAAAATACTGGCCTTCAGTAATATTTGGATTTGCATAACTGTATTCGGAGGTAAACCCAGTATTACCCGCAGAGAAATCACCATTTACAATAAGGTTTACACCTGTTCGTTCGGCGCGGTAATAATAGGTCATGTTCACCGGTGTTGTGCTAACCGGATTGGGAGCAGATGGATTATCTAGGTAAGTGGCAGGGTACCAGCAGAATCCCAGCGAAGGGCGGCTGCGCAATAGTGCTTTACTGCCTGCACAAATAGTTGTGTCGGGCGTTAAAATAATATCGGCAGGTACCACATCTGTAACAATTGTCTTGTTAACCGTGTCTGAACAGGTTCCTTTGTCTGTTACCATTGAAACCATATGATTACCGGTGCCGGTAAAAAGATGGGATGGCTGAGCGGTATTAGTGACGATGGTGCCGTCATCGAAAGTCCATGTAATAGACAGGTAAACCGTAGCGGAGGATTGAAACGTTACCGCTGAAGGGCTACAGATATCTGTTTGATAATTGAAATCCTCTTTACTGGTACAGGCTGGTTTTACCTGTGCCTGGCAAAGCTTACCGGGAAAAAGAAATAGGATCAATATTTTTTTCATACGTCATAGGCCGGTAATTTACTCAAAAACAATTGCAGCCCCGCCCTTTTTGCCGCATCCAGGGTATAACTAATATGTGCAGTAAAATATTGCTTCAAATCGAAAAGCGGATAGGGTGCTTGCGCAACAATTTCATCAATGGCCTGCAGTCCGGCACCCGTAGCCATATTGAATTCCCTTACAAAATCAGCGTCCAGCTTTTTATTGCTTACCCAGGCGGCAAAAACAAAGGGAAGCCCGGTCAGATCCTTCCAGCCAGCACCTAAATCGTATATATAGGGAGATATTTTTCTTTGCTCAAAAGCCCTGTCGCCAATTACCAGCCCTGCGGTTGTACCTTTTATATGCATCCTGAAATCGGCTTTTGCGTTCGTGAGTGTTGGCTGCACCTTCCAATATTCGCGCAGCAATAATTTTGCCAGCTGCACTGAAGTACGGCTCTGGTAATCCAGCAGCACTTCCGTAACGGATTCAATGGGTACATCGCTGAACAAACAGACAGAAGCCACTTCGCCCACGGCGCCAATGCAATAATCGCTGATAATATGGTGCGCTGTTAGTTTGGGTATAATGGCAACCGGCACCAGCCCCAGGTCTATTTCATCAGCCAGCAACATGGCGGCGATACTGGCAGGATAATCTTCTATTATTTCTATGCGGTTTTGCATCATACCCTGCCTGAAACCGTATACCAGCGGTTTTGTATTCAGGTAACTGACAGCGCCTACCTTTATTTTGTTCATGTTATTTCTTGTGGACCGGTTCCGGATAAGTGAATGACCGGCAATAAGCCAGCACGCCTATTGTCAGCGGCATAATATCAGGATTGTTAGCCGGAATTCGTTTAATTTTGCCGCAAATATAGGTTACCGGGACAGAATACTTAAATCAGCTACATGGAACTCAATTCACTCACTGCTATTTCGCCGGTAGACGGCCGCTACCGCAGGCAGCTGCAACACCTTGCCGATTATTTTTCTGAATATGCATTGATAAAATACCGGGTGCTGGTAGAAATTGAATATTATCTCTTCCTGGCTGAAAAAAAAATCTTCTCCCTGCCCGCTAAACACCGAAAATCATTAAGGGAAATAGGTACGGACTTCAGCCTGCAGGATGCGCATGAGATCAAGGCCATCGAAAAGATCACCAATCACGATGTAAAAGCGGTAGAATATTTTATCAAAAAAAAATTAACGGCCCTGCATCTGGAAGCCGAGAAGGAATGGGTGCATTTCGGGCTTACTTCGCAAGATATCAACAATACGGCGGTGCCCTTGCTCTGGAAACACGCGGTGGAATGCGAATACTTGCCGGCAGTGCTGAACCTGACCCGCGAACTGGGCATACTGGCAGAAGAATGGCTGAATATACCCATGCTGGCCCGTACCCACGGACAAGCTGCCAGTCCTACACGGCTGGGCAAGGAAATCATGGTGTTTGTTGAGCGGCTGCAAAACCAGGTAGAACAATTTATCAACGTACCGTTTACAGCCAAATTTGGCGGCGCTACCGGTAATTTCAATGCGCACCATGCCGCCTTTCCAAAAAAGGACTGGATAGCATTGAGCAACCAGTTTGTGGAGAAAACACTGGGGCTCGGGCGCCAGCAGTTTACCACGCAAATTGAGCACTATGATAACCTGGCCGCCCATTTTGACGCCATGAAACGCATCAATACCATCCTGATCGACTTCTGCAGGGATTTGTGGAGCTATGTGTCTATGGACTATTTCAAGCAACAGGTAAAAAAAGGTGAAGTGGGCTCCTCTGCCATGCCCCACAAAGTTAACCCGATTGATTTCGAAAATGCCGAAGGCAACCTGGGCCTGGCCAATGCATTGCTGGAACACCTGTCTGCAAAATTACCCATATCAAGGCTGCAACGGGATCTTACTGATTCTACGGTGCTCAGAAATATCGGGGTGCCCTTTGCGCATATAATCCTGTCGCTCAAATCCATTGAAAAAGGACTGGGTAAGCTGGTACTGAACAGGCAGAAAATAAATGATGATCTGGAAAGCAACTGGGCCGTAGTGGCAGAAGGACTTCAGACCATTCTGCGCCGCGAAAATTACCCGAACCCCTACGAGGCATTGAAAGATCTTACAAGGGGCAACGGCACCATCAACAAAGAGAGCATCCACCGTTTTGTAGACAGTTTAAAAATATCCGCCGCTGTTAAGAAAGAGCTGAAAAAGATCACCCCGCAGAATTATACCGGCGTCTGAAAAATAAGTATTTTAGCAACGATACCAATTCCCGAACCTTCTGATGAAAATAAATGCGCTTCTGTACCTGACCGTACTTTTTTTAACGCAGATCTGCGCGGCCCAGCCAGGAGGAAAAACGCTTCTAGCCGCCAAGCTGAAAAATCCTGCCAGAACGGATGTGCTAAACTGCAGCAACTGGCTGTTCACACCTGTTAATCCCTCCTATTTCGATGCAGGCCAGATCAATATTCCCGGCAACCAGGTAACCGTAGAAGCAACCATTAACCGAACCACGGCATGGACGGGTGGAACCTTGTATGCAGGCGATGTGGTGTCAAAGCACGACGGGCCAACAGACTGCAATTACCTGCTGCGGCCCAACTCGGCAGAGATTACCACGGTAGATGCAGGCGGCGGCATCCATTATTATGTAACACCGGGCGTTTGCGATATAGAATTGAACAAGACCTACCATGTGGCGATGGTATATGATGGCGCCAGTTTAAAATTTTACCGCAACGGTTTCCTGATGAGCCAGGTAGCTGCCTCGGGTAGCCTGTACCAGAATACCTGGAAAACGAGGATCGGCTATTATGAATCACAGAAAGTAAATACCCAGTTCATCGGGCATATCAATGAAGTGCGCATCTGGAACATGGCAAGAACACAGACGCAGATAAGAACTTATCTCAATGGTCCCTTACCCTCGCCCACAACCCAGGCAGGACTGGTGGCCTATTATGCATTTGATAATTTACAAAACAAGCAGGGCAATAGCGCTTATGACGGAACGCTGGGCGGCAGCGCAACCATCAATACCACCAACCCCACCTGCAGTAATTTTACAGCCGACTCTTGCAGTATAAAAATAGCAACGCCCGCAACGGTTATTCCATCTTTTAGTACGCCGGATACAGTTTGTGTGAATACGCCTGTTAACATCAGCAATTTATCCATTGGCGCAAGTACTTATTACTGGAATTTCTGCGTGGCAGATCTGAATACCCCTCCTTCCGCAGTTAACCTTGGCAATATCGGCGGATATCTTTCCCAGCCTACTTTTTTCGATTATGTGTTCGCCAATAATAACTATTACGGCTTCTCCACTAATTACAATAATGGCAATTTGGTAAGATTCGATTTCGGAAATAGCCTGTTGAATACACCTACTACCGTTAACCTGGGCAATTTTGGCGGTATGATTACGCCAACCAACATTGTATCCGAAGGCCTGCAAATCGTTTTCAATGAAGGGCAATGGTATGCAATTATTGTAGGCGGTGCAAGTACTTCGGGCAACCTGCCCCGGATTATTAAAGTGGCATTTGGACCAAATATTACCAATACGGCACCTGTTGCCACAGACTGGGGGAATATCGGTAACCTTGACCAACCCATCGATCTTCATATCTTTAATGACAATGGCAACTGGTACGGCTTTACGACCAATTCGGAAAATAACAGTATCACAAGATTCAATTTTACAAACAGTTTCAACAATACCCCTACCGCCATCAACCTGGGCAACCTGGGAAATTTAAGCTACCCCACCGGAATCTATGCCATCAATGACAATGGCTTTTGGCGGGTATTTGTTGTAAATGGCGGTAACAACAGCACTACCAGCGGTACCTGGTCGCTGACCAGGCTCGACTTTGGTAGTTCCCTGCTGAACGTGCCTACGGGTGTTAACCTGGGCAATCCGGGTAATGCGCTCGCACATCCCCGCGATATCACCATTATGCGCTCTTGCGGGCAGATTGTAGGATTTGCCGTGAATGGCAACCCAGCTTTTAATGATATTGTCAAATTAGATTTCAATAATAACCTTGCATCAACCCCCTCGGCAGTGTCATTTGGAAATATCGGCAATATGAGCTTTCCGCATTCAATTTCGAAATTATTCAGGGTGCAGGATGATCTTTATGGTTTTATCACTAATGCTGCCGGCAGCAGTAATTCGCTTACGAGGCTGCGGTTCACCGGCTGTACCAATGCCAGTAACGCCTCTTCCACTTTGCAAAATCCCGCACCCGTTACTTATAATCAGCCCGGTATCTATCATATCAATCTCTCTGTTGACGATGGCTTGTCAACACAGAATGCTACCTGCAAACAGGTAGTTGTTGTGCCATCTTTAGCCCACTTGCCATTGCAGCAGATCCTATCCTGCAAAGACAGTGTTAGAATAGGCACAGGTAATAAACCCGGGGTCTATACATGGAATACGGGCGCAGTTACGGATTCTATCTATGCAAAAGGAACCGGCATTTACTGGGTGCAGACAAGCCGCTATGGCTGCAGCAATACTGATTCATTCAAACTGGTAAGTGAAAGCGTTGCTGTAAAGACCAATAACGATACATCCGTTTGCAGCCACCAGTCGGTTCAATTAAATGTTTCGGGTGCAGCCTCCAGCTATGCATGGTCACCTGCCACCGGCCTGTCCAATACAACCATTCCCAACCCTCTTGCCAGCCCGTCTATAACAACACAGTATATTATAACAGGTACTGGAACAAACGGCTGCACCGGTTCAGATACTGTACTTATTACTGTAAATCCCAATCCGGTTATCAGCAAAACGGCAGACACAGTTGTCTGTCACGATAAAACATTGCAGCTTCAGGCAGGCGGCGGAAATACATACAGCTGGTTGCCAGCAGGTGCTGTCAGTAACCCGGCCATTGCCAATCCGGTGGCCAGCCCGGCTGTTAATACCACTTACTATGTAACAGTTACCAACAACAGCTATTGTAGCAATACAGATTCTGTACGGGTAACCGTAAAACCGCTTCCGGTATTTGGAATATCGGGTAATGCAATGACATGTATTGGAAGTTCTGCACAGCTGGCCGCTTCCGGTGGAAACAGCTACGCTTGGCAGCCGGCAACTGGTCTTAATTTGACAAATACGGCCAATCCATTGGCGACACCCCTTCTCACGACTGTATATTCAGTAAAAATCAAAGAGGCTACCTGTGGCGACTCCGCCATTTTGTCTACCGTCGTCACCATCCTGCCCCTGCCACCCGTGCAGGCCAGCCACTCTAACGACATAAACTGTCAATTGCCTACTGCACAGTTAACAGCTACCGGCGCATTGCAGTACAGCTGGCAACCTGCTACTGGCTTAAGCGATTCCCTGATTGCCAACCCGCTTTCTTCGCCTACCAGCAATACGCTGTACACCGTTAAAGGAACCGACGCAAATGGTTGTAACAACTACGATTCGGTAATGGTGCTGGTAACCCACAACGGCGATCTGCTGGTAAATATGCCCAATGCATTTTCACCTAATGGCGATGGCCGGAATGATTGCTTTGGCGTAAGCCGTTATGCAGGCCTCCTGCAGCATGTTGAATTATCCGTATACGATCGCTTTGGCAGGAGAATATTCTATACCACGAACCCGCTCAATTGCTGGGATGGTACCTATAAGGGTAAGAAGCAAGATGCCGGTGGTTTTGTCTATCTTCTTAAAGCCAGCACTTTCTGCGGTGAAATATTTAAGAAAGGGATTGTTATGCTGGTCAAATAAATTACAAATTAATTTCTCAAGTCCTTTCTCCACCAGCCAATGCCGCCCCGCCGATCAAATAATTCAAAATGATTTTTTTGTACAATGCGAACGGAAGCGGAATTCGTTGGATCGATGGATGCCAGCACGAAGTCGATATCCTGCCGCGCTGCCGCCCATTTTAGCATACCTTCAACTGCCTCGGTCATATAACCGTTGCCCGTATGGGCCGGCATGGTACCGTATTCTATTTCCACCGCTTTGTTTTTGTCGGGAAGGCCTTTAAAGCCAAGTTCAGCAACAATCGTCTTTGATAATTTGTTGATGACCACCCAGACAGTGTAAAAAAAAAATTGTTCAGGCAAAGCATTTTCAAGAGGGGGCAATAATGTTTTTTCCATATTAGCTTTTACAGCGGGTGCAACAGAACGGCCTGTGGTGGCAAGCCCCAGGCTACGCTCCAGTTCATTGCCACCGCGGAGGTAAACCAGTAGCTGGCTGTAGCCAAGCGGCCATACAATAAGCCTTTCGGTGATGAGGGAATGCACGCTGAACGGTGATGGACCAAGATGTTGAGGATGCATGAGATTTTTTAACAGACAGATAAAATGTATACCCGGTATTTCCTGCCAAAGCATTGTACTGCGGAATATTTCCTGGCAGTCCCTTCCATCCAAGTGCCGGTTTATACGGTTTCCTTATGTATTTCAGAAGTAAAATGAAAAGTAATATCGGGGTTATTAGATCTTTCTGTATTCAGGAACCATTCACTTTGTGCCAGGTACACCATATGCCCGTCTTTGTCTTCCGCGATATTGGCTTGTTTAAACCGGGCAAAATCGGCCAGTTTGGCCGGGTCTTCACTGGTTAGCCAGCAGGCTTTATAAAATTGCAGGGGCCTGAACTCCACTGATGCCGTGTATTCGTGCAGCAGCCGGTATTGTATTACTTCGAACTGCAGCTCTCCCACGCAGCCGATTATTTTTTTATTACCGCCAAACTGGGTAAACAGTTGCGCCACACCTTCATCGGTGAGCTGCAGTAACCCTTTTTCAAGTTGTTTGGTTTTCATCGGGTCTTTGTTCACCACTTCCTTAAAAATCTCCGGCGAAAAAGACGGTATACCGGTAAAATAAAAATCATCTCCTTCCGTAAGGGTATCGCCTATCTTAAAATTGCCCGTATCAAACAAGCCCACTACATCGCCGGGAAAAGCCTCTTCAATTACATCTTTGCTGCGGGCCAGGAAACTATAGGGATTGCTGAACCGGATGTCTTTGTGGAGCCGTACGTGGTGGTAATATTTGTTGCGTTCAAATTTACCTGCGCAGATGCGCATAAAAGCGATCCGGTCGCGGTGCTTGGGGTCCAAGTTGGCATGTATCTTGAAAATAAAGCCGCTCAGCTTGGTTTCTCCCGGGCAGATTTCGCGTGCTGTGGTAGGCCTGCACTGAGGTTCCGGCGCAATGCGGATAAAAGTATCCAGCATTTCCCGTACACCAAAATTATTAATGGCACTCCCAAAGAAAACCGGCGCTACTTTACCGGCGCGGTAATCAGCGGTGTTCAATTCACCGTTTACGCCGTCTACCAGTTCTACATCTTCGCGCAGGGTGGCGGCATCCTTATCGCCCAGCTTTTGATCCAGCACGGGCGACTGCAGGTCAGTAATCTCCATCACATCTTCGTCGTTTGCCTTTGTATTGGCGGCAAAAAGCACCAGGCTTTTTTTGTCGAGGCTGTACACACCTTTAAAATCCTTACCGCTGTTAATGGGCCATGCCATCGGGTGCAGGGGCAGGTTCAGTTCCTTTTCAATTTCTTCCAGCAGATCGAATCGGTTTTTGCCATCGCGATCCATTTTGTTGATAAATACGATCACCGGAGTAGCGCGCATCCGGCATACTTCCATCAGCCGGCGGGTTTGCGCCTCTACCCCATTTACGCTGTCTATTACCAGGATAACACTGTCTACGGCGGTAAGTGTCCGGTACGTATCTTCTGCAAAGTCTTTGTGACCCGGGGTATCCAGCAGGTTGATCAGGGTATTACTGTATTCAAAAGTCATTACGCTGGTGGCAACAGAGATACCACGCTGGCGCTCTATTTCCATGAAATCGCTGGTAGCATGTTTTTTTATTTTATTGCTTTTTACGGCACCGGCAGTTTGGATTGCGCCCCCAAACAACAGCAGTTTTTCGGTCAGCGTTGTTTTGCCCGCATCGGGGTGAGATATGATGGCGAATGTTCTGCGTTTACTGATCTCGTTACTGTACTTCATAATCTGATGGTTCAAAGCCCGGTGTTCATGGTTCACTGTAAATAGTCATATTACTCCGGCACAACCTGCGCCCTAACATTGAACAAATCGTGCTTTTTAGCCGGGCGCAAAGGTACGTTTATTGGGGCATTTTCAGATGCGGGGATTTTGTGACCTATTTTGCCGAGGCGTGGCAAATCTCAATATCCCGCCCTCCTAAAATCACACAATCCCTGTATATTTGGTTTCTTAACCCATGAAGATGTTCAGAACCTTCACAGCTTGCCGGCTATTGGTTTTACTTTTCCTGTTACCGCTTGCTTCCTGCCAGCACGAACTGGGTTTTGAAAATACAATCAGCGCTACCGGCAATGCCCTGTTTACCTATCACACAGCCGACGATGGGTCTTGTTCAGGAGTGATACTGTCGGGTATTTATACAAGTGATTCGGCACTGACCGGTTCCAACACAGCAAAAATACAGGTGAACGTTAGTGTTGCCGGAACTTATGTCATTGGCACGGCAGTAGTTAACGGGGTCAGCTTCACGGCCAGCGGCCGTTTTACAACAACCGGTATTCAAACCGTTATTCTTGTTGGCAAAGGCGTACCGGTAACGGCGGGCCGGCAATCCTTTCCGTTGGTCGCCGGCAGCAGTCACTGCAGTTTTGATATTGTATTTACCGCGCCAGCAGGGCCCGCGGTGTTTACATTAGCAGGTGCACTCAATGCGTGCGGCACACCCGTTATCAATGGCAATTATGTGGCGGGCGTTTCTTTATCGGCCGCCAACACAGTGGTGATACACGTAAATGTTTTAACGGCAGGTGCTTTCAGCATCACCACCAATACTATAAATGGCGTTCGTTTTTCAGCATCGGGCATTTTTGCGGGCACCGGCGATTTGCCTGTGACGCTTGTAGGCGCCGGCACGCCTGCTGCAGCGGGCACCAGCATTTTTACGCCTGCTATTGGCGCCAATACCTGTGGCTTTAGCATATTGTTTACTACCGCGCCGGCACCTACCGGCACGCTTACCTGTAAGGTTGATGGGATATTCAATACCTTCAACCAATCGGCAGGCGCCAGCACCCAGGATCCGATGGGCGGCCTGTATTTAGGCCTTAGCGGGTATACAGTGACCCCGAATAACAGCCATGAACAACAGCTGGAAATATATGTCAGCAATAACACAGGCAGGCAGGTATTGCCGGGCACGTATAATGAAAAAGGGTTTATGTCGGCCTCCACGGGTTACCGCATAGAAGTAGACCTGCACATCATCAATGCCGATCTGTCTACCACTATCTGGAATACCAGCAGCAGCCTGATCACCAGCAACCCGCCTTTTACCATCATCGTTAGCAGTATAAGCGATGGACGGGCCAAGGGCAGTTTCAGCGGGCAGCTGACCAATATTTTTGAGGGCAATACCGGTAAAAAGACAATTACCGAAGGTGTGTTCGACCTGCCACTACAATAGTTCTTAGTCTTTATTTGTAAGTCTTTAGTGATTGCCGATAATAAGGAAATAGTTCCTGGTTCGATCGTTCACCGTTCTTTAACTGGTAAGGAAGCTTGTTTTCTTACCTTAGTTGATAAATAAAACATATGAAAAAAGCTTTTTCCATTCTATTAATGTTTATCGCCATGACAACGGTTTCACATGCACAGCCAGCAGCCGGCAAAGTTTTGCGGCATGTTGTATTGTTCAAGTTCAAAGACGGTACTACTGCGGCCGATACAAAAAAAGTATCGGATGCTTTTCTGGCATTGCCTTCCAAAATAAAAGAAATCAAATCGCTTGAATGGGGCACAAATAACAGCCCGGAAGCCCTGAACCAGGGTTTTACACATTGTTTTTTTGTACCCTTCAGCAGCGAGAAAGATCGGGCCATTTACCTGCCACATCCCGCACACAAGGCATTTGGCGACATATTGCATCCCTATCTCGACAAGGTACTGGTGATAGATTACTGGACGAATTAGTTCGAACGTTTAAGTGCAAGGTCCCTGCGGCAAACGCTGCGTACACAGACTATGAACGCTCTAACGAAGAACTATTAAAGATTCCACCAATACGTCCACTTCAGTACAAAGGCCCGGTTACGGACCGCCAGCGGTGCGGGATAGTAGTTGTCTGTGTATACCAGGAAAAGATCAGAAGCCGGTTTATAACGCCATTGCACACGCGCGTTCAGGTTCATGTTTTTCAGCTGTTCATTGTATTGTAAAAAAGCAGTAATAAAAAAGCGGTTGGTCAATGTGCCGTCGATGCGCGGGCCTACCAGCCAGAACTGGGTATTACCCCAGGGGGCCGGCAATTCCAGCACATTGTACGTGGTGCTCATAACAATACTGACATAAGGCTGAAACCGGTAACCGATGTCTGCAGAAAGCGTGATCTTTTTGCCATTGGCATAATAGCCGCCGTAGCGGCCGGAAAAAGTATAGGTCAGTAACTGCTGTGGTTTTGAGGCGATGTCAATCCCTGCTGTATTCCAGCTGTGCCTACTACCGGTTGCCAGCGAATCCTTGCCGGTATTGGTTGGATCAAAAGGCTGAAGCAACTGCACATAGTCATTGATAACCGAGGCGGTGAAGGTGCTGCGGTTGCGCATGGTGAGCAGGTAAGAAAATACGGTTTCATTGTCAGTGGAATGAAAATGCGCATCATAGTAATAAGTGCCGGCCAGTTGCGGGCCATGACTCAGCACCGAACCCCCATCGGGAAAAAAGTTATAGGCCACCGACGGATTCAGCTTTATATAACCACGCCGGGGCACATAGCCCACTTCGGCTGTATAATTGGTTCCGGTATATTCATATTGCCCCAGCAGGGTCCATTTACGGCTGGCATACTGCAGGTGGCCTGCCTGTACCAGGTCATTGCCCTTGGTACCCGGGGCAAAGGATTTCAGGAATAACAGTTTACCGGTAAGCAGGTTGTTGGCGGAAGCCAGGTTGTATTCAAGCCCGAAATTGCGGTTGTAGCGCGTGTAAACAGGCTTGCCGCCTGTTGTATCCGGGTGATAATTCTCTGACTCTTTATCAATAAATATAAAGCCGATATTGGAACGGGCAAATACTTTCCGCTGCAGGGCAACAACCGAAAAATTCTGCGCCGGCAAACTGGTTCCCTGGTCAGCACCGGTTTGTATATCCATTACGCCTATGCGCCAATTCTTATCCAGTTTGCCGCTCAGCCTGGCACCCGCATCGATGGGCGTTGTAAGGCCAATCCGTCTTGAAAAAAATGGCCTGATGGAAGGATAGCCGAAATTGGAAAACTGGTCGCCATTTTCCAGGAAGAATTGTCTTTTCTCCGGAAAGAATAATTCATACCTGTTCAGGTTGGTCACTTGTTTGTCTACGTCTACCTGCGAGAAATCCGGGTGTACGGTCAGGTCCAGGTTGAGTGCAGAGCTGATGGCAATTTTTGCGTCTGCCCCGGCTGCTTTTTTAAAAACTGCGGCAGATTTGTTTTCATAGTCTTTAGACAGGCCGCCCAGCAGGTAAGGAATAACGGATATATTCATTTCCGCCTCGGGGGGTGGCCGGTCCCAAACCAGGGTACCGGTATAAGCAAGCGATGCGGTGGGAAATTGCCTGGGCACGGGCGCCCAGCTGGATTTTTCTGCTGATTTCAGATCATTACGGCTGAAATTGATACCCCATTGCTGAATACCTTTTTTATACCGGATACTTTTAAACGGTATGGCCGCTTCAAACACCCATTTATCAGGATAATTTTTTACCACCGATTCCCATTTGTTGTCCCAGCTCAGATCCACTTTACCCCCTTCGTACATGGTACCGTCCCATTGTGCACCGGCAGCATTGGCACCAAATGAAAAACCGCTTGTCTTATCATCGTAGGTATCCATGAACAATAAAAAATTATCATTCTTCAGGAAGCTGAAATCGCGTTTCAGCGATTCTACCATATAGGGGCCGGGGCGTTCATTGTAACAGATGGCCAGCAGGTAGAGGTTATGCGTATCATAAGTCATCCGTACCTGGGTTTGCACCTGGGCCAGGCTCGTATCCATCGGAAGCACCATAAAAAAACGGCCGGTCGAATCAGCTTGCTGCCAGGCGGGTTCGTCTGCCACACCGTCTATCTGTATGGCAGACACGGCCTGGCTGATATGTAACTGAAAGGATGCGTTCTTTTTTTGCGCGGTAGCCCATCCGCCCATCATAACAAAGACGAACAGGACGGCAATGATTCTCACAATAGCAGCATGTTTTGTTATCAGGGAATACAAGATATAACAACTGCGGCGTTAAAAATCTAAAACCTGCGTCGTCAATAGTGAAATGTGCATGTGTTCACCAGCAATGCGCACGCAGTATGACTAACCATGCACGTTATTAATTTATACCGCGGTCGTTTCTTTTTCTGCCAGCCATTTGTTTTTACCATACCCCGCGATAACATGTTTTTCACTGTGGTAAGAAGAGCGTACCAAGGGGCCGCTTTCTACGTAATCGAGGCCAAGGCTATACCCGATTTCGCGTAATTCAGCAAATTCATCTGGGTGTACAAAGCGATGCACGGGCAAGTGTTTTTTTGTGGGTTGCAGGTACTGGCCGATGGTAACCACATCGCAGCCATTTTCGGCAAGATCTTTAAGTGTCTGCGCCACTTCTTCTTTTTCTTCGCCCAGGCCCAGCATGATACCACTCTTGGTGCGCATGCCGCCCTGTTTCAGGGTGCGTATTACTTCCATACTGCGCCAGTATTTGGCCTGTATGCGAACCTGGCGTGTTAATCTTTCAACCGTTTCTATATTATGCGATACTACTTCGGGAGCGGCCTCAATAATGCGTTGGATGTTTTCCTTATCGCCCTTGAAATCGGGGATCAGGGTCTCCAGCGTGGTATCGGGGTTCAGCTGTTTTACTGCCCTGATGGTATTTTGCCATATGATGGAGCCCCCGTCTTTCAATTCATCACGGTCCACAGAAGTAATAACAGCATGCTTGACCTTCATCAGGTAAATGGCTTCCGCTACGCGTTGTGGCTCGTCCCAGTCGAGGGGGTCGGGCCTGCCGGTAGCCACCGCGCAAAAACCACAGCTACGGGTGCAGGTATTGCCCAATATCATAAAAGTGGCGGTGCCGGCACCCCCGCATTCTCCCATATTCGGCCAATTACC
>CAXTMV010000025.1:0-35542 GCA_964245425.1 uncultured Flavihumibacter sp. | reverse complement strand
CATCACCGCTTTAAATACCTGTAAACAAAACCCCGCTATCGGTGACAGCGGGGTTTTAATTTATTTTGAGGCAACCAATCAATTTCATCCAGTGTATGTAGTACGGATAAGAACAGCGGTTCCTTGTTTGGGTATTTTATTACCAGCCTTGTTTGGCAATACCTGCTTTGATAGCGGCGAGGGCTTTTTCCTGCCCAAGCAAGGTGGTCAATTTATTGCCTTTACCATCATTTCCCTGGGCCATATAAGCACCTTTTGCGGTTTTGGTGATAACAGCATCCAGAATTTTAACACCTTTCTCTTTTGTTTTTACATTGTAGGCGGTCAGTGTGACTTCTTCAGACATAATTAAGTATTTAATTGTTTATTAAATCAGGCAGGGAGTAGGGTATAACCTACCCGCAAACTGCGTTTAAAGGTAATCAGAATAATTCAAATAGCCTGCCAAGCTGCATTGGGGCAGGTATTGCACAGGGAATGCATTTCGTAACTCATTAAACATCAACCCTTGCATATTTTGCGTGCGATTCTATAAAATCGCGGCGTGGTGCCACTTCATCACCCATCAGCATACTGAATACCCGATCTGCTTCGGTAGCGCTATCTATGCTAACTCTTTTTAAAGTTCTGCTGGCGGGGTTCATGGTGGTTTCCCATAACTGGTCGGCCTTCATCTCACCCAATCCTTTATAGCGCTGTATATTAACACTGTCTTCTTTGCCGTTGCCAAATTTTTCTACCAATGATTTTCGTTGTTCTTCGTTCCAGGCATAGGCCTGATCTTTTCCTTTCTTTACCAGGTAAAGCGGTGGTTGTGCAATGAACACGTATCCCTGCTCTACCAGTTCTTTCATATAACGGTAAATAAAAGTGAGGATAAGGGTGGCAATATGGCTGCCATCCACGTCCGCATCGGTCATAATGATCAGCTTGTGGTACCGCAGTTTCTGGATGTTCAGGGCTTTGGGATCGTCTGCGGTGCCAACGGTAACACCCAGGGCGGTGTACATATTCCGGATTTCCTCGTTTTCGTAGATACGGTGTTCCATGGCTTTCTCTACGTTCAGGATCTTACCGCGCAGGGGTAAAATAGCCTGGAAACTCCGGTCGCGCCCCTGTTTGGCAGTGCCGCCGGCCGAATCTCCTTCCACCAGGTATATTTCGCATCTTTCGGGGTCGCGCTCAGAACAGTCGGCCAGTTTTCCGGGCAGGCCTCCGCCGCTTAACACGCTTTTACGTTGTATCAGCTCACGGGCTTTTTTGGCGGCGGCCCTTGCCTGTGCTGCCAGTATCACCTTGCTGATGATGTTTTTTGCTTCCCGGGGATTTTCTTCCAGGAAAGCTATCAGTACTTTAGATACGGTTGCATCTACCACGCCGCTCACATCGCTGTTGCCCAGTTTTGTTTTGGTCTGACCTTCAAACTGCGGTTCCGGTACTTTTACAGAGATAATGGTACTGAGCCCTTCCCTGAAATCATCGCCCTCAATCTCTACCTTGGCTTTCTCAAACATATTCTGTTCATCGCCATATTTCTTGAATACGCGGGTAAGTGCCCGGCGGAAGCCAGCCACATGGGTACCTCCTTCAATGGTATTGATGTTATTTACATAAGAATAGATGTGTTCGCTGTAGCTGTCGTTATAAGTAAGGGCTACTTCTACGGCTACATTGCTGGCGGCATCGTGTCCTTCCACAAAAATAACGCGGGGGATCAGCGGACTGCGGCCGGCATTCTTATCCAGCATTTCCACAAATTCCGTAATGCCACCCTCGCTGTAAAATTCTTTCGAATAAGGTGTGCCGTCTTCATTTTTCTCGCGCAGATCATTCATCACAATGCGGATGCCCCTGTTCAGGTAAGACAATTCACGCAGCCTGCTTTCTAAAATATCTTTTTTATAAACGGTTACATTGAAGATGGAAGCGTCTGGCCAGAAATGAACCGTGGTACCGGTAGTATCGCTCACGCCGATTTCCCGGACTGCATATTGCGGTACCCCGATTTTATATTCCTGCTCAAATATCTTTCCTTCCCGTCTAACGGTTACCAACAGGGTAGTACTCAGTGCATTCACACAACTGACGCCTACACCGTGCAAACCGCCGGAAACCTTATAAGTATCTTTATCAAATTTGCCGCCGGCATGCAATACGGTCATTACAATTTCAAGGGCCGATTTTTTTTCCTTGGTAGTGATGCCGGTGGGGATGCCACGGCCATCATCCTCCACCGAAATGGAATTGTCTTCATGAATGGTTACCTGGATGTTTTTGCAATAGCCTGCCAGTGCCTCGTCAATAGAATTGTCTACTACCTCATAAACCAGGTGGTGCAAGCCCTTTTCGCTCACGTCGCCGATATACATGGCCGGCCGTTTGCGTACCGCTTCCAGCCCCTCCAGTACCTGTATATTATCGGCCTCGTAACTGTTGTTTTTGGGAACTATTTTCTCTGTAGTTGCTATGCTCATTTGAGGGTATTAAAGAACCGTTTAACAATGTAAAAATAAAGTGAGCGAAGTTACGGAAAAAT
The DNA here is from genome assembly GCA_964245425.1 of uncultured Flavihumibacter sp. Taxonomy (GTDB): domain Bacteria; phylum Bacteroidota; class Bacteroidia; order Chitinophagales; family Chitinophagaceae; genus JACMLD01. The sequence goes on along the minus strand of CAXTMV010000025.1, from coordinate 33,006 downwards.
AAGGGGTTCCGGCCATAATAAGCAATGAATTTTGCACCCTTTTATCAAGGTTTTGTGAATAGCAAAACAACTGTTTTCAGACCCTTTTTCAGGATATTTATCAACGGGCAAAATGCCTTGCAACCAAACACCGGCTTATTCAAAAAAGCAGGTTAGGTAAAACCATGTTTCGGCCGTACATTTGTGCCCTTTACATGATTCAACCGCAGGATATATTAACACTGGCCCACAAGCAGCCCCTGATGCAGGAACAGTTGGTTTTGCTGCAGGAAAAAGAGCAGCAGATACCCGGCTCCGTACAGTATACCATCCGCAGGTATAACAAGCAGTTTCTGCGCAATACAGACGATTTGGGGATGATGGTATATCATTACAAGAAAGACACGGCTGCCGACAACCACCTTGAACTGCGTTTCTGTATCGCCGGCAATGTATATTGCCGTAAAAAAGAAACGGAATGCGATAGCTGCAAATTCGGCACATCGAAAGCCTGTGAAGAAAGAATGGAAAGTGTAGATGTGATTAGTTTCCGGTTTTCACCTGTCCATTTGTCGCAATTCGTTCGGCCAGACAAACCTAATGGCAAAATAGCGGAAGACATTCTCAGTTTTACGCATACTTCTTCATTCTCCAAAACGCTTTCGCTCTGCAGTCGTACCCGCATGGTGTTGGAAACATTGCTGAACCATAGCTATACAGGCAGCCTCGAAAATATTTACATCAATGCCCAGACGCAGATGCTGCTGTTGTACAGCCTTGAATGCATGCTGGGCGATAAAGACGTGGAAGCATTTCAATGTAAGTTCCTGGCAAATGATTCCGACCGCGAGAAGATCATAAAATCCCGCGAGATATTGTTGCAGCATATTGGCGAACCCCTTACCATTAAGGAGCTGAGCCGGAAAGTGGCTATCAATGAGTGCTACCTCAAAAAGGGATTCAAGGAGCTTTTCGGTACCACCATCTTTGATTTTTACCAGGGCCAGCGCATGGAACATGCCCGCTATCTTCTGTATGAAAAAGGACTCAGTGTTACGGATGTATCTATGTTACTGGGGTATTCATCCATTTCGCATTTTTCTACTGCTTTTAAAAAACATACAGGCCTTAAGCCTTGTGAATTATTGCTGCATTAGCGCTTTTTCCCGGCCTTTTATCTTCCCCCATCAGTTCCAGCTCATCGTTTAAGATACAGCGGATTTTCACTTCTTCTCTCACCTACATTATGCACTTTGCATTTTAATAAATTGCTAATCAGGCCAGCGCAATTTTGTAAATACTGCAACGTTACCCATGCCATGAAAAGAAAATACTTGTATGCAATTATTGCCGCCTGTTTTTTTATAAGTGCTGCCCTGGCCCAGGATACCACCCATCATGATAGCACCCGGCACGACAGCATCCGCCCAGACAGTCTCCGGCGCCGTTATATGGATACCGCTCTTTTTTCGGATGGCAATACGCTTACCAGCAGCGACTACCTGCTGCAGATACAGAAAATTTATGTAACACTGAATAAAGTGCCGGTTGTAACAGGTTCATTTAGCCGCTTGCCCGAGATTGCCGACAACCTAGATGAAAGCGACACAGCCTTAAATGTAATAAAAGAACGCTTGTCTGTAAACGACCGTACCCTGAACCTGCGTAACCTGCAGATGTTTTATACTTTACTGGAAGCGATTCAGCAAGGCGATAAAAAGTACAGCGACGAACTGGATAAATACGATGATAAGCTGGATGCACTTAAAAAAGAAGTACTTGATCTGCGGAAGGATACTACCCTGCGGCAGCTTTTCCGGGACTCGGTAATGCGAAAATCATTTGCCGCCCAGTTTAAAAACCTGCGTGTTAAATGGAATAATACAGATACTTTGGTGAGGGGTGCCACAGCGGCCATCAATAACCTGAAAGCACATGCATCTGCCAACAGTATTGCGGTAACCGAGATGCTGAACCAGACCACTGTACTATTGTCGCGCGTAGGCCCCCGCGCTTTTACCAAAGAACGCAACTATATATGGGAGCCATTGCCAGCCCGGCCAAAGGCATTTTCGGGCGCAGAGAATTTCAGGAAATCGATCGGTAATGAAAATAAGGCGGTTCATTATTATTTTTCCAATACGCGTTCAAAAAGACTATGGTTATTTCTTACCGGTATTATTTTCTTTTTCTGGGTATTTATCAATTACCGCAACCTGAAACAGCGTGGTAAACTGCCGCTGCCCGATTCTTTTCATTTTACCTATATCAACCCTGTACCGGTAGCTGCCTGCCTGGTTTGTATGCTTACGCTGGCACCCTTGTTCGACCTGCATGCCCCCGCCATTTATATTGAAACGACACAGTTTTTACTGATGCTGGTGTTAACTGGGCTTTTCTGGAAGCGCTGGCCGCAAAAAATGTTTTACTGCTGGTGCGGAATGGTCATATTATTTGTGGTGTTATCGTTAACCCGGATACTGGCGCTGCCATTTTACCTGCAACGCTGGTGGGTATTGTTTGTGAATGGAGCGGCCATGATTACCGGCTGTCTGTTCTTTCAGCGGCTTAAAAAGGCGAAAGAAAGTAAGGTGCTTCTTTTTGCTGCCATTGTGTATATCCTGTTTAATTTCCTGGCCGTAGCCTGTAATGCATTTGGCCGGTTAACCCTTACACAGATATTCGGTTATACATCTATCTATACATTTGCCCAGATAGTAAGCCTGGTGGTATTTATACAATCCCTGGAAGAAGCTTTTCTGCTGCAGATTCATACCAGTAGGGTCAGAAAAAATTACCCCGAATACTTTGATGCGGCACTCGTAATCAAAGGTATCAACCGCCTGGTAACCGTGGTGGCTGTTATTGTCTGCCTGATTGCTTTTACCATCAACCTCAATATTTATAATTTTGTATACGACCAGCTGCTGGCCTTCCTGGTTACGCCGCAGGAAATCGGCAGCATATCCTTTACTTTTGGGGGCATCCTACTATTTCTTTGTATTATCTGGCTGGCCAATTTTCTTCAAAAATACATCGCCTATTTTTTTGGCGATATCGGAGACGATGCGGCATTTGATAACAAAGGGCAGCGTTCGCGCCTGATGATTACCCGGTTGGTGTTGCTGATAACCGGTTTCCTGCTGGCCGTGGCCGCTCTTGGCCTGCCGGTAGACAAGATCACTGTTATACTGGGTGCGCTGGGCGTTGGTATCGGTTTAGGGCTGCAGGGCATCGTAAATAATTTTGTTTCCGGCATCATATTGATTTTTGACCGGCCGCTGCGCATCGGGGATACCGTAGAAGTGGGCGATCAGAAGGGGCGTGTAAAAGAAATCAGTATCCGTTCCAGCACCCTGCTAACACCAGACGGGCAGAAGTGATCATACCCAATGGCGATCTGCTATCGCATAATATTGTTAACTGGACGCTGAGCAATAACCACGCAAGAATTGAACTGCCGGTGATGGTAGAGTCCATGCCCGACCCGGAAACGATCAAGCAAGGCTTCAATGAGATCATGAGCAACAATGTAAATGTGTTGGCCCAACGCGAGCCAGACATCCTCTTTACTTATGCAAAAGGAAAAACAGTACAGATGCTGTTTTCCTTCTGGTGCAAGGATGTGGCAAAACTGGATATTACTAAAAGCGAGGTGAGCAAGGAACTGTATGCATTCTTACATGAAAAAGGAATCAATGTTTTATAAGACCCAGGGGTTGAATGTTTTTCTGGATCAATACATGATCAATAATCAATGTTATCATTGAATATTTCTTGAAGGCTGCGTCAATGAATCTATACAATTTCTTCCAGGCTTTCTTTGGCAGCAGCAATGCTGGTATCCAGATCTTTTTTGGTTAATGCATTGTTGAGGAACCAGCTTTCGAAAGCAGAGGGTGGAAGGTAAACGCCTTTTTTCAGCATGGCATGAAAGAACTGGTTGAATCTCTTATTATCCGCGGCGGCAGCACCGGCAAAATTATTTACCGGCCCGCTGCTGAAATGCACGCTTAACATTGAGCCCAGCTGGTTAATCACAAATGGTTGCCCCCAGGCAGTTAATACCTGCTGTAGACCATTGCGCAGGTAAGTGGTTTTTTCTTCCAGTTCTGTATAGATAGCCGGATTGTTTTTTAATTCGGTCAGCAGGGTATAACCTGCAATCATGGCAATGGGATTGCCACTGAGTGTGCCTGCCTGGTATACATTTCCCAGCGGCGCAATATGCTGCATAATTTCTTTTTTGCCACCAAAAGCCCCCACGGGCATACCGCCGCCGATTACTTTGCCATAGGTAACCAGGTCTGCATCGATGTTCAGTTTCTGCTGCGCACCACCCGCTGCCAGCCGAAAACCGGTCATTACCTCATCAAAAATCAGTACGATGTTTTTTTCGGTACAGAGTTTCCGGATGCCTGTTAAAAACACCGGGTCGGGCAGAATGCAGCCCATGTTGCCAGCTACCGGCTCTATGATAATCGCGGCTATTTCATTGTTATGCTCCTGTACCAGCTGCTGTACGGCTTCCAGGTCGTTATAAGCGCAGGTAAGGGTATCATTGGCCACACCAGCCGTGATGCCGGGCACCGTTTGTATGTTAAAAGTGGCTACCCCGCTGCCGGCTTTTACCAAAAACGCATCTGCATGACCGTGATAACAGCCTTCAAATTTTATGAATTTGTTTTTGCCCGTATAGCCCCTGGCCAGGCGCAAAGCGCTCATACAGGCTTCGGTACCACTGCTTACCATGCGTATCAAATCCACATTGGGCACCATGCTGATGATCAGCTCTGCCATTTTTATCTCCAGTTCTGTAGGCGCTCCATATGAAGTAGAATAAGCCGCCTGTTCCTGGATCGCTTTTACAACGGGTGCATAAGCATGCCCCAGTATCATCGGCCCCCAGGAAGCGATATAATCAATGTATTTATTGCCGTCGGCGTCGAAAAGGAAAGCGCCCTGTGCATCTTTTATGAATAAAGGCGTACCGCCAACGCTTTTAAAAGCACGTACGGGCGAGTTTACACCACCGGGTATTACCTGTTGCGCGCGTTCAAAAAGCGTTTTGCTTGTTTCAATGTTCATAATTGGATAAAATTAGTTCATATCAGACATCCTTCAACAATCCTGGTTTCGCCCGGTGCGTTTTCCATACCAGCTCACCAAAAAGGGTATTGGCCCAGGCAAACCACTTGCGCGAGAATTTGGCAGTATCGTCTTTGTGAAAAGATTCGTGCATAAATCCGGTACCGGCATGTGAAGCTACCAGCATCTGCAGGCATTTTTTAATTTCCGCATCATTGGTGCTGGTAAGCGCCCGCATGGTAATCCCCAGGGGCCAGATCATCTCCAGCCCTGCGTGCGGTCCGCCAATGCCTTCTGCGGCTTTGCCCTTGAAGAAAAACGGGTTATTGTCAGACAGGATCAGTTTCCGGGTCTGCTGGTACACCGGGTCCGTAACGGGTTTGGCATCGAGGTAAGGAAGCGATAGCAGGCTGGGCACATTGGCATCGTCCATTAAATTAAAACTTCCGAAGGCATTTACCTCATAGGCATATACTTTTGCCAGTTGCGGCCCCTGCACAACAGCATGCTGTTGCAAAGCTTTGTCTACTTCAGCCGCCAGTTCTGTGCATTCATTGGCCAGTGCTGCATCTTTATAGATTTTATCTGCCATGGCAGCCATCTGTTTAAGCGATACAACGGCAAAAAAATTGGAAGGTATGAGGTAGGGGAAAATAGTGGCATCATCGCTGGGCCTGAACATGGAACAGATAAGGCCAACAGGTTTTACCGGGTATCCATAACCGCCCAGGGGCACGCCATCGGTTGCCCAGGCGGTGGTACGCTGAAAACTATAGGGGCCGCTATTGTTTTTACGCTGCTGCTCTTTAAAGGTTTTAACGATCAGGGTAATGGTTTCCTTCCAGCTATTATCGAAGGGTGTAGTATCGCCGGTGATCTGCCAGTACCGGTGTGCCAGGCGGATGGGATAGCAGAGGGAATCGATCTCCCATTTTCTTTCATGTATACCGGGCTTCATATCCGTTGCGTCGGTATGCTTCCACTCGCTGATCTTGTTTTCATCTTTATAAAACGCGTTGGCATAAGGGTCTTTGCGGATGCATTTGGATTGGCGGTTGATGACACCGGCAATCAATTGTTGTAATTTCGCATCGCCTTTTAGCATCGGGAGATAAGGCCATACCTGTGCGGTGCTGTCGCGCAGCCACATGGCATCAATATCGCCGGTAATCACATAGGTATCCGGTTTGCCATCCAGCAGGTCAAAGTCGACCGTGGTATCAAGCGTGTTGGGAAAACAGTTTCCGAATAACCAGGCAATTTCTTTGCCGGGCAGGGCTTTATTTATTTCTTCAATGGCTGCTTCTACCTGCACACTGGTAAATTTTCTTTGTGCTAGTGGCGGTCTTTTACTGTCAAAGCCTTGCTGTACGCTGCCTGCAAAAAGCGTTGTTTTGTGCAGCAGCATGCCGGTGGTTAAAGCGCCGCCTGTCTTCAGGAATTGTCTTCTGCCTGTCATACTATTTTTTTAATAATGGAAAGAAAGCGGCTATTTCATCGCTTTCTCCTAGCTTAAAAGTTTTACGGCGTCTTTTGCAAAATAAGTGGCTATTAAATCGGCGCCTGCCCTTTTCATGGAAGTAAGTGTTTCAAGGATGGCTTTATTCTCGTCGATCCAGCCCATTTTTGCGGCGGCCTTGATCATGGCATATTCACCACTGATATTATAGGCACTAACGGGTACCTGTACCGTATTTTTTACTTCACGTATGATATCCAGGTAAGACAAAGCCGGCTTTACCATCACGATGTCTGCCCCTTCTTCTACGTCCATCAGGGTTTCCCGGATGGCTTCTGTGCGGTTGGCATAGCTCATCTGGTAAGTTTTCTTATCGCCGAAACCCGGGGCGCTGTCCAGCGCGTCGCGGAAAGGTCCATAAAAGCAGGAGGCGTATTTGGCACTGTAAGCCATGATGCCGGTTGTACTGAAATTATTTTCTTCCAGTCCTTTGCGGATGGCACCGATGCGACCATCCATCATATCACTGGGTGCTACGAAATCTGCCCCGGCGGCGGCATGGCTCAGGCTCATTTTTACCAGTGCCTCCACCGTTTCATCGTTCACAATTTCGCCGTCTTTTACAATGCCGTCGTGCCCGTAGATGGAATAGGGATCCAGCGCCACATCTGTCATTACAATCATTTCCGGAACCGCTTCCTTGATGGCCCGGATGCTGCGCTGCATAAGGCCGTCTTTGTTCCAGGCTTCCTGGCCGGTATTGTCTTTGGTTTCGTCTTTAGCTTTTACAAAAAGCAAAATGCATTTGATGCCCATACTGAACAGCTCCTTTACTTCCTTCAGGGTAATATCCAGGCTGTTCCGGTAATAGTTGGGCATGGAAGCAATTGCTGTCTTTATGTTTTCACCCTCGTCAATAAACAACGGTGCAATAAAATCATTGGGTGTTAAGGTTGTTTCTGCCACCAGGCTTCGTACAGAAGCATTGGCGCGGAGAATGCGGGGCCTGTTTTGTAAAATCATAAAATGTCTGATGTGGTGATGTCTGATTTCTTTTGCCTGGGTTATAGTCTCTGTTTTTTTATAAAGTGGTTATGATGGTCGGCTGTTCCGTTTTGCGGTCTTGTCTGTTGCGGCAAAGATAGCAGTCAATTCAAAAGCTTCTGTAATCAGTTTGTCAGGCGCCGGGCCTTTTAACATACCTGTTTCCTTTACCCATTCAAGGCAGTAGTGAGATTTATCGGCTATACACAAAAGAAAAATGCTTTTTAATCATCTTCTGCTGGTAACAACCATCCGAGGCCGGAAAGATAGGCCAGGCAAAAGAAATGAGGCATCACCACATCAGGTATCAGCCATCATACCCAATCCACCGGTGCCAGGCATACTTCCAGCAGTTTGTGTTCCGCGCTGCCGGCGGCGGGTCTATAGTCGTATTCGAAACGCACCGTTGGCGGCAGGCTCATTAAGATACTCTCGGTTCGGCCATTTGTTTTTAAACCAAACAGGGTACCCCGATCATGCAGTAGGTTGAACTCTACATAGCGGCCCCGCCTGATTTCCTGCCAGTGTTTTTCCCGCGCACCAAAAGGCAGGTTTTTTCTTTTTTCAACAATGGGCAGGTAGCCAGCCAGGAAAGCATTTCCGTTTGCCTCCTGGAAAAGACGCAACTGTTCTGCCGACACTTCATTTTCCGGCCGCAGGTGGTCATAGAATACGCCGCCAATACCCCTTGTCTCCTGGTTTCGGTGGCTGTTGACAAAATATTCGTCGCAGCGTTTTTTATATGCAGGATACCGTTCTTCACCAAATGGCGCCATCGTATTTTTTATGGTCTGGTGAAAATGCCTGGCATCTTCTTCAAAAAGATAATAAGGTGTAAGATCCGTGCCACCGCCAAACCAGCGATCGCATACATCATCTGCTGCATCGTATAATTCAAAATAACGCCAGTTGGCATGTACGGTGGGTACATACGGATTCAGCGGATGCAGTACCAGTGAAAGACCCGCGGCAAACCATTTGTCCGCGCCTTCCACCCCCAGCTGTTGTTTCATTTTTTCTTTTACGTGACCGTACACGACGGAAGTGTTTACACCAGCTTTTTCAAATACCCGTCCATTGCTGATGACCCTTGTTTTGCCACCACCGCCGCGGCCTGCTGCCCGTTCCCAATTGTCTTCTGCAAAACGCGCTTCCCCATCCGTTGTTTCCAGCGCCTGGCAAATGCTTTCCTGCAGGTGGTAGATGTATTCAATCCATTGCTGGCGGAAGGCGAAGGTGGTTGTTTTGTAGTTGGGTGAACTGTCCATAGTATTAATTTTAGCATCTTCGATGCATTTGGAACATGGATGACACGGATGGAAAGGATGTACGCGATTTTATTTTCGCGTTGGTCAGGATACAGCAGGCATCAGACATCCGCCATTTTCCATTCCTTCACCGTATCTACAAATGCTTTTGCATGGTCTACCGGCACATTGGGTAAAATACCATGTCCCAGGTTAGCAATATAGTTGCTTTGGCCAAAAGCCTGCAGCATGTCTGTTACTTCTTTTTTAATGACCGGCACCGGCGATAATAGTTTAGCCGGATCAAAATTACCCTGCAATGTAATGGCATTTCCTGCAAACTGCCGGGCGTTGGCCGCACTGATACACCAGTCGATGCCCAGGCCCTGCGCGCCGGTGGCGGCCATTTTACCGAGCGAATGCCAGGCACCCTTGGCAAAAATAATTACGGGGGCGCTGTCTTTTAAGGCAGCCACCATCTGCCGGATATAATGCAGTGAAAGGTTTTCAAAATCTTCGGGACCCAGCAGGCCACCCCAACTGTCGAAGATCTGTACGATATCGGCGCCAGCCGCTATTTGTGCTTTCAGGTAAGCAATGGAGGTATCTGTAATCATTTGCAGCAGCTGGTGCGCCAGTACCGGCTGGGTATAACAAAAAGCTTTGGCCTCATCGAAAGTTTTGGAGCCTTTGCCCTGCACCATGTAGCAAAGCAGCGTCCAGGGGGCACCGGCAAAGCCGATCAGCGGTACCCGGCCGTTCAGCTCTTTTTTAATTAGCCCGATAGCATCAAAAACATATTGCAGCGTTTCGTGCACATCGGGTACCCGTACCCGTTGCATATCTGCAGTCGTTTTAATAGGATCGGGCAGTACAGGGCCCTTGCTTTCTATCAGCTGTACTTCAAGCCCCATTGCCTGGGGTACTACCAGGATATCGGAAAATAGGATGGCGGCATCTACCCCTATGATGTCTACCGGTTGAAGCGTTATCTGGCAGGCCAGTTCTGGCGTCTGGCAACGTTCAAAAAATCCGTATTTCTCCCGCAGCACCATGTATGGCGGCAGGTAGCGGCCTGCCTGGCGCATCATCCATACCGGCACTCTTTCTGTTGCTTCTCCGCGAAGCGTTTTTAAGATCAGGTCGTTTTTAATGTTATTCATATGTTTTCTTCGCTCCCGCCCCTCTACCGGAGAGGGGAAGAAGATCTTTATGGTTATCGCTCGCTGTTCACAAAATAATTAACCGCTTTTTCAAGCAGGTTCTCCTTGCCGGGCTGATCACTTACAAGTACCCGGGCGCTGGTATATTTTTTTATGGCTGCTGCAGTGGTATTGCCGATGGCAAACAACATGGTAGCGCCATTTATTTTATTGGCAGAAAAAAAACTATCTGCCGCACTCGGGCTGAAAAACAAAATGCCGTTATACGATTGGGTAAGCAGGTGCGGCGTTGCAATGGTATGGTACACCACAATTTCCGTTACGCCGATGCCGCTGTTGTCTAAAATAGCCGGCAGTTCATCCCGGCGCTGGTTACCGCAGAAAAAGGTCACTTCATCTGTATCGCCTTCCTCTGCTATTAGTTCGGCCAGTTCAGCCGCATTGTCTGCCGTGCCGGCAATACTGTTTTCCCCAAAGTATTTTATTACCAGCTCACGGGTGGTTTGCCCGATGCAATAGATATTCCAGTCGGGTATTCCCTCGCTCATGCACGCCGCCACAGCTTCTACGGCATTCATACTGGTAAAAACAATGCTGGCCGATTGCAATAATGCCTGTTCAATTTCCTGTTGCACTTCTACCGATTGAATGGGTTCTGTTTCAATAAAGGATTGTACGGTTATATCGATGCCCCGCCTGCGGGCTTCTTTGATGAGCGTTACAGACAGGGGGCGGGTAGATAATATGGTCACTTTATTTTGCATTCCGTATCTGATCGGTCATTTCCTGTGCACCCTCCTGCAGCAGGGTCAGGGCCTGCCGCACACCCATATCGGCTGCATCTGCCAGTAAAGCGGTGGCACTGATCTCCATTTTTTTTGAGCCGTCTGGTGAAACAATATTTCCTTTGAATCGTATGCTGCCCTGCGCCGTTTCTGCCAGTGCACTGATGGGGGTGGAACAACCGCCCAGCAATGTTTTTAGGAAATCACGTTCAATTTTCACGCAGCGCTCGGTCGGTTCATCGTTAAAGCGGCTGCAGGCATTCCGGCAAAATTCATCTTCTTCCCTGGCTACCACCATAATGGCGCCCTGCGCCGGTGCGGGCAGCATCCAGTCAAGCTCAATGCAATTGGGCGGTCTTACCTGGATCCTTTCCAGGCCGGCGGCGGCAAAGATGGCGCCCTGCCAGTTATTGTCTTTTACTTTTTGCAGACGGGTATTTACGTTGCCACGCAGGTTTTCGATGGTATGATGCGGGTAACGGTTAAGCCACTGTGCTTTTCGGCGGATGCTGCTGGTGGCTATCAGCGCGGGCGATTGATCGTCCAGGAAAGACAAAGAAGTTTTATAGACCAGTAAATCTTTGTAAGAAGCTCTTTCTAGAACGGCGGCCTGTACAATGCCTTGGGCCAGCTGAACCGGCACATCTTTCATTGAATGAACGGCAATATCTATTTTGTTATTCAGCAGGGCCAGGTCAAGGCTGCGGGTAAAGACGCCTTGTACGCCCATTGCATATAAAGGTGTGTGCAGGTCAATATCGCCTTCGCTTTTTATTGGCACCAGGCTTGCGTCAAAACCATGCCGGGCAAGCAGCAGCTGCACAGCCCCGGCCTGCCATAGCGCCAGCTGGCTTTCCCTTGTACCAATCCGTATGCTGTTTTTCATTGAACAACTAGTTTGTACCTGTTGCCATAAAATCATTTATAGCTTCAATGTACTGGCAGCCCCGCTGGTTGTGGCTGCGCATCTTAACTGCCATGGTGGTAATTACCTTCTGGATCCTGGCTTCAGGTTTTTCCGGGATAAAGTTAACAGAATGGGTGGATGTATAAGTACCTGTATACAACTGGCAGGAGTGCAGCTGCTGCAATTTGTCTTTTACCGCTTTCAGCACGGGTACATGCTTACGCATATCGTACCATTCGGTGAATTCAGCGGTATGCGCATCAATGATGGCTTTTGCTTTAGGTATTTCCGCCTTTCTTTTTTGCAGGGTTTCGTCTTTTAGTTTAGACAAGTCATCTACATTTACCAATATGATATTATCCAGCAACTGCGCTGCTGCTTCTACGTTATAAGGGATAGACAAATCGATCACCAGTTTCAGACCATGCCCTTTCAGTTGCGATGCCAGTACGGTGGGTTCTGCGGCATTGGTGGCCACCAGTATCACATCAGCTGCTGCGATGGCATTTGTTAATTCGCTTACCGGGGCATACTGAAGGCCCAGTTCCCTGGCCAGGGTTGCGGCCTTCTCATTAGTGCGGTTCATCAGGGTAATATCGGTAGTGCCTAAGTAATCAACCATATTCTTGCAGGTATGGCGACCAATTTTACCTGTGCCCAGTAATAATATTTTTTTACCGGCCAGCCGGGGTATTTTTTCTTTGATGTACTGAACAGCGGCAAAAGAAACCGATACGGTTCCGCCGCTGAGTGCCGTCTGGTTCTTGATAGCTTTTGAAGATTGCAACACGGCATTCACCATTCTTTCCAGCGTAGACCCGATAAACCCTCTTTCGCGGGCAAATTTTACCGACTGTTTTATCTGCCCGATGATTTCATAATCGCCCAGGATCTGCGAATCGAGACCGGCCGCTACCTGGAACAAATGTTCTACTGCAGCTACCCCTCTTTTAACATAGGCCATTTCATTAAAAGTAACGGCCGGGCCGGTGGTTTGCGTGCAAAGCAATTCCGTAAGCTGCTGCACATTCTCTGCCAGGCCATAAATTTCTGTACGGTTACAGGTAGAAAGAATAAACAATTCATGTAAGCCTGTAACGTTGGCTTTTTCCAAAATCGCAGCATATTGATCTGCCCCAATGGCAAACTGTCCACGTAAAGAAGCGTCTGTTTTCTTATAATTGATACCCGCTACGCAAAAATTCAATATATCGGAATGGTCATTTCCTATCATGTAAACAGTTTCTGTTATCAGTACGGCGAAATTATGTTAGCGGCTATCAAAAAACGAAAATCAATGTCACCAGACTGTCATTTTTTATAATGAATTGCCTGATTGTTTTATCCGGCTGTTCCTGCACCGCTGCAAAGCTGTACCAAATAGTCTTTTTAAGCTACCAGTAGTTACATTTGCAAACATTTAATCAATAGCATGGACCAGGCAGTAAAAAGAGGCATCATTTTAATGAATCTGGGTTCACCTGATTCTACCGAGGTAAGCGATGTTAGGCGGTACCTGAACCAGTTTTTGATGGACGGCCGGGTAATTGATTATCCTTACCTGTTCAGGGCCCTGCTGGTGAGGGGCCTGATTGTTCCTATCCGGGCGCCTAAATCGGCGGAGGCATACAAGACCATCTGGACAAAAGAGGGCTCCCCCCTGGTGGTTATCACCAGGCAATTGCAACAGGCCGTACAGCAGGCACTCACTGAACCGGTTGCTATTGGCATGCGGTATGGAAACCCCTCGCCGGAAGATGCTTTTGAAGAGCTCCTGAGCAGGGAACCCGGGCTGGAAGAAGTGATCCTGGTTCCGTTGTACCCGCATTATGCTATGTCGAGCTATGAAACAGCGGTTGCCTATGCCAGGGAGATCTATGAAAAAAAACAATACCGGTTTACAATTGCCACCCTGCAGCCTTTTTTTGAAGAACAGCATTATATAGATGCACTGTCCGCCAATATACAACCCTGGCTGCAGCAGCCCTTTGATCACCTGTTGTTCAGCTACCACGGTATCCCATCGGGGCATATCCGCAAAAGTGATATCACCGGCCAGCATTGCCTGCAAACACCGAACTGTTGCGAAACACCCTCTGCCGCCCATGCACATTGTTACCGGCACCAGGTATTTACTACTACCCGCAAGGTGACGGAACAATTGAATATCCCCCAAGACAAATACAGTATTTCCTTTCAATCGCGACTGGGCAAGGGCTGGCTGCAACCTTTTACCGATATTCGTTTTGAGGAAATGCCAAAAGAAGGCGTTAAAAAACTGCTGGTGATCTGCCCGGCTTTTGTAAGTGATTGCCTGGAAACACTGGAAGAAATAGCGGAACGCGGAAAAGAAGCTTTTTTGAAGGCAGGCGGTGAAAGTTTTGCTATGATACCTTGCCTGAATACCCATCCCTTGTGGATCGAAACCATTGCCGGCTGGATAAAAGAGTATGCCGGTGGCAGTAAAAGAATGATTACCGGGTAATTAAAAAGTAAAAATGCAAAAGTAGAAGATGTTGCCGGTTTAAAGCCTGGCATTACGCCCACTTTATTCGTTCATATTTGTTATCATCTATGTATTTATACATCAAAGCGCTGCATGTTATTTTTATCGTAACCTGGTTTGCGGGCCTCTTCTACCTGCCAAGGCTGCTGATTTATAATACGGAAGCCAATGAACAGGAGGAAGCGGCCAAGACTGCGCTGCAACAACAGTTTTCGATCATGATCAGGCGGCTTTGGTGGGGCATTACCTGGCCCTCTGCCATTCTTACCCTGGTTTTTGGTGGTACTACCTGGTATTTATTGGGCAGCCTGCCCACCTGGCTGCTGGTAAAATTATTTTTTGTGGCCGGGTTGTACGCTTATCATATCGCTATGCACCTGCTGGTGAAACAGCAACTACAAGGTATTTTCCGGTATTCATCGCAGCAGTTAAGGATCTGGAATGAAGTAGCTACTATTTTTTTAGTGGCCATTGTGATGCTGGCGGTGGTAAAGCAGGCCATCAGTTTTGTATGGGCGCTGGCAGGCCTGCTGCTGTTCATTATTCTTTTAATGAGTGCTATCCGGATTTATAAGATGCTTCGGAAATAGATGCCGGCTATTAACTAAAAAGCTAACAGCGTACGCTATTAGCTTTAATATGGTTACAGAGCCTCCTCCGAACCGGGCCTATCGGTAGTATTGGATTTTAGCAGGAACCTGTTTAACGGTTGTCGCAAATTGGTAACCGGAAATTAAAAACGGGTTGTTAACACATTTGATGAAGAATTTAAAAAAGGAAGGGGAGTAGGAATACTCCCCTTTTAACCCCTAAACCCTAAACCGTAGAAAGAGGTATAAATATGTTTGTACTTAAATAGGTTTATTCAGTTATTCGTTATTTTACGCTGCAGACTTAGTAATATCAACAGCTTGATTCTCACACCGCTCAGCCCTGCTCAATTGCTAGCTACAACTTTCAGAAATTATGCCAAAAAGAAAAAATGTGGATAAGTGGCGCAGGAAAGCGGTGCGGGGGAGTGGTCTTCGCTGACATGCATTCATTAATATTGGCTAATCATTAGCGTCTTAATTTATCGTACCTTTGCACACCATAAAAAATCTTTTATCCTCCTGTTAGCTGACCGCATATTATTATTTTTATATGGCATCCAGATACAAAGAATATAAGGGTTTACATCTGCCTTCCATTGAGCAGGAAATCCTTTCTGCATGGGATCGTGATCAGGCTTTTCAAAAAAGCATCGACCTTCGGGCGGGCGCAAAACCTTTTGTGTTTTATGAAGGTCCGCCCAGCGCCAACGGCCTGCCCGGCATCCACCATGTTATTTCAAGAACCCTCAAGGATTTGGTATGCCGGTATAAAACCATGAAAGGCTTCCAGGTGAACCGGAAGGGCGGATGGGATACGCATGGTCTGCCCATTGAACTGGGCGTGGAAAAAGAACTGGGTATAACAAAAGAAGACATCGGCAAAAAAATATCAGTAGAAGACTACAACCGCAAATGCCGCGAGGCCGTAATGCGTTATAAAGACAAATGGGATGAGGTAACCAAAAAAATGGGTTACTGGGTGGATCTTGACAATCCCTATGTTACATTTAAGAACGAATACATTGAAACCCTCTGGTGGATATTGGCCGAACTGTACAAAAAAGGGTTCCTGTACGAGAGCGTCAGCATTCAGCCCTATTCGCCGGCTGCAGGCACCGGCCTCAGCTCGCACGAACTGAACCAGCCCGGCACCTATAAAATGGTAAAGGATACCAGCATCGTTGCCATGTTTAAGGCAGTGAAGAATGAAAAAAGCCAATTCCTTTTTGATGCCTTATCCGAGCAAACAACTCCTGACCCCGGACAAAAGACAGAGGACGCTGTCTTCTTCCTGGCCTGGACCACCACGCCCTGGACCCTGCCGTCGAACCTTGGCCTGACCGCAGGGCCGGATATCGACTACGTACTGGTAAAAACCTTTAACCCCTACACGCACCTGCCCGTGAACATTGTGCTGGCAAAAAACCTGGTCTCTAAATATTTTAAAGCGGAAGGCGAGGAGGGCGATTTTACAGGTTATTCAACGGCATCAAAAATACTGCCCTGGAAAACGATCGCTGCTTTTACAGGGCGGCAGCTGGAAGGATTGGAATACGATCAGTTACTGCCATCGGCAGCCAACACGCTGGAGAAGATACAAGCCATTACGCCGGCAGCGAAACCGTTCCGCGTTATGCTAGACAGTTTCGTGACCACAGAAGACGGTACCGGCCTTGTACACACGGCCCCGGCCTTTGGTGCAGACGACTATAAAGTAGGTAAAAAATACAATATCGGCATTTTAACACTGGTGGATCGCCAGGGTAAATTTGTAGACGGATTGGGCGAATTCAGCCATCGCTATGTAAAGAATTATAAAGACCAGCCGGATTATGCGGATGTGAATGTAGACATCAGCGTAAAATTAAAAAAAGAAAACCGTGCGTTTAAAGTAGAGAAATACGAACACAATTACCCGCATTGCTGGAGAACAGACAAGCCGATATTGTATTACCCGCTGGATGCCTGGTTTATTAAGACCACAGCCGTAAAAGACCGGATGGTGGCACTGAACAAAACCATTAACTGGAAGCCGGCTTCTACCGGCGAAGGCCGTTTCGGCAACTGGCTGGAAAATATGGTTGACTGGAACCTGAGCCGGAGCCGTTTCTGGGGCACACCCTTGCCCATCTGGAAAACAGTTGACGGTGAAAATCAATTCATAGATAAACACAGCGGGGGCGAAGAGAAATGCATCGGCCATGTAGAACAACTGAATGCTGAAATAAGAAAAGCGACAACGGCGCTGGGTGGCGGCACCAATGAAAATTATTTTCACGACGGCATCCTGGACTTGCATAAACCCTATGTGGATGAAATTGTACTCGTAGACAGCGAAGGCAGGCCCATGAAACGGGTGCCCGATTTGATAGATGTTTGGTTCGACAGCGGCGCCATGCCTTTTGCACAATGGGGCCTCGATCATGATAAACTAAAGGCAGGCGATCCGCGGCCCTTCAAAGCGCCATTTGATCATAATTATCCTGCAGATTTTATCGCCGAAGGCGTTGATCAGACCAGGGGATGGTTTTATACCTTGCATGCTATTTCTGCCCTGCTCTATGATAATGTAGCGTATAAAACCTGTGTAAGCAACGGACTGGTGCTTGATAAGAATGGTAATAAAATGAGCAAGCGCGTAGGCAACGTGGTAGATCCATTTTCTACCATTGAACAGTTTGGTGCAGATGCTACCCGCTGGTACCTGATCACGAATGCTTCTCCCTGGGACAACCTGAAATTTGACCTGGAAGGCATTAAGGAAATACAACGGAAATTTTTTGGCACCTTGTATAATACCTACCAGTTTTTTGCCCTTTATGCCAATGTAGACGGATTCGCTTTCAAGGAAGCTGACGTGCCGCTGGCGCAAAGACCCGAAATTGATCGCTGGGTACTTTCTTCTCTTAATACACTGGTAAAAAAAGTGACGGCCAGTTTTGACGATTACGAGCCAACGGCTGCCGGCCGGCTGATAGAGGATTTTGTAGACAACCTGTTAAGCAACTGGTATGTCCGGTTGTGCCGTCGCCGTTTCTGGAAAGGTGAATATGAGACCGACAAGATATCGGCCTACCAGACCTTATACGAATGCCTCGAAACCATTTTGCGGCTGATGGCACCTGTATCGCCTTTTTTCAGCGATGCCATCTTCCGTAACCTGAACGCAGTTACCGGCCGCTACACGGTAGAATCGGTACACCATGCCGATTTTCCAATAGCCGATGAAGCCGTTATCGACAGGCTGTTGGAAGAAAGAATGCAACTGGCCCAGGATGCCTCTTCGCTGGTTTTATCGTTGCGGAAAAAAATCAATATCAAAGTGCGGCAGCCCCTGCAAAAAATACTCATACCGGTGCTGGAAACGGGCATCAGGCAGCAGTTTGAGAAAATCGAAGACCTCATCAAAACGGAGGTAAACGTAAAGGAAATAGCCTACCTGGAAGAAGGCAGTGGCTTTATCAGCAAAAAGATAAAACCCAATTATATAGCATTGGGAAAAAGACTGGGTTCCAAAATGAAGGCCGTTGCCGCAGCCCTGGCAAATTTTGGCCAGGAAGATATTGCAAAACTGGAAAAAGAAGGTTGTTATTCATTGCCGATTGAAAACGAACCCGTAATATTACAGGTTACGGACGTAGACATCAGCAGTGAGGACATTCCGGGCTGGATGGTAGCCAATAAAGGCAGCCTGACAGTAGCATTGGACGTAACAGTAACCCCCGAACTGGTGGAAGAAGGCAATGCCAGGGAAATTGTCAACCGCATTCAAAAAATACGCAAAGACAACGGTTATGAACTGACGGACAGGATATTGGTTCAATTAACGCAACATAAAGAGCTGGCCGCATCTGTCAATAAGTATAATACCTATATTTGCGCCGAAATTCTGGCAGATAAACTGGAATTTGTGCCTGAAATCAGCGATGGCACTGAAATTGAAGTGAACGACATTCCGCTGAAAGTGTTTGTCACAAAAAAAGTATAACAAGTATGGCAGTTAAGAAGAAAGCAGCTAAACCGGCAAAAAAAGCCCCTGCTAAACCTGCTTCGCATAAAGCGGGGAAGCCAGCACCGGCAAAAAAGCCGGTCGCAAAAAAGCCAGCGCCGAAACCCGTACCAGCACCTAAAAAAGCTGTAAAACCTGCCGTTAAGCCAGCACCTGCAAAGGCCCCTGTTCATCCGGCAAGGCCAGCAACCAAGCCTGTGACCGCAAAAAAATCTGTGCCGCCCCCGTCGGCCAAATCTGTGATAAAGCCAAAGTCGGAATCCGTTCCGGCAAAAAAGCCCGAAGTAAAAAAACCAGAACCGGTTGCAGCGGTACCGGCCAAGCCTTATGTGCCGCCCAAACCAAGTTTTAAGCCGGTTACCAATACGCCGCCGCCCGTTCCAAAAAAACAGGCAGCAACCGAAAAACCGGCGAAAATGGTAATGCCTGAAATAAAAACAAAAACAGTACGCAAATACCAGCCAGATTTTACCAAATCAGTATTAGATCAACCTTCTGAACAAATATCCGGACCTACCATGAGATACAGTGATGTAGAATTACTAGAATTCAGGGAAATTATTACCAAGAAACTGGATGCGGCAAAAAAAGAACTTGCCTATCTGCAGGGCCTGATTACCCGTAAAGATGAAATGGGTGGAGACAACGATGATGGCCGCTACATGACGATGGAAGATGGCGGTATGAGCATGGAACGCGAACAGCTGAGCCAGATGGCCAGTCGCCAGATTTCTTTTATCGACCACCTGGAAAAAGCCATGATGCGCATCGAAAACAAAACCTATGGTATTTGCCGGGTAACCGGTAAACTCATAGACAAGGCCCGTTTACGCGCAGTGCCGCATGCCACTTTGAGCATCGAAGCCAAACAGATGATGAATAAATAATACCGGCATAAAATAATAAACGAAAACACGCCCGCGGCGTGTTTTTTTGTTTGAATGCTATGCCGGCAACCATATGCTTATTTCTTTGTAGGAATGATAAACAAAGGGATGCTGCTGCGGTGCAATACTTTTTCCGTAACACTGCCCATCAGTATTTTTTCCAACCCGCGCCGGCTGTGCGATCCCAGTACAATAATGTCTGCCTGTACCGTTGCAGCTGTTTGTAAAATGGTGTCCGCAACATCGCCTTCATTTACCAGTGTTTGTATACCTGTGTCACCCAGGTGCTCTTTTGACCTGTTGAGAAATTCGACGGCCCCTTTCCTAATCTCCGCCGATACATCGGGCGGCAATGTTTCGGGACTGATAAAATTATTGTTAAAGCCCATGATGGGCGAGTATTCGTAAGCGGCATAATAAGATGGATCTGCCAGTATATGCAACAATACCAATTCTGCCTGCATACCTTTTGCCAGTGCATACCCTGTCTCTGCCACTGCCTGGGCACTGGGGTCATAGTCGAGTGCTATCAATATTTTTTTCATATCTGCTGTATTAAAAGTGAAGCGGAATGGACCGCCTGCCAGTTAAAGAACACGAATGATGCCATAAACTGCTGCCAGCAACGCGCCGGCCACTGCTTTTTCAGCCAGCCCCGGTACCAGGCCCCACCCCATGGCCGCATTCCCATAATTTGGCTTCCGGGGCCCGGAATTAAGCCGTAAATTTGTAGCTTATCAATTGAAATATGGAAGAAGGAAAACGCCAGAAACAGGTAGCGGGGCTGTTGAATGAATACCTCACCGATATTTTTCAACGGCTTGGCTTAAGCATGCTGAACGGAGGCATGGTGTCCATCTCATCGGTCAAAATAACACCCGATTTGCTGGAAGCCAGGGTGTATCTCAGTTTCTTCCAGGTGAAGGACCCTGAAGCCGTCATGAAAAAAATTGAAGACCGTGCCTGGGAGATCAAAAAAGAAATGGTGACAAGAGTAAAACACCAGTTGCGCCGCATTCCGGAAATGCGGTATTTCATAGACGATACACTTGACAATGTATTTAAAATGGAAGAGCTGTTTAAGAAGATCAACGAGGATAAAAAGGAGGAATGAGGCGTGCTGTCCTGAAATAGAAAATGCCTGTTAGAATAGACTGGTGAACCTATCAATTATTATTGTTTTCTTCTACGGCTATTGACTTATGGCTAATAGCTCACAGCTAAAAAAATCCGCTTGAACTTTCTTTTCGCCTGGAGATATTTTAATGCAAAAAAATCGACCAATGCCATCAATATCATTGCCTGGATAAGCGTGGTGGCAATGGGTACAGGTACAGCGGCGTTGATCATATTATTAAGTGTCTTCAACGGTTTTGAAGACTTGGTTAAATCGTTGTATGCAGATTTTTATACAGACCTGCGCATATTGCCTGCCAGCGGAAAAGTGCTGCTGCTCACAAAAGAGCAAAAGCAAAAAATTGCTGCCTGGCCTGATGTGCGCGCGGTTTCACTCACCATAGAGGAAAAAGCGCTCTTGCAAAACGGCGACTACCCGGCACTGGTAGTCGTAAAAGGTGTAGATGAAAATTTTCAGGAGGTCAGCCATGTGGCCGGCCGGCTGATCAGGGGTAAATTCATACTGGGCGATTCTGACAAACCTTCCATGGTAATGGGTGCGGGTGTAGAAAACACCCTGGGGGCCGAGAGCGATCGCGCCATATTGCCCCTCACCGTATACCTACCCAAAAGAGGAATGAATATCGAGTACGCAGACCCGATGCAGTCTTTAAGCGCAGATAATATAACCGCCGCCGGTGCCTTTGCCATACAACAAGACTTCGACAACAACTATGTGATCACCAACCTCGGTTTTATGAAACGGATGCTGGGATTGCGGCCGGATGAGTACGGTGCCATCGAGATCGCCGTGGCAGATAAAAAAAAGGAAGAATCCGTAAAAGCAGGATTGCAGCAATTACTGGGTAGCAATTACCTGGTAGAGACGATGTACGAACAGAACAGGAGCCTCTATGCCACCATGCGACAGGAGAAATGGTTTATTTTTGTCTTACTTTCCTTCATTTTAATAGTGGCGGCCTTTACCATGATTGGCGCGCTGACCATGCTGATACTGGAAAAGCAAAAAGACATACAGATCTTAAAGGCGATGGGCAGTACCAGCGCTTCTGTGCAGAAGATTTTTTTAAGCGAAGGATTGTTGCTGGCCATTATAGGGGGCACCGGCGGTATTTTACTGGCCTTCCTCATAGGCTGGTTGCAGGTGCAATTCAAACTAATCAAACTGCAGGGCAGTACCTTTTTAATTGATCATTACCCGGTAAAATTTTTGCCGGGCGATATACTGCTTGTTTTTTGTACCGTCATTATAATTGCCCTTATCGCGTCCTGGTTTCCCTCGCGCCGGGCAGCGCTGCAGCCCATCCAGTTGAAAGGCTCGTAATATGCATCAGCTATAAAAAACCCCGTTCAAAACGGGGTCTTTCTATTATAAAATTCAATCTTAAAACTTAATAATCGCCCAGTGTCTCCGGCAGTTGGGAAAGCGCTTTTGCCAATTGTTCGTCGTTGGGGGCCACGCCATGCCATTCGTGGTGTCCCTCCATAAAGTCTACTCCGCTGCCCATCACTGTTTTCATTAATATAGCAATGGGTTTACCCTTACCTACAAAGGTTTTGGCTTTTTCCAGGGTTTCTACCACAGCATCCATATCGTTCCCGTTTTCCAGGTGAATCACTTCCCAGCCAAAAGCGGCAAATTTAATATCCAGGTTGCCCAGGTTCAATACCTGCGCAGTAGGACCGTCAATCTGCTGGCCATTCCAGTCAACCGTAGAAATCAGGTTATCAACCTTGTGATGGGCTGCAAACATGATAGCTTCCCAGTTCTGTCCCTCATCCAGCTCGCCATCTCCATGCAATGAAAAAACGATGTTTTTTTCATTGTTCAGCTTTTTGGCTAGGGCGGCCCCGATGGCCACGCTCATACCCTGGCCCAGCGAGCCGGAAGCGACCCGTATGCCCGGCAGGTGTTCATGCGTGGCGGGATGCCCCTGCAGGCGGCTGTTCAGCTTGCGGAAAGTGGCCAGCTCCTTTATATCAAAATAGCCTGAACGGGCAAGGCTGGCGTAAAATACAGGAGAAATATGCCCGTTGGAAAGAAAAAACACATCCTCATTGGTAGCGTTCATATTGAACTGCGGATTGTGTTTCAGCACTTTAAAATAGAGAGCGGTAAAATAGTCCGCACAACCCAGTGAACCACCGGGGTGACCACTGTTGGCGCCATGCACCATTCTTACAATATCCCTGCGTATCTGGGTGGCAATATCTTTTAATTCAGCCATACATCAATAATTTCCTGGTTAAGGGCAAAGCTAATTGAATTTTAAAAAGAAAACTGTTTTTGTATAAAGTTTTAGCGGTGTACTTGGGCAATTTTTTACCCGTTAAATGCATGATTTCAAAACAGGTATTTCAAAAAGATGCGGTATCTTGCAGACGGATGAGAAGGCTGGCCAGCCTTACTTGTCCGAACAACTAATCCTTATTAATGTTTGATATTTTACTTTGCATATCAATCGCATTTTCGATTACTTATTTGTCAATACCGGTCATTATTTTCGTCGCCAACAGTAAGAAACTGTATGATGTTCCGGATGCACGTAAGATCCACGATGTTCCCATCCCATCCTTGGGTGGCCTGGGTATTTTTGCCGGGTTCGTAATGGCATCGCTTACGATCATTTCTTTTGCACAGGCACCCGATTTTCAATATTTTTTTGCAGCCTTTTTCGTGATTTTCTTCCTGGGTCTCAAAGACGATATACTTGATATTTCGCCCATAAAAAAATTCATTGGCCAGGTGCTGGCCGCCTTCCTGATTATTTATAAGGGTAATATACAGATACAAAGCATGCATGGCTTTTTGGGCATCTACCAGCTGCCACCCATGTTCAGCATTTTTTTTACTTATCTCACCATCATCGTTATTGTAAACTCTTTTAACCTGATCGATGGCGTAGACGGGCTGGCGGCGGGACTGGCGTTGATGGCGGTAACTATTTTCGGGGTCTACTTTTATGAAGTGAATATGCAGGCTTATGCCGTGTTGTCTTTTGCAACGGCTGCCAGCCTGGTAGCGTTTTTAATTTTTAATTTTCAGCCGGCAAAGATCTTTATGGGTGATACGGGTTCTTTGTTGCTGGGTCTTATTAATTCCATCCTGGTCATTAAATTTATCAATGTTGCCAACATGCCAGCGGTGAGCGTTCCGATATCATCTGCACCGGCAGTTGGTTTTGCCATATTAATGGTGCCATTGCTGGATACCCTGCGGGTGTTTGGCATACGCATCGGCCATCGCCGCTCACCCTTCAGCCCGGATCGCAATCATATTCATCATATACTGCTAGACAGGGGGTTGTCGCACAGTACCATTACCCTTTTGCTGGTTGCCGTAAACGGGGTGTTTATTGCAGCCGTATACATGCTTCGCGCATTGGATTGCACGCTGCTGATCGGCGGTATTTTTGTTATCTTTTTTTCTGTTGTCGGCTACCTGTATTATAGCCGCCGCCGCAAAAAACTGTTTGTTGCAGGGTCGGTGAACAACAACCTGCAGGGGTCCTCAAAAGTTGTATCCATTACAAAAGACGCCATATACGAGCAAAAATAGTGGCACCGCTGCCTGGGTTGCCGTACGCGCTAACCGGATGGAACAGGTAAACAGTTTTCCCTTTATACAAATTATTTGCAACCGGAACCTTTATCATTTACGTGCAGGTTTGCGTAGATTTGCCTCCGTTTAATACATTACATTATGTCAGATACGCTGGAAAAAATTTTAAGCAATACGGAAGATACCATGAAAAAGGCGCATGGTCACCTGGAGACCGAGCTGGTAAAAGTGCGGGCGGGCAAGGCAAACCCTAATATGCTGGATGGCATTGTGGTTGATTACTACGGCAATCCTACACCGATTGGCCAGGTAGGTAATATATCTGTACTGGATGCCAGAACCCTGTCTATCCAACCCTGGGAAAAGAATATGCTGCAGCCCATGGAAAAAGCCATTATGGCTTCCAATATTGGCATCACCCCGCAAAATGATGGGGTTAATATACGGCTGTTTCTGCCGCCACTCACAGAAGAGCGTAGAAAAGAGCTGGTGAAAAGAGCCAATGCAGAGGGAGAGCAATCTAAGGTAGCCGTTCGCAGTATACGCCGGGATGCCATTGAAAGCATCAAGAAATTACAAAAAGACGGATTAAGCGAAGATGCCGGCAAAGATGCAGAAAAGGAAATTCAGAACAGTACCGACAGGTATATAGCTGCCATCGAAAAAACCCTGGCGGCCAAAGAAAAAGAAATCATGTCTGTATAATACATATAAGATCAGCCTGCAGCTGCACAAGCGCTGATGATAATACGGCAGGCGGCTTTTATTTGTTCTTCGGTAATGGTCAGGGGTGGGGCAATGCGCATACATTGCGGCGCAAAGAGGAACCAGTCTGTTAATACGCCCTGCTGCAAACAGGCGTCAATTATCTTTTTATTGGTTTCAAAATTATCGAATTCAACTGCCATCCACAGGCCGGCACTGCGAACCTTTTTTATTAATGGGTGAACCAGCAGTTGCCTGAACAGCGCTTCTTTTTCTTTTACCTGTGCTATATGGCCTCCTTCCAGCAATGCTTTAAAACCAGCCAGCCCGGCAGCACAGCTTACCGGGTGGCCGCCAAAAGTAGTAATATGCCCCAGCACAGGATTATGGGTAAGGGTCCACATTAATTGTTTATCCGCTATGAAAGCACCCAGTGGCATTCCCGCGCCAAGCGCTTTGCCCAATAATAAAATATCCGGCACTATCCCGGCCTGCTCAAATGCCCAGCAGCTACCGGTTCTTCCAAAACCAGCCTGTATCTCATCCAAAATCAATAAAGCGCCCTGTTCAGCACATTTTTTTCTTAACGCTTGCAGCCAGCTCACCTGCGGTGCCATTACGCCACTCTCCGCCTGCACGGTTTCTACTATTACACAGGCAGTATGATGCGTAACAAAATCAACCGATGACAGGTCGTTGTATGCAGCATGCTGAATGCCGGGCAGCAACGGCCGGAAGGCATTTCTCCAGTATTCATCTCCTATAAGGCTGAGCGCACCCTGGGTAGAGCCATGGTAGGCATTCCTGAAAGCCAGCATGCCGGTTCGCCCCGTAGCGCGCTTGGCCAGCTTCATAGCGCCTTCGGTTGCTTCTGCGCCGGAATTAGTAAAAAAAACGGAGTTGAGACTGGTCGGCAGGTGATCAGCCAGCAGTTTTGCATACTGCACCTGCGGATGCTGGATGAACTCGCCATATACCAGTACATGCAGGTATTTGTCGGCCTGCTCCTTTATGGCAGCCACCACAGCAGGATGCCGGTGACCAATATTGCAAACACTGATACCGCCAATCAGATCAATATATTGCCTGCCTTCCGCATCATATAAATAACAACCGGCGGCAGCTGTTATTTCAAGTGCCAGCGGCGCGTCCGATGTTTGCGCTATGTGTTGTAGAAATAATGCACGCTGGTTCATAAACAAAAAAATAATTTAACGCAAAGAACGCAAAGCAGTGGCAAAGCCACAAAGAATTTTGATATTTGTCAGGGGCAATGCCATAAACTTTTCTGGTAGCCGTCCTTTTTATCAATCAAATTATTTTTATGGCAGTTATTATGCAGGTAAATGGCGTATATCCAATATTTGGCGGGGACTGTTTTATTGCGCCCAATGCAACCGTGGTGGGCGACGTACAAACCGGCGATGGCTGTAGTATCTGGTTTAACGCCGTTGTGCGGGGGGATGTAAACAGCATACGGATGGGCAACAAAGTGAATGTACAGGATGGCGCCATTATACACGGCACTTTCGAGAAAACCAAGGCCATTATCGGCAACAATGTTTCTATCGGGCACAATGCCATTGTTCATGGCTGTACCATCCAGGATAACGTTTTGATTGGAATGGGTGCCATTATAATGGACAATGTGGTCGTAAACAGCAATACCATTATTGCCGCCGGAGCAGTTGTACTGGAAGGCACTATTTGCGAGGCCGGCAGCATCTACGCCGGTGTGCCTGCCAAAAAAATAAAAGACATCTCCACTGATTTAATTCACGGTGAAATCGATCGCATCGCCAATAACTACCTGCGCTATGCCGGCTGGTTCAAAGGCCAGGAGCCAAGAGAAGGCTAAGAGAACAAAGCAAAAAAAGCAGGCGATACGCAGATGATCTGCCGTGCAATTTTTATTGCGTACTGCCCGCTCTTTTTTTATGTGCTTATTGAACGGGCGAACAAATAAGTCCTTTCGTCGAAATGGACAGGGGTTACTTGCTCCGGCGGTATAATATTTATAAGTTTATCCCGTTGTAATGGAAACGCAGTATCCGATCATGAAACCCCGTTCTTTTTTAACCGCTTTTTTTCTCCTGGCCATCCTTTGTACCGGCAGCTCGTGCAGTGTATGGAACAAGGTATTCGGACCCAAATATGGTTGCCCGGCCAATGGAAAAAATGTAGGAGCAGAAAGGATACTGACAGGAGAAAAAGTGCCATCGGCACCCAGGTTTAAATCATAGCGTATTTGTGTCTCTGTACATAACCGGGACTATTTATATACCTAAAATCCGTACATATGAGCCTTACCCTCCGGACAGACTTCGGTTGCACCGAAGCTGTGATTGATGACGATTGCGGCCTAAAACGTTTTTATGAAGTTGCTGACATTCTAAGCGATGATCTCGACATTCAATTCTTAAGTAAACTCGATGATTTCGATTCGCTGGTCTGGGACTTCAATTACAAAGGACGCGCACTTACCCTTCATTATAATATTTACACGGGCATTTCCATTTATCCCCATAAGTTCAGGGAAGCACCCCGGCGCGACAACGACGCAGTGGTAGAAGTGGCGCAGTTCCTGGAAACCAAATTAATGATCAATACCGCCAGAAAATATTTGTCATAAACGATTTCTTTAATCCGTACTCTTGGTTTTTCATTGAAAGCCGTACCTGCAGAGGGGCGGCTTTTTGTTTGCGCATATCCACGCAAAGAAGCAAAGAGATGTAAAGAAGAAAGACAGGCTTTTGCCAATTTGTTATATGCCGCCACGGTTTATCGTTGCAGTCATTCTGTTAGGCAAGCAAACAATCAATACCCTTTTTCTTCAATCGATTCCAGGATATTATAATAGCTCACGTATCGATCTTCACTAATGTCGCCATCGGCAACGGCCTGTTTGATAGCACAACCAGGCTCATTAACATGCAGGCAGTTGTTGAACTGGCAATCGCTTATCAACTTCCGCATTTCAGGAAAATAATGCGAAAGCTCCTGTTTACTGATATTGAAGAGGCCAAATTCGCGGATGCCCGGCGTATCTATAATTCTTCCCTTGCCGGGCAGTGACAGGTCGAACATTTCAGCAAAAGTAGTGGTGTGCAGGCCCTTGCCGCTCCATCCACTTACTTCCTGCGTTCGCAACAGCCGTTCGGGGAAAATAGTATTGATAAAAGAAGATTTGCCAACACCGGAATGCCCGCTCATCAAAGTAACCTTGTCTTCTAACAGCCGCTTCAGGTCGTCAACACCGGTGTTGTCCTTTATACTGATGGCTGCCACGGTATAGCCAATGCTTCCATATATGTCTTGTAAAGAGGCCAGTTTATCGAGCTCTTTTTTCCGGTATACATCTGTCTTATTAAAAGCGATAACCGCCGGCACATGATAAGCCTCCGACGTTACCAGGAACCGATCTATAAAACCCTGCGAAGTGCGGGGTTCCTTCAGCGTAGCAAAGAGCAGCGACTGATCAAGGTTGGCCGCAACAATATGGTGCTGCATTTTATGCGAGGGTGATTGCCGGTTAATGTAATTGCGCCGTGCATGAATAGCGGTGATGGTAGTAGTATGTTCCAGTTCATTCTCCATTTCCATCTCTACCTCATCGCCCACTGCAACCGGGTTGGTAGAAGTGATCTGCTGGTCCATTTTAAAAACGCCTTTTATGCGGGCATTGAATACTTGCCCGTCTGCCGTCTTGGTTACATACCAGCTGCCTGTAGATTTATACACCAACGCTCTCATAGACAGCTAAATTACGGTAATAGCAGGGAAAGCATAGTAAAGCCTGGATGATAGCTTCCGGGTGTGGGTGCAACCCGTAGATCAGATAGAATAGGTTAGTTAACCCTGGGTGGGTTTACAGTAAACGAGAAATGAAGCGAAAGCCTGTTACGGAAATTTCTTGAACAGCGTAAAAGTAAGCACCAGTTCGATTAACAAAAATGCCAGTGCGGCAATGGCAAAGGGGAAAAACTTTTCAGAATAACGTTTTAATGCCGTTACCTCAATGCGCGATTTCTCCAGTTTATCAATAGCGGTATAAATATTCTTAAGGCTTTCATTGTCTTTTGCCCTGAAATACTGGCCACCGGTTTCAGTAGCAATCTGTGTCAGCAATTTCTCGTCAATATTTACTTTTTCTTTTTGCATGACCACCGTACCCGATTGTGTTTGCATAGGCGTCTGTGCAAACCCATCAGTACCAACACCGATGGTGTATACTTTAACACCGGTTGCTTTTGCCAGCTCCTTGGCGGTTAACGGTGGTATTTGTCCGCCGTTGTTTTCACCATCTGTTAAAAGAATGACTACTTTACTTTTTGATTTGGATGAACGCAACCGGTCTACGCTGGTAGCCAGCCCCGAACCGATAGCAGTGCCGTCTTCCAGCTGGCCGCTTTGTATATTATAAATCTGCGTTTTCAGCACCTGTTGGTCGGTAGTTAATGGACAAAGGGTAAAACTTTCTCCGGAAAAAATAACAATGCCGATCCTGTCTGTGGGCCGGTTGGCTACAAAATTGGCGGCCACTTCTTTGGCGGCTTCCATGCGGTTGGGGGTAAAATCCTGCGCAAGCATACTGCCGCTTACGTCAATGGCCAGCACAATATCCACTCCTTCGCCACTCACCAGCTCTTCGTCGTTCCTGGTTTGCGGCCTTGCCAGTGCCAGTACAATGCAGCCCACACATAAAAGCCGGCAAAAAAAAGGCAGGTGGCGAAGGGTCGTTTTCCATGAACGGATGCCTTTTACTTTTGAAAAGGAAGAAATAACCATGCTGGCCTGGTTAAACTTTTGCCCCGTAAAATGCCACCAGGCAAGCAGGGGCAGTAAGGCAAACAGCGCCAGCCACCAGGGCTGCCCAAAATGTATATCATTAAAATAATCAACTACCAACGCCTGTATAATTGAGTTTTTTGTTATGAAATTATTGTATCCAGTTGTTCTACCGATTCTTTTATGGTTTCAATGGCCTGCTGGTTCTCATTTTCAGCAGGCTGGTATTTGGCAAATTTAACGGCATCATTCATTCTCAGTACCTGGGCCAGCGTAGTGAATCCATTACCCGGCAGGTTGAACTGCTTCAATTGCAGCATCAGTTCACCGCTTGTTTTTTCCATGGTGGCCGTACCGCTTTTCCTGTACAGGTACTGGCGCAGAATATCATTCAACTCGGAATGGAAGATTTTTGTTCGTACCGGTTCGGTTTGACTGCGTCTTTGCAGTTCCTGAATAGCCAGCAGCGCCTCCTGCAGCGGCGGTAATATTGAAACGGGCTTACTGGCAGGTGCCGGTTGCCGGCTGCCGGCCTTTCGGCTTAAGAAATAAATAATGGCTGCCAGCGATAACAGGCCCAATACCAGCAATGCGGTGTTGATGTACCGGGTGGCTGTATTTTCTACCTCAATAATGTCTTTTATGTCGTGGTAGTCTTGTTTTGTATCCTGGTTGGAAAAAGCAACGGATACCGGCAGGGAATCGGTCAGGTATTCCTTGTTGCCAATCGTAAAGGGCAGGGAAGGAACCGACCAGCGGCCGGAATCAAAACTGGTAATGATCAGTGTCTGGCGATACGTTCTGCTGTCTGCTGTAACAATAGTATCAATCCTGCCTTTTTCAATGAGTTCAAAATGCGTCATGGAATCTGCCGGAAACCATGTTCCCTCTGTGCCGGCCGGCAGCTTGGCCTCCAGGCTTAGTTCAACCGGCTCACCAATGATTATCTTGTTGCGGTTGATGCTTGCCTTCACCATAACATCTGCCTGTGAAAAACAACAAGAACAGGACAGGAGAAAAATAATAAATAAAACGATATGTGGGGGTTGTTTGCTCATTCAAAAAAACAGTGCTGTTGGTTCATTTATGTCTTCCTGCAAAAAATTTCTGCAGCACTTTCACATAATCCTCGTCTGTGCGTACATGTAATAAATCGCTGCCACTTTTTACAAAAAGGGTTTTACACCATTCCGTATGTTCAAAAAAACGCTTTTCATATTGTTGTCTTGTCCAGTAATCGCTGCTGTCGATCCAGGCCGTTTTTCCGCTTTCCGGATCGCTTACCTGCAACAGCCCGGCATCGGGCAGCTGTACATCCATCTTATCGTATACTTTTACGCCGATGATATCATGTTTTTTCCCCGCTATCTTCATGGCATCTGAGAACTGGCCGTCCAGGAAATCACTCAGCACAAATGAGATACTTCTTTGCCGGGTGGCGTTGTTAAAAAAACGCAGGGCTTCTCCCAGGTTGGTTCCCTTTCTGCGGGGTTCTGCTGTCAGTAATTCCCGAACAATATACAGGGCATGCTGCTTCCCTTTTTTGGGGGGGATGTATTTTTCTACCTTATCGCTGAAGAAGATGACACCGACTTTATCGTTGTTGCTGATGGCAGAAAAAGTGAGTACAGCGCCGATTTCTGTTACCAGGTCTTTTTTGCGGGCGTGCACCGTGCCGAACAGCGAACTGGCGCTTACATCTACCAGCAGCATCACCGTTAGTTCTCGTTCTTCTTCAAATAGTTTGGTAAAGGGGGTAGAAAAACGGGCGCTTACGTTCCAGTCAATAAACCGCACATCATCTCCCGGGTAATATTCACGTACCTCCCGAAAGCTCATACCCCTGCCTTTAAAGGCCGAGTGGTATTCGCCGGTAAACAGGTGCTGGGTAATCTTCTTACTCTTTATTTCCAGCTCCTTTACTTTTTTTAATATTTCAGCAGTGGTGAGCAATAGTACAATTCATTAAATCGGTTAGGTAGAAAATAAAATGCCTGGTTTCTTATACAATGATATTTACATGTCTGCTGTCTGATGTGAAGATGTCTGATTTGTCTTGTCTCGCAAAAGAAATCAGGCATCTTCAGACATCCGGCACCAGTAGCATTAAGGCACGCTAATAGCCCGTAAAATATCATCAATTACATTCTCTACATTTACGTTTTCTGCTTCTGCCTCGTAGGTGAGCCCAATGCGATGCCGCAGTACGTCTTTTGAAATGGCACGTACGTCTTCCGGTATCACATAACCGCGTTTATTAAGAAATGCGTTGGCTTTGGCAGCCAGGGCCAGGTTAATACTGGCACGCGGTGAACCGCCATAAGCCAGCAGCGGTTTTAATTTCAGCAGGTTGTATTTGTCGGGGAACCGCGTTGCAAACACGATATCAAGAATATAATTCTCCACTTTCTCATCCATATAAATGTTTCTGACCAGATCTTTTGCCTGCAGGATTTCCTGTATGGAAACCACCTGGCTTACTTCCGGCGGCTTAATGCCCTGTACATTCTGCCGGATGATCAGTTGTTCTTCGCTTTTGGAAGGATAATCAACCACCACTTTCATAATAAACCTGTCGGCCTGGGCTTCCGGTAAAGCATAAGTGCCTTCCTGCTCCAGCGGGTTTTGCGTGGCCAGTACCAGAAAGGGATCCTCCAGCTTATAGGTGGTGTCGCCAATGGTTACCTGCCTTTCCTGCATGGCTTCCAGCAGGGCGCTTTGCACTTTTGCCGGCGCACGGTTAATTTCATCTGCCAGCAGAAAATTGGTGAAGATGGGCCCCTTGCGTACCACAAACTCGTTTTTCTGCTGCTGGTAGATCATGGTGCCGGTTACATCGGCCGGCAGGAGATCAGGCGTAAACTGTATCCGGCTGAATTTGGCATGAATGGCCTGTGCCAGCGATTTAATGGCCAGTGTTTTGGCCAGGCCCGGTACGCCTTCCAGTAACACATGCCCGTTACTAAGCAGCCCTATCAGCAGCCGGTCAAGCATATAATGCTGACCCACAATCACCCTCCCTACCTCATCGCGCAGGCGGTCTGTAAAAATCGCCTGGTACTGTATTTTTTCATTTAACTGCCTGATATCTTCCGCTGTTTGAAGCATAAAATGTATTATTAAAATTATTTGTTCTTACTTTATAGT